>NZ_JBYTCE010000004.1:0-347312 GCF_058789975.1 Paenibacillus sp. FW104-T2 | reverse complement strand
AACGGGATGTAGCTCAGCTTGGTAGAGCACCTGGTTTGGGACCAGGGGGTCGCATGTTCAAATCGTGTCATCCCGATCTTAAGAAGTGGACTATCTTACTATAGATAGTCCACTTTTATGTTTTCTAAAATAATGAGGAAAGTACTTTGGCTTTTCACATTGGGTTAATTTTGCATAAAGCATAACCCTTTCGGTCACACTAGGTTTAAAAAAGTGATAGAAGGGGTTCATGTGAACACGTTTAAATTCAGAAAACAGTTTAAAAGACGATGGCGGCGTTGGAAACGAACGACATGGATGGCTGCCTCATTGGTGGCTATTACTATCCTGGCATACAGCGGGTTGTCGATTTCATCTCACATTGAGCGGTTGTTAACCACTAACTTCAGTGAGGCCACTACGGCTATGGCTCCAGTCACGGAAGAACGTTCCGAAGAAGAGGTACAAAGTATATTGGGACGGCTTGGGTCCGAGACGGATCGTTTAACTTCTGTGGTTATGGAGACGCATTATATTTGCGGAATTGAAACGGAACAATTGGGGAAAATGGCCCTACCTCAATTAAAAGTGTTACTTCAACAGCATCCGGAGTGGGAGGCTGAGGTAGTGACTACTGATACATTGCAAATTAAAAAACAAGTGGATGATCTATCTCCGCTATGCAAGGAACAGGCATATATTAGCGTGGATGCGGTTGGTAATCTTAATCTTTACGAAGGTCGACCTGCAGAAGAAAAAGTAATTCGCACTTTTTTTCAAATGGACGTCGGATCGCTGGAGAGTTCTTTGCCTGAAGGGGTACTGGAGCAGCTACAGCAAGGTATCCGTGTACAAGACAAGGATGAATATAACAGCGTGATTTCGACTTTTAGTGATTATGCCATTGATGGACCACATAAAGAAGAGCTTCGAAATGGCGGATAAATGGATAACATCCAAAGTGGTCATACTGAGAGGTAATCATGGGACATCGAGAGATGTCCTTTTTGTCGTAGTAAAAATAACCAGTCGACAAGGACAAGCATATCGTGCAGAAAAGCCAGTATGATGCCGAACCATGCACTCCTGAGATTAGACAAAGTTTTTCCTGTCGCAGGGTCTATCTTTTGTTATAATGAAATGAACGATACATATGTTCGCTTTATTGTAAGGGAGAGATGGTTTTGCGTTTTTTGGGAATAGATCCGGGGATTGCGATTGTCGGTTTTGGATTTGTGGATAAGATCGGTAGTAAAGTGGTACCCGTACAATATGGCTGCATTCAGACTGAAGCCCATACACCTGAAGAAGAACGGCTGCTTCACGTGTATGAAGGCATGGTGCAGTTGATCGATAAATATAAACCGGATGCAGTAGCACTGGAGAAACTTTTCTTTAACAGGAATGTAACTACAGCGATGTCTGTCAGTCAGGCAAGAGGCGTCATGGTGCTTGCTGCTGCTCAGAAGGGATTGCCTATAGCGGAGTATACTCCAATGCAGATTAAACAGGCTATTGTAGGATATGGTAAGGCAGAAAAGCGGCAGGTACAGGAAATGGTCAAAATGTTTCTGCGTTTGCAGGCTATACCGAAGCCGGATGACGTAGCGGATGCTCTGGCTGTGGCTGTATGTCACGCGCACTCATATACATTAAATTCCAAGTTGAATGAGGTATTGCGAAAATGATTGATTTTCTAAGAGGACAGTTCGTACATGTAGAGAATGAATATATTGTGCTGGATGTTCATGGCGTGGGATACCGCGTATTCTGTCCCAATCCGTTTGCGTTTGCGAAGCAGGAAGGCGAGATCACGGTGTATACTCATCATCATGTGCGTGAAGACGCGATGCTGCTATTTGGGTTTGTTACACGGGAAGAACAGCGTTTGTTCCGCAAACTAATTGAAGTATCTGGTATCGGGCCAAAGGTGGCACTGGGTATACTGGCCGGTGGTACGCCAGACCATGTCGTTACAGCGATCTACCAGGAGAACCTGACGTTCCTGACGAAGCTGCCGGGTATCGGCAAAAAGACAGCACAGCGCATGATTTTGGATCTGAAAGACAAGCTGGACGGGTTTGGAGCAGCGGCTTATGCTACAGGCTTGTTTGCCCCACCTTCTGAAGAAGCGGGAAGTGGATCGGCCTGGGATGAGGCTCGGGACGGTTTGAAGGCTCTCGGTTATACAGACAGTGAGCTAGATAAAGTGTGGTTGAAATTGAAAAAGGATGTTACATCGGCTGATTCTGTTGATGTGTTGATGAAACGTGCGCTGCAAATGCTGTTTACCGGATAGTTGAATTTGCATATATAATGGCAGTAGCCCGCACAAAAAAAGGTAGGGATGAACATGGATGACCGGATTATTTCCGCTAACCTGATGATGGAGGATCAGAATGTTGAGCTGAGTCTCCGTCCCCGGTATCTGAATGAATATATCGGGCAAAACAAGGTCAAGGAAAATTTGAAAATATATATTGAAGCTGCCAAATTACGAAATGAAGCATTGGATCATGTGCTGCTTTACGGTCCACCAGGACTTGGTAAAACGACACTTGCCAATATTGTTGCCAACGAATTGGGCGTAAACTTGCGTACCACATCGGGACCGGCGATTGAACGACCGGGTGATCTGGCTGCACTGCTGACGAATCTGCAGGAAGGCGATGTTCTGTTTATTGACGAAATTCATCGTCTGCATCGTACCGTTGAAGAAGTAATGTACCCAGCCATGGAGGACTCTGCCCTTGATATTATGATCGGAAAAGGTCCAAGTGCGCGTTCCGTGCGATTGGACCTTCCACCATTCACCTTGATTGGGGCTACAACACGCGCTGGATTGCTGTCTGCACCACTTCGAGACCGGTTTGGTGTAATCAGTCGGTTGGAGTTTTATACCGTGGATGAGCTCGCTTATATCGTCTCACGATCTACGGAAATTTTGGGCGTCGAAATTGTTGGCGATGCTGCAGAAGAGATTGCTCTCCGATCACGCGGGACACCGCGAATTGCCAATCGTTTGCTAAAACGGGTACGTGACTTTGCCCAGGTAAGGGGCGATGGAATCATTACCCAGGCACTGGCTGAAGAAGCGTTGAAACGACTTCAGATTGACCCGCGCGGCTTGGACGAGATTGATCACAAGATGCTTACATCCATGATTAACAGTTTCCGCGGAGGACCCGTTGGACTGGATACGATAGCAGCTACGATTGGTGAAGAAAGTCAGACGATTGAGGATGTCTATGAGCCTTATCTTTTGCAAATCGGGATGATTCAGCGTACACCAAGAGGCAGGGTTGTTACGGATCTGGCTTATCATCATCTTGGCTTGCCTATACCACCGAGGGACGGAAAGTAAACCAGGCTCTGTAGTTCTTAACAAACCAAATTGAAGTTTTTATGAAAACTTCCCGATATAACGTGTAGAAACAGCATGGAGAGGAGTTTGAACGTGGGGAAAGCATTACAAAAGAAGAAGTGGAGTCGGCGGTTAAAGGTACTGGCTGCTGCTCTCTTAACAGTGGGATGTCTGCAAGTGCCCGCTTTTGCTGCTGAGAGTAACGGGCAGATGATTCGGGTAGCCATGTTTGCGAATCTGGGGAGCACATATAAGTCAACAACCCCTCTCATTACACTTGAATCAACCGGTAAATGGAGCATTGGATCAGAGAGTGGGGCAGGAGTTACACTTCCTGCTGGTCAAATTCGCTTCAGTGCAGATGGCTTCCGCGTGAAAGTGCTGGAAACCGGGGACTTCAAGACTGCTGCAGCCGCAGCAAAATTGTTGCAGGCGACCAGTGATAAACCATTGCTGTTCACAACGACGCTGAGCGGTAAGGCCACGTATCAACTATACACAGGAAATTATGCGACAGAGGCTTTGGCTACACAAGCCGTTGCACGAGTGCAAAAGGTGGCAGCAGCCGGGCTCGGCGGTCAAAAACCAGTGGTAACTGGAAACAAACACTTGTCTGCAGGGAGCTACAGTTCGCTTCAGGAAGCGGAGGCTGCACAGGGATCGCTCTTAGCCGCTGGAGTCAATGCTATTACCGTATTGCAGCTCAGTGGCGGGGCTCAAGGATATTCAGTATGGGTCGGGGAAGCGGTAACGGAGGCCGAACTTGCAGCATTGAAAAAAACGGTGGAAGTCAAGGTGCCGGGCGTGAGCTTGACGCCAGTATCTGACAGCAATGTGCTCATGATCCGACAGGATGCGGGACTCAGCACAGATACACTGAAAACTGCTCCACATTACACAATTGCAGGCAGTGAAGCAAAAGCTTATGTGCAGGGTGATGGAAGTGGGATTAAAGTGTTGGAGCGTTCCGCACGGACATACCGCGGGGACATGGAAGTTAGTATCGTTGGCGGAGATTTGGCTTTGGTCAACGTTGTCCCGCTTGAGCAGTATCTATACTCGGTTGTAGGAGCTGAAGTATATTCATCCTGGCCGGCAGAGGCTCTGAAAGTTCAGGCCGTCGCAGCTCGGTCTTATGCTCTTCAACAGGGAGAGCGATTCAAAATCGCCAATGTTGTGGATACGACACTCAGCCAAGCGTATAACGGAATAGGCTCGGAGAACGATAAAGTAACCAGTGCAGTAGATGCAACAGCAGGTGAAGTCATCAAAAGCGGCGGTAAAATCGTTGAAGCTGTGTTCTCTTCCAATGCTGGGGGCCAAACGGCTCACCCATCCGAAGTATGGAACGGGGGAGCAGGCGTATTCAGTAATGTGGACAGCCCTGGAGATGCGTCGGCTCAGGCAGGTTTACACACATGGTACCATGTACTGCTAAGCTCAGGGGTTAGTGGATACATCCGTGAGGATAATGTAAAAGAATTGACGACTAAAACAGAAGCAGGATTGTTTAAAGTCACAGTCACTGCCCAAAATACCAACGTACGCCCCATTCCACTGATTCAATCCACGGTTGAACCTGTGGCCAAAATGAACCCGGGCACCGAGGCTGTTGTTTTGGCGAAAGTGGCTCAATCCAATGATTACGCGTGGGTAAGAGGACCATTTACCTCTGCAGCGTTGGTTAAAGCGTTACAAGGAAAAACAACGACCACAGTTCCGGCATCCATCTCTACCTTGGAAATCACCAAGCGTGGACCTTCAGGAAGAGCTCTTGAAGTGAGTGCGAATGGACAACCTTTGACAGTCAAATATGCAGATACATATCGTTCTGCACTTGGAGGGTTGCCGAGTACTTTATTTGATATTGCAGGGACCGGAAGTTATACTGTATTAGGCGCTGACGGGCAAACCTCAAGCAAAACCGGATCAAAAGGTGCTGCTGTGTTGTCCGCTTCCGGAACGGGAACATCATCCGGTAATGCTCTTGTCGTTATGAGCGGTGATGGTCAAGCCAGAGCAGTAACTCAGGGTCAAACCTTCATGTTTATCGGCCAAGGTAATGGTCACGGATTGGGCTTGTCTCAATGGGGTGCCAAAGGGATGGCAGATGAAGGGTATGATTACCAGACAATATTGAAACACTATTATCAAAATGCGACTATTGTTAAGGAATGAATTGAAAATGAATGTGAACTTATATGATTTTGAATTACCAGAGCAGTTGATTGCACAGACGCCTTTGCTTGATCGTACGGCATCGCGGCTGCTGACATTGAACAAGAAGAACGGTGAGGTTAACCATCGCTCGTTCCCGGATATCATCAATTTTCTAGAGCCTGGAGACACTTTGGTATTGAATGACACGCGGGTATTGCCAGCGAGACTGTTCGGTACAAAAGAAGATACCGGAGCCAAAGCAGAGGTGCTTTTGCTGAAAAATGTGGAAGGTGACCGCTGGGAAGCTCTTGTCAAACCAGGGAAGAGGCTGAAAGCCGGTTCAGTTATTGTATTCGGTGATGAGCTTAAGGCTGTAATTGATGAAGAAGGCGAAATGGGTGCACGGACGCTTACATTCTCCTATAATGGAATCTTCCAGGAGATCCTGGATCGTTTGGGCGAGATGCCACTGCCTCCTTATATTAAAGAGACTCTGGATGATCGTGAAAGATACCAGACGGTGTATGCAAAGCACGAAGGATCAGCAGCGGCTCCAACAGCTGGGCTGCATTTTACGGATGAGCTGCTGGATCAGATCCGTGCCAAAGGCGTCAATGTTACTTTCATTACGCTTCATGTTGGTCTCGGAACATTCCGCCCAATGTCTGTTGATGTTGTGGAAGAGCATGAGATGCACGAAGAGTATTACTCGATGTCTCAAGAAACGGCGGACCTGATTAACGAAACGAAGAAACGTGGTAACCGTGTATTTGCAGTAGGAACGACGAGCTGTCGAACGCTTGAAACGGTAGGCAGCAAGTTCGAAGATGGGGTTCTTCAGGAGAGCAGCGGCTGGACCAAAATCTTTATCTACCCAGGTTACACCTTCAAAGTTATAGATGGCATGCTTACAAACTTTCATTTGCCGAAATCGACTCTTGTTATGTTAGTTAGTGCACTAGCAGGCAGAGAACATATCATGCATGCATATGAGCAGGCGATTCAAGAGAAATACCGCTTTTTCAGTTTTGGCGATGCCATGTTAATCTATTGATTCACAAAGGCATACTGAAGCTAACGATTAATTTTAGAGGATGATTAAAACCAATGGCAGCAATTACGTATGAACATATCAAAACATGTAAACAATCCGGTGCGCGTCTGGGACGTGTACATACACCGCATGGCATTATCGAGACACCAACCTTTATGCCTGTTGGTACACAGGCGACTGTAAAAACGATGAGTCCTGAAGAGTTGAAGGAGATGGATGCGCAGATTATTCTGAGCAATACCTATCACCTGTTCCTCAGACCAGGACATGAGATTGTTCGCCAGGCTGGTGGTCTGCACAAGTTCATGAACTGGGATCGGCCGATTCTGACGGACAGCGGCGGTTTTCAGGTATTCTCCCTCAGTGAGATGCGCAAAATTACAGAAGAAGGCGTTCACTTCCGTTCCCACCTGAATGGAGACAAAAAGTTTCTTTCACCTGAGGTGGCCATGGAAGTTCAGAACGCGCTCGGCTCCGATATTATGATGGCATTCGATGAATGTCCTCCGTATCCGGCTGAATATGAATATGTAAAAAAATCACTCGAAAGAACGAGCCGCTGGGCGGAACGCTGCCTCGAAAGTCATGCTCGTCCGCATGATCAAGGCCTGTTTGCCATCGTACAGGGAGGCATGCACGAGGATTTGCGCCGTCAGAGCGCCGCAGATTTGACTTCCATGGATTTCCCGGGGTATGCTATTGGTGGACTGAGTGTTGGAGAGCCGAAACATTTGATGTATGGCGTATTGGATTACACAGTACCGCTGTTACCTTCCAATAAACCACGTTATTTGATGGGAGTAGGTTCGCCCGATGCATTGA
This sequence comes from Paenibacillus sp. FW104-T2, assembly GCF_058789975.1. Lineage (NCBI taxonomy): Bacteria > Bacillati > Bacillota > Bacilli > Caryophanales > Paenibacillaceae > Paenibacillus > Paenibacillus sp. FW104-T2. The sequence continues at coordinate 339,933 of NZ_JBYTCE010000004.1, read as the reverse complement.
TTGAGGGATCGATTCGTGGAGTGGACATGTTCGACTGTGTCCTGCCTACCCGGATTGCCCGTAACGGAACAACAATGACAAGTCAGGGACGACTCGTTGTTCGTAACGCCAAGTTTGCAACCGATTTTGGTCCACTGGATCCTGAATGCGATTGCTACACTTGTCGTAACTACTCCAGAGCTTACCTGCGTCATTTGATCAAAGCGGATGAAACATTTGGCTTGCGTTTGACGACCATTCATAATCTTCATTTCTTGCAGAATTTGATGCGCAATGTGCGCAAAGCCATAATGGAAGATCGTTTGCTTGATTTCCGTGATGAATTTTTCGATCAATATGGTCTTCATGACAACGACAAAGGTTTCTGATCAGGTTTTGCAGAACCGGAGAAACAAGCAGTAACTGTAAGTATAGTCGATAAGGGGGAGTTTTGAATGTTTCAGGTAATGCCTTTACAAGCGGCCAATGCGGGCGGTGGAATTGTATCTTTGATTGTACCTTTGGTACTCATGGTTGCGATTTTCTACTTCTTGATGATTCGTCCACAGAACAAAAAGCAAAAGCAGCGTAATGCGATGCTGAACCAGTTGAAAAAGGGCGATAAAATTGTAACGATCGGTGGCCTTCACGGTACAATCGCTGAAATTACGGATGATGTGGTTGTACTTCGTGTAAACGATGTAACTAAGCTTACATTCGACCGTAATGCGATCAGCAGTGCAGTGAGTCGTGAAACCGCTGTTGAATAGATTATTCTAGTTTGTTGCAGAGAACCGGATCTCTTAGGAGGTCCGGTTCTCTTTTTCTTTTTCTCTGTAAGGTCGTAAGATTCAAACTTTCTACGATCTGTGTGTATTCACCCCGAAAATTCCTCCGAGTGCCGAAATCAGAAATGCGCTTGCAAGCTGCAGACTGTCTTTCCAATTGAATGAAGCATCCAAAGCGAGGAAACCAATAAGCAATACGATCAATCCATAAATGATACCGGTTAGCCCTCCATGGTACCAGCCTTTTTCGCCAGACCGTTTTCCCGCTACAAATCCTCCAACCAGCAAAGACAAGCCATGAACGACATACGTGTAAAGCGAAAGTTCTTGCTCCCGCATGCTGCTCATCCAGAGAAAGAGGGAGAGGATTAACGCTCCCAGTAACATCCATACAAAAGCATGGCAGAGGCCCGACAAAATCGGGTTGGACATTCGAAACGAAATCACTCGGCGAATCAGCTGCATGAAGCAACCCCCTTGTACAAGTTTGAAATTATTACATTGTATGGTCAAGCCTCTGTAGTTATGAACTGAATTTTCCATTAAATGAACAATCAAGACTCGCATGAGCATATCTGGTTCCGGTCAAAATAGGGATTACGCTTCAGGTATCTGTTTGTAAACCAGATGTGAAGGAGGGAGCATGTTATGAGTTTTTCGGATATAGGAGCACATATTTTTCGAACGATTCTCATGTATTTTATCGTCTATGGAGCCATTCGAGTTATGGGTAAAAGGGAAATAGGCAAGCTGTCCATGTTTGATCTGGTTGTGTCCATTATGCTTGCCGAGATAGCAGCATTTGTCATTGAGGATACGGATAAGCCGTTGTCTCACGGCATTGTGCCCATGGTGACTGTACTTGTTGTTCAGATTGGCATGGCTTTTCTAAGTCTCAAGAGCCGTCGTTTACGACTCATGATTGATGGCAAACCGACGGTACTCATCTCCAAAGGTACACTGCATCGCGATGAAATGCGCAAACAGCGGTATAATTTGGATGACCTTCTGCTGCAGTTGCGTGAACAGAATATCGATAGTATTGGTGAAGTCGAATTTGCCATTTTGGAAACGACCGGGAAATTAACCGTTATCCCCATGAATAACTCTTCTTCAGGCCAAGGATACAGTTCATCGCAAAATAATATGAAAAAGCCTAGGCAGGAAAAGATCGATGGCTTTCAAAATATTAAATATGAGGGTCTCCCCCTGCCGTTAATTATGGATGGTAAAGTCCAAGACCAAAATTTGGAGCTGATCCAGAAAACACGTTTTTGGCTGAAGAATCAGATTCAACAGAAGGGCGTGCTCGATTTCAAGGATGTATTTATATGCTCCATCGACCATAATGGCAAAGTATTCGTAAGCTTGAAGGATGATAAAAAATAGCGATAGTCTTCTTATTTCCGAGAACGTCTTTGGAACCAGGAACCAATAATCGGCATCCGGGAGAGATCGTGAAAGTCAATCATGCGGGTCATGCCCATCACAATAAAATAAACAATGAGACCAGCAAAAGGGGCAAGGATCATTCTCAGCCAGAAGGGCAACAAAATGGCCGTATGTTCATAAACCAAAAGGGTTGCTGCTCCCATGATAACCATGCCGGTTGCTGTTTTGACCCAATCCATCCATTTGAACCGGAACTGAAGCAAATTGCGCACACTTCTGGCATGTAAAAGAGTAACCACAGTTGAGTTGACACAGATCGCAATTACTGCACCAAAAATGCCGTATTCAGGTTTTGATGCAAGCAGCAAAATCAAAGTGATTTTAATGACCGCACCGATAAATGTATTGAGAAGAGCTTTTCCTGGACGATCGAGTGCCTGCAGAGCAGCTTGAAGAGGTGCCTGGATGTAGATAAACAGAGCAAAAGGAGCCATAAGTTTAAGCATGCTTCCAATCGATGCATCATTATACAGTACTAAACACATCGGTTCGGCAAGCACATACATAAAAACAGAAAAAGGGGCACCTGTGACGAGGGCAAGCCGCAGTGCCTGGTGCATTCGTTTATGGATGAGCGCCCGATCCCCCTGTGCGGATGCTTCAGACAGGGAGGGAACAAGTGATGTGGCAAGTGATGAAGTGAGTGCACCCGGCAGAAGCAGCAGCGGAATGATCATGCCTTGTAACGCACCATATTGAGCGGTGGCCAGTCCACGGGATATGCCTGCAAGAGCCAGACTCTGAGCGGTGACTATGGTTTCAGCAAGGTAGGAAAGTGAGCCTACAAGTCTGCCTGCTGTTACAGGTACAGAGATGGCCAGGAGGCGTCTGATCAATCCTGTTTGTGATGCATTTGAATCAACGGGTAGTGCGGATGAAGGCACATTTGCATTTGGTGGGATCAGATGATTGGAGCGTTCAGGATCCTTTTTATGTCTGTTATAATTCCATAGCAGTACAAGCATGCCTACAAATTCACCGACGAGTGCTCCGAGCATGGCCCCTGCTGCAGCCTGGGCAATACCTTGTGGGAGAAGCAGCCAGGAGAACCAGATCACGCAAATAATGCGTACAATGGTTTCCGTAATGGAGGAAGCGGCAGTAGGAATCATATTCTGCTTGCCCTGAAAATACCCGCGATACACCGCGGATACGGCTATAATCGCAATCATCGGACTCATGCTTACAAACGTATGATACACCCTCTCATCCGTTAGAACATAACGTGTAACCCACGGGGCAAAGACAATGCACAGAAACATGAAAACAACGCCCAAGGTCAAGGTGAAGCTTAGACTAATCTGTAATATGCGCTGGGGAGAATAGCGGTTGGCCCCTGTATCTGCTTCGGCAACGAGTTTGGCTACGGCGAGCGGTATGCCTCCGGTAATCAATGTCACAAGTACGATAAAGAAAGGATAGCTCAGCTGATACAAACCAACCCCTTCTGCTCCGATTACGCGAGGCAGCGCAATACGGGGGATAAAACCGAGAATACGATTAATAATGCCTGCAGCAAGCAGGATCATGGCTCCCTGGATAAATGTCTGTTTCTTCAAAACTACCCCTCTTTCCCGGTTGAAAGTAACAGGTCTCGTAAACGGGACAAAGCCGTTGTTCTTCATCCTATGCCAGTCCACTGTCTTCTCATGACAACTTGGACTCCATTAACAAAAAGATCCAGATCGGGCAAGCAGGAATCTGAATGTATGAAGTCGAATTATGTAATATTGATGCCGCATAAAGGCTTGTGCGTAAGAAGGGAGGCGCTCCCCGCTTGGAAGAAATGAACGATATGGAGCTGGAAGAATCCATTGAAATGTTATGTCGCAGCAAGGCGGAGGAATTAAGGCTTGTCGGGTACGAATATGTGACCAGCAAAGATGTCTGGAATTGCGTTAGTCATAAATATGAAAAACAGGGCATTCCACCGCTTCACCAATTGGTGAACGACATTTTGTCACTGAAAGCAACAAGCTTTATGAACTTTATGACCGTTTCTGCATACCGGGGGTCCTCTTTCTAACGAAAGGGATCTTTTTGTGTTGGAAATTGACTGCTTTTTACGGCATCGCTATAATAGGAATATTGAGAATGAAGGGGGATCTAGGAACGGCATGAAGAGAATTGTCAGTTTCATTCTGGTCGTGCTTGTGACCACAGGAGTCATGTTGGGCACAAGTCCGGGCCTGCTCAAAAATATTCGCTTGGGCCTCGATTTAAAGGGAGGCTACGAGATCTTATATGAAGCAGAGCCGCTGGAACAAGGGCAGCAAGTTACCAAAGCCTCTTTGGTACAAACTGCAAGAAGTCTGGAGAGCCGTGCCAATGCGCTCGGAACAAGCGAGCCGGAAGTAACCACAGAAGGAACCAACCGGATTCGTTTGAAATTGGCTGGTGTTACAGACGAGGAAGAAGTTAGAGCCAAAATGAAAGAACCTGCCGTCCTGACTTTCCGTAGTAAAGGAGAGAATGACAAGGAAGGCGAGTATACGAAGATTGAGCTTCGAGGAAACGAATTTGTTGAGAACGGCGCAAAAGTGACTTTCAATCAGCTGAATGAACCAATGATCGATATCCAGGTCAAAGATAAAGCGAAGTTCTCGGAAATTACCAAACGTCTCATCGGACAACCTCTTGCCATCTATCTGGATGATCAGCTTCTCTCTGCCCCAACCGTACAGCAGCAATTGACGGACGGTTCGGCGCAAATCACAGGCAGTTACACGCGTGAGGAAGCAAACCAGCTGCGTGATACCATTAACCTGGGTGCACTTCCTCTGAAACTTACAGAGAAGTACTCGCAAAGCGTTGGAGCAACGCTGGGTAAATTGTCTCTCGACCAAACGATTAAAGCGGGCTTGATCGGTTCCGTTATTATTTTAGTGTTCATGATTGGTCTGTACCGCATACCGGGAATCATCGCAAGCTTTGCCTTGATTACACATACGTGGCTGGTACTTGCGATCTTCTATATGGGAGAATTTGTGCTTACCCTTCCGGGTATTGCAGCATTTATCCTGGGTATAGGGATGGCGGTTGACGCCAACATCATTACGTACGAGCGGATTAAGGAAGAAATGCGGAGTGGTAAATCGATTCTGTCGTCAGTTAAGGCGGGAAGCAAGCATTCCTTCCGTACCATTATCGACTCCAATATCACAACCATCATTGCTGCGGCCGTTATGTTTTTCCTGGGTACAGGCGCAGTCAAAGGTTTCGCGCTCGTGCTGATTTTTGACATCGTCACCAGCATTATCACGAATATTTTCTTCTCCCGCTTCCTGTTGACCCTGCTTGTGCGGGCTAACGTGTTGAAGAAGCCTAAGTACTTCGGAGTGAAGGAGAGTGAAATTCGTGCGCTTTAATTGGAACTATGATTATATTAAAGGCAGTAAAATTGCCTATACGTTCTCCATTATTTTGACTTTGGCAGGAATTATCAGTTTGTTCTCCCTTGGATTAAATTATGCGGTTGATTTCCGCTCAGGTTCGAATGTGGACATTACCGTTTCCAAGGCAATTACTTCAGAACAAATTACTCCGATTATCGAAGACATTGGTGTCAATGAAGGCGATGTAAATATTACGCCAGGTGCCGACCGAGTTAACGTTCGTTTCTCTAACGTATTGGATGAGACACAAGAGAGCAAGTTCAAAGAGGAGTTCACCAAGCTGGACCCGGAGGCTTCTTATGAAGTCAATACCGTTGACCCGGAAATGGCCAAGGAACTCGAACGTAACGCTATCTATGCGGTCCTTATCGCAAGTGTCGGGATCATGATCTATGTTGCGATCCGTTTCGAGTGGCGTTTTGGACTGGCAGCCGTTATTGCGCTCTTCCATGATGCATTTGTAGTCATTAGTGTGTTCTCCATCTTCCGTTTGGAAGTGGATCTGACCTTTATTACCGCTGTATTGACGATTGTCGGTTTCTCCATTAACGATACCATTGTTATTTTTGACCGTATTCGGGAGAACCTGCGTTTCGCCAAGAAAACAACAAAAGCCGACTTGCGTGAAGTGGTAAACCGCAGTTTGGCTCAAACGATGACACGCTCATTGAACACAACATTTACAGTGTTTGCGGCATCCATCTGTTTGTTTATCTTCGGTGGAGAGTCCATTCGCATGTTCTCGCTTGCGATGGTAATCGGGACACTGTTCGGTGCATATTCATCCATCTTCATCGCAGCACCACTGTGGCTGGCTCTCAAAGGAAAACAAGTGGACAAGCCGAAAACGGCAGCCAAAGCATCCAACTAAACATCTTATTTGCAAGCCGCGTCTGTCAGGCGCGGTTTTGCAACTTTACGTACAGGATTAAGGGGGAATTTTCATGACCAGAGAACGTATTCCAGCTGCTCAAGCGGCAACGTGGAGTGGTATTGCCGGGAATATGACACTTGCAGTGATTAAGGCTGGCGTCGGTTATATGGCGAACAGCAAATCGCTGCTTGCCGATGGTCTGTATTCTGCCTCGGAAGCTGCTTCCTCACTGGCAGGTCTCTTCCCCTCGAAGTCTGTACAGGATAGGAATAAAGCTCGCAGGGAGAAGGCCAGAGAGCATTCGCGCATGGCGAGGCCCGGGATTACGGTGCTGCTGTCCGTCTTGATCCTTATGGGAGGCCTCCAGATTGCAATCTCTGCTCTGACCGGATTGACCGGGGATGAGCCTGGCGAATCGGCAAAATACGATCATGCACTTATCGCAGCTTTTGCTGCACTTGCTGTGAAAGAAGCTATTTTCCAATTTCAATATCGATATTACCGCAGGCGCAATCAGTCGCAGGCACTGTCCTATGCTCAGGAACATCGCCGTGCGCTCTATTGTTCTCTCACCGTACTCGTAGGCATTGCAGGTTCAATGGCTGGTGAAACGATGGGGATTCATGTTCTGCTGTATATGGACCCAGCGGCTGCACTTATTGCTTCCTGCTTCGTCCTTCATAAGGGTTACCGTATGATTGTAGATACCGTCTATGGCTCGCTCGTTCAGGAACTGGAACAGGAAGAGGCCATGGATTTCAAGGAAACGGTACAACGGGTTTATGGTGTTATTACGATTGAACATCTGACTGCCCGGGAACAGGAACATGCTGTAACCGTTGAACTGGTCATTAGTGTGAATCCGAGAATTTCGGTGCTGGAAGCACAGGAAATTGCCAATCGTGCCAAGACCTTGCTATTAACCCGGTTTAGTCATGTAAAAGAAGTACAAATCCAGGCTATCCCTTATGATCCGGGATATCCTTACAAATCCAATCATGAACTGCCCGATCATGAAGCGACATTAATTCAGTAATGAAGCGCGGGTCCCGTAGATCAGGAAAGGAGCGTTATCATTGCTTTATTCGCAATACCGGTGGAACACACCGAATATCGATTTGGAGGCGGCTGCGGGACTCTCGCAGGCGCTTTCCGTTTCACCACTTGTTGGCCGTTTGCTGGTTAGCCGGGGAGTCCATAATGAAACTGAGGCAGAGCGGTTTCTTCATCCCGATCTGGGGCAGATGCATGATCCTTATCTGCTTCGGGGCATGAAGGAAGCTGTACCCCGCATCCGGCTTGCGCTCGAGCGTGGTGAACATATTTTAATTTATGGAGATTACGATGCAGATGGTGTGTCCAGTACTTCGCTGATGATCCATTTAATGCGGCATCTTGGGGCATCCTATGATATCTACATCCCTCATCGGTCCAATGAAGGCTATGGATTGCACAATCATGCGCTGGACTGGGCCCATCAGCAAGGGGTTAGTCTAATTATTACGGTTGATACAGGAATTAGTGCTGTAGATCAAATTGCATATGCGGCAACACTTGGAATGGAAGTCATCGTAACAGACCATCATGAACCGCCTGAGACTCTTCCAGAAGCGTTTGCTTTGATTAATCCCAAACTTCCCGATTGTCCCTATCCTTTCAAAGGCTTGGCCGGCGCGGGAGTAGCCTTGAAACTGGCCCAAGCCCTGATCGGTGAGGTGCCCGGCGAATGGATGGAGATTGCTGCCATTGGCACCGTCGCCGATCTCATGCCGCTTGAAGGAGAGAATCGGGTTATTGTCAGTTATGGCGTTGAGTCCATGCGGGGATCACGTCTGCCAGGCATAAGTGCGCTGCTTGAGATTAGCGGCGTGGATCAAAGCCAGGTAACATCGGTGAACATTGCCTTTGCGATGGCTCCCCGTATTAATGCCAGTGGTCGTTTGGATCATGCAGGCAGAGCTGTTTCGCTTCTTACAACCGAGAATCTGGATGAGGCTCATATGCTTGCAGGCCAACTCGATCTGTTGAATCGGGAACGCCAGCAGGTCGTCGAGGGCATTGTCCAGGAAGCCAGCGTGCAGTTGGAACAAAAAATTCAGCTGCGGTCCGGCAAAGTTCCCGATGTGATCGTTCTTGCGGGAGAAGGCTGGAATGTGGGGGTTGTGGGCATCGTGGCTTCCAAAATACTGGAACGCTATTATCGTCCGACACTCATCTTGGGAATAGACCCTCAGACGGGTGTATGCAAAGGCTCTGCCCGCTCCATTGATGGCCTGGATATCTATGAGGCACTTACCGCTTGTAAACATACAATGGACCACTACGGTGGACATCCGGCAGCTGCAGGCATGACTCTTCATCGGGATCAGCTGGAAGAGCTGGAATCGGGGTTGAATGAGTTTGCAGCCGCCGTTCTGACGGAAGCGGATTTTATGCCTGAGCGACTGGCAGATGACGAGTGTAGAATTAGTGACGTGCCGCTGAAAGTCATTCAGGAAATTGACAGACTTCAACCTTTCGGCATGAGCAATCCTTCGCCTCGTTTTGTTTTGAGGAATGTCATGGTAAAAGAAACACGAACGATGGGCCGGGAGAAACGACATCTGAAACTGGTTCTCGAACAAGACGGGCAGCAGCTCGAAACGGTTGCCTTTGGCAAGGGAGCTTTAGCCGAATTTTTACCTGTGGGTACTCTTATTGATGTAATGGGCGAATTGTCCATCAATGAATGGAACGGGATGCGCAAACCGCAATTGATGCTTCAGGACATTCATGTTCCACATGCTCAAGTCTTCGATTTGCGTGGGAATGCCGATCCACTTAACACGATGAAGCAGTTCCTTGATTCACTTGAAGTACATCTAAGGTATACATCTGGCTCAATAGGTGCGATTGTCCGGAAGGATATCCATGTTTCTGAGGGAAATTCATTGTATGAACCGTGCCTTTGGGTATATGATAGAAAGGTCGGGTTGTTTCCGTATAATGCTGCTGCGCAGCATTATGGACAGGAACAGGTCCGGACGTTATTTGTGTTTGATACGCCGGAAACCCCGGAACAACTTGATGCCATGCTGGCCATGTTCAGCGGAGCCGAGAATATCATCCTTCTGCACGGATCAGGCAACCGCCGAGATCGCCTTCAGATGCCTTCCAGAGACCTCTTCAAGCGTATTTATATGCTGGTGTCGAAATGGAGAGCTGAACCGGTAGAGGAACAAGAGATTACTCCTGTGCTCAGTCGTCAGTGTGGATGTTCGCCGCGTATGATTACCATGATGCTGGATGTGTTTGAAGAGTTATCGTTCATCACCCGCAAGGATGGCAAAATATCGTTTGTGGATAACCCGCCCAAACGCGATCTGGCCTCGTCCCGTCATTATCAGGCGCTGGAAAATATGGCCGAGACAGAACAGGTACTGCTGGATGCATCTACACCGCAGCTGACACAATGGATGATATCCCGGATGAAGGGCGTATCTTAGATGGAAGTTGTGTATTTATTTTAGGAGGAGATTATTTTGGATTTTAAAGAGTATATTCGTGTCATTCCTGACTTTCCACAACCGGGAATCAGCTTCAAGGACATTACGACATTGTTGAAGGATGGAGAAATGTACCGCAAGGCAATCAATGAGCTGAAAGTAATGGTTTCTGATCTCAAAATTGATGTCATTGCTGGACCTGAAGCACGTGGTTTCGTTGTGGGCGCCCCTCTGGCATACGCTCTTGGTGTCGGCTTTGCTCCGATTCGCAAAAGTGGAAAACTGCCTGGAGAGACGATTGAAGTAGGTTATGATCTCGAATATGGCAAGGATACACTTGCGATGCATACCGATGCAATTGAAAAAGGACAAAACGTCCTGATTGCTGACGATTTGCTAGCAACGGGTGGAACGATTGCAACTTCCGTTAACCTGATTGAACAATTGGGAGGAAAAGTTGTAGGTGCGGCATTCCTGATTGAGCTGTCTGACCTGAATGGACGTGCCAAATTGCCGGAGATCGATGTATTTACGCTGATGAACTACTAAGATCCCTGCAAGCGTGCTGTCTTATCACTTTAAAGTGCATCTCCCGTTTCCCGGGAAATAATATACAGCATTAATGATTATTAAAAAGCCTGCTTTCTCATTTCCTATGAATTGAGAGAGCAGGCTTTTTGGTATCTATGTTTGTAGGTAACCCGAACGCGGATGATTATGATCCGACCAAGGACATTAGTCTGGGGTTTTCTCTGTCAGCGGCTGTTTTTCCGACTGGTCATTAGACCATCCGAGTACTTCAAACAATTTGAACAACAGGCTCAGCAGGATACCTACAATTGTAGCCAGTGCCATGCCTTTCAATTGTACTCCATAAATGGATACCTGAGTTCCGCTGAGTCCGATCACAAGTACAAGCGTTGTCAGCAAGAGGTTCGTTGGTTTGGCAAAGTCTACTTTTTGCTCGACCAGGATACGCAGACCGGATGCGGCAATGACACCGAACAGAAGCAGGGATACACCACCCATGACCGGAACCGGAATGTTGGCAACAAGCGCCGAGAATGTTCCTGAAAACGAGAGCACGATCGCTATGATGGCTGCGCCACCAATAACGTAAGTGGAATAAACTCTTGTAAGTGCCATAACACCGATATTTTCACCATACGTTGTATTCGGCGTGGATCCAACAAAACCGGACAGGATAGTGGAAACTCCGTTTCCGAGCAGGGAACGATGGAGACCAGGGTCTTTGGAGAGATCCTTGCCCACAATGCTGCTCGTTACGAGCAAATGTCCGATGTGCTCTACAATAACTACGAGAGCTACGGGCAAAATAGTGAAGATAACGGACCAGTCAAACGTTGGTGTGGTGACCGTTGGCATGGAAATCAAATCAGCACTTGCAATCTTTTCCGTTTCAACTGCATCCATAAAGTACCCAAGTACATATCCGGATACAATTCCGATCAGAATGTGAATGATTTTAGGGAATCCGCGGAAGGTTACGGCTCCGATTACAGTGATACCGAGAGTTACCATGGATAAAATAATGGGCTTGGCCTGAGGAACCCAGTTGGGGTTGTTCACAGGGTCAGAGTTGATCAGCCCAGCCATGCCTGCTGCAACAGGCACAAGTTCCAGACCGATCAGGGCTACGATGGCTCCCATGACTGCCGGAGGGAACACAACATTAATCCAGCCTGTCCCGGCATATTTGATAATAAGAGCGACAAGACAGAATACAATGCCTGTTATAATAAATGCTCCGAGGGCCATGGAGTAGCCGTTACCCGGATGCGATTCTATAACAACTGTAACGGGCGCGATAAAAGCAAAGCTGGAACCCAGGTATGCTGGTATTTTGCCTTTGCACATTAATATGTAAAGCAATGTTCCGATACCGTTCATCAACAGGATCATGCTTGGATCAACCCCGAACAGGTTGGGTACAAGCACGGTGCTGCCAAACATGGCAAACAAATGCTGCAGACTGAGCAGGGAGCCAGATCCTAGTGGCATCTTCTGATTAACCTGAATTTCGCGTTGCAATGAACATTCATCTCCTTTTCCGAAACACAAATCTTCAATAGATTACAGAGTTTCTCTTAATTAAGCAATAACATTTTTTGCGATTCGGCTTCGAATGTACGTTTTTTAGCAAATATTGATTCTATTTCGTATATAAATGGCCATAATATTTAAGATAATGGCACGGTTCAATCCGGTTAAGCGGATTATGGAGACATGGATGGGCCAGTCATAAATTCTTTTAAAAAAATTGGATATATGCTCTTATTCGTCAGCAGTTGACGGGAAACGGGCGAAGCGTCATAATTATAGGAAATTACTTTTACGGGGAACCTGTGTTGATGCATTTGTCACGGGTTCCATTTTGTATAGAAAGGACACGGAACAGATCAGAATGGGCATAGAGCAATTACTCGAGAAGGCCGGAGCTTATATCAAAGAACCCGATCTGGTGCGCATACGTGAAGCCTACGAATTTGCTGATCAGGCCCACCATGGACAGACGCGAAAATCGGGAGAACCGTATATTCTGCATCCGCTTGCGGTTGCCGACATTGTTGTGAACATGCAGATGGACACCATCTCCATAATAGCAGCGCTTCTTCATGATGTTGTAGAAGACACTACGGTATCGCTTGAGGAAATCCGCACTCATTTCGGCAATACGTGTGCCATGCTTGTTGACGGCTTGACGAAGCTGGAACGTATTCAGTTCCGCTCCAAGGAAGAGCAGCAGAACGAAAACTATCGTAAAATGTTCATCGCCATGGCGCAGGACATCCGTGTCATCGTTATCAAATTGGCTGACCGCCTGCACAATATGCGGACACTCAAATTTCAATCGGAAGAAAGCCAGCGCAGGATTTCTTATGAGACACTGGAGATTTTCTGTCCCATTGCCAACCGTTTGGGTATATCTGCGATCAAATGGGAAATGGAGGACATTGCTCTCCGTTATTTGAATCCGCAGCAATACTACCGTATTGCAAATCTGATGCACAAGAAGCGTGCAGAACGTGAGCAGTACATCGATACGGTGATGGATGGAATCACGACCAAGCTTGATGAGATGGGAATTCAGGCAGATCTGTCTGGTCGTCCGAAACATATTTACAGTGTGTTCAAAAAAATGACAACGAAGAACAAGCAGTTTAACGAAATCTACGATCTGCTTGCGATTCGTATTATTGTGGATAATATCAAAGATTGTTATGCTACCCTCGGCATTATACACACATTATGGAAACCGATGCCTGGGCGTTTCAAGGATTATATTGCCATGCCTAAGGCTAACATGTACCAATCGCTCCATACAACGGTGGTTGGCCCGAATGGGGAGCCGACTGAAGTTCAGATTCGGACATGGGATATGCACCGTACTGCCGAATTCGGGATTGCGGCCCACTGGGCCTATAAGGAAGGTGCAGCAACCGGAAATAATTTTGAAGATAAAATTACGTTCTTCCGGGAAATTCTTGAGCTTCAAAATGAAGCACAGGATGCATCTGAATTTGTCGAATCCCTTAAGATGGATTTCTTCTCTGATTTGGTATTTGTATTTACGCCAAAAGGTGAAGTCATTGAGCTGCCTACAGGTTCCGTGCCGCTGGATTTTGCGTACAGAATTCATACCGAAGTGGGTAACCGTACAATTGGAGCCAAAGTTAACGGTCGTATCGTTCCACTTGATTACCATCTGAAGACTGGAGATATCATTGAGATTTTGACGTCCAAACATTCATATGGTCCAAGTCAGGATTGGCTCAAAATTGCGAAATCATCTCATGCGAGAGCCAAGATCAAGCAGTGGTTCAAGAAGGAACGCCGTGAAGAAAACGTTGAAAAAGGCCGCGAAAGCTGTGAGCGCGAGCTGAAACGTATGGGGCTTGATCCTTCTGCGTGGATGACGGATGACAAATTGATGGAAGCATGCAAAAAATATGCATTTAACGATATTGATGACATGCTTGCAGCGGTTGGATTCGGTGGAATTACCGCTGCGCAGATCGTAACCAAAGCGACCGAGAAATTGCGCAAGGAACAGGAAGAGTCGAGCTTGCTCGAATTGAATTCCGAAATGCGGGAGCTGAAGCCTGCACCTGAGCGCAAGAATCGTCCTACCAACGGCATACGTGTCAAAGGCATCGATAACTTGCTCGTTCGCTTTGCACGCTGTTGTAATCCTGTCCCGGGTGATGACATTATCGGTTACGTTACGCGCGGACGTGGGGTATCCGTGCACCGCAGCGACTGTCCGAACATTCCTTCAAGCGGGGATGGAGAGGAAGCAGCACGCGTCATTGAGGTGGAATGGGAAGAAAATATCGAGGCCAACTACAGTGTCGATATTGAGATTACCGGACATGATCGCAATGGACTGCTCAATGAAGTGCTTCAGGCCGTTTCCGAAAGTAAAACCAATATATCTGCCGTCACCGGACGGACAGACAAAAATAAATTAGCATTGGTGCACGTTACAATCCTGATCCGCAATACAGAGCATCTGCATTCTGTCGTCGAACGGATCAAACGGGTAAAAGATGTCTATTCCGTGCATCGGATTATGCAGTAAGGAGCCTGTCAGATGAGAGTGCTTGTACAACGTTGCAAAGAGGCTCAGGTTACAGTTGGTGACGAAATAACGGGACGGATTGAATCCGGGGTCATGCTGCTCGTAGGTATTACTCATGAAGACACGGAGAAAGATGCGGTGTATCTTGCAGACAAGGTGGCAGGACTTCGCATTTTCGAGGATGATCAGGAAAAGATGAATCTTAGCCTGATGGATATGGGTGGCGCAGTCCTTTCGGTCTCGCAATTTACACTATATGGTGACTGTCGCAAAGGGAAACGCCCGAGTTTTGCGGCTGCAGCCCGGCCAGAAGCGGCCGAGGTGTTATACGGGACCTTTAATCAACTATTGAGGGATAAAGGCATTCAGGTGGAAACAGGGAGATTCGGAGCCATGATGGATGTGTCCTTCACCAACTGGGGGCCCGTGACTTTAATGCTGGAGAGCCCGCTCCGTCAGGAAGCACGTGCATAATTCACCCGGGATCAGGCCATAATGAGGGATAGTTCTAGTGCTAGCATAAGCTGATCAAAGGAGTATCTCTCACTATGCGTCAATCTGCCAAGATAACACGTTCACGTATGGAACCACTGCTTATTCCCGGGAATCTGTATGAGTCGCTAAAGTTGGCTCGCGCAGCTTCTGAATGCGTGGCTACGATCTGGTCGACCCAGGATTCGGACAAGGGAGAACAGAGTCACCTGCCGCGTGCCTAGTTATGATAAAAATAAAGCTGTGAGCAAGCAGTCATTTTATATGTTGAAAGCTTAGTCGTATAGCAGCAGAGCCGAAAGCCTTGATTCGATACTTGAATCAGGGCTTTTTTATGTGATGTTTTTGTTTCCGTATTGGAAAGAAACTCAATGATCGATTGCTTAAGCTGTTATAAACAGCTGCAGTTAGGGTAATAACAACACGAGGCACTGGATCGTGCCGAGGTTCAGGGTTTGTACATGGATTTACTGAATTTGTAGATTACTAAATTCTGCAAAACCCGAATACGAAAAGATTTTTCGAACACGGAAAGGAGAACGTACGTTATGAGTAAAGTTGCTTTTTTATTGGCGAACGATTTTGAAGATTCGGAAATGCAGGTTCCATATGATGAGGTGAAAAAAGCCGGACACGAAGTGGAAATCATCGGTTTGAAGGCAGGAGAAACGCTTAAAG
Organism: Paenibacillus sp. FW104-T2; assembly: GCF_058789975.1. Lineage (NCBI taxonomy): Bacteria > Bacillati > Bacillota > Bacilli > Caryophanales > Paenibacillaceae > Paenibacillus > Paenibacillus sp. FW104-T2. Next base: position 324,187 of record NZ_JBYTCE010000004.1, on the reverse strand, counting down.
GTAAAGGTGGTAAGGCTTCCTATACTTCAGACAAGGCGATTGCAGAAGTGTCGGCTTCAGATTATGACGCTGTAGTCATTCCAGGGGGATCTTCTCCTGAAAATCTGCGCACGGATGCTAACATCCTGAAGTTTGTAACGGAGATTAACAGTGCGAAGAAGCCAATCGCAGCAATCTGCCATGGCCCGCAAATTCTGGCTAGCGCTGACCTGCTCAAAGGGCGAACCATTACGTCCTATCCTCCACTTAAGGATGATATGGTCAATGCAGGTGCTGAATTTAAGGATCATGAGGCTGTAGTGGACGGCAATTACATTACATCGAGAACACCAGCCGATGAGCCTGCATTTGTTCGTGAACTGTTGAAAGTCATATAATCGGTCACGGGTAAACGATTTAACTTGTTTATCAAGTTAATCTCACAATACATGATGTAATTCAATCCGACAAAGGAGGGTTTGACATGGCAAAGCATATTCAGGCATATTTTCGAACCGAAGATGAGGCGGAGGGTGCTAGAACTTCACTGCAGACGTTTCGGACCGAGCATTTGGAGGTAGGACAGCTGGACAGTGCGATTGGCAGGGACAAACGCATCTTGCTGCCGCTGGTGCCTTATAATACGGCGGGTGGCGCAGGTACAAATGGAGCCATGGGTGTCGGTACAGCACCTGGAGTTCCAGCAAGTGAGAATGTAGTTCCAGTGGTTAGTAATGTGGATCGTAATGCTGACCGGGACCGGGATGTACACGACAATGTGAATGCGGACGGTGACCTGCTCAGAGCAGCAGACGTCTCCTCGGACGATTATGATGATCTGCATTATGTTTTGTCTGCCAAAGTCCAAGACGAGGATTATGATGAAATTATTCATAAGCTTCGGTCCAACAATGCCTATGTGGAGGAATTGAATTAACGTATAGATTATGGAAGAGCCCCTGTGACGCCTGACATCATTTCGTGTCAGCGCGATCACAAGGGCTCTTCTGTATAAGTTTACTTTTATAAATATAAAGCGCTATCATTTTTGTAATATTACTGTAATATTAGTTACATAAGGCTTTAACATAGGGCGTTTATAATAACAAGCATGACCCCCTTTTTTTATATATCCTTTGAGCCTGCACACCGTGTGCAGGCTTTTTTTTGCTGTCTTTTGATGTTAGCCCTTGACTTTAGTACTGCGGTTCATTACAATCAGAAAATAATATGTTGACTATAGTCAATATCAGTCGTTTTCTTGAATTATATTACTGATTTGATGACGGGACCAAGTACTCCGTGCCCACATGAACAGAGAGGAATCCCTTGGCTGTAAGGATTCTCTTGATGAGCGGACGAATGACTTCCCCGAGAACAGACGGCGAACACATCAGAGCTGATTCTGATAGCCATTAGCCGGCCTGCGCAGGACGTGCGTTACACGTAGAGCGGAACGATGGTCTGATCGGATTTTTGCAAGGCAGTCCTTTACGATCAGATGATCCCCTGAACGGCGAAAGTGTCAGGAGTTCCGGAATGTGGGTGGTACCACGGGTGAATGTATATACACAATCTCTCGTCCCTTTGTTTGCTGTATGCAGCGACAGGGCGAGGGATTTTTTGTTATATAGAGAAAATAGAGGCTGGAGGGATGAAGATGGCTTTTCAGAAACCAACGGGAACACAGGATTTGCTGCCGGGCGTAGTAGAGAAGTGGCAGTTTGTCGAAGAGAAAATTAAGGATCTGTGTCGCCGTTTTAATTACCGGGAGATCCGTACACCCATTTTTGAACAGACTTCACTGTTTGAGCGAGGGGTAGGCGAAACAACTGACATCGTTGAAAAAGAAATGTACACGTTCAAGGATAAGGGCGATCGCAGCATGACACTTCGTCCGGAAGGAACTGCTGGTGTTGTACGTGCTTTTGTAGAAAATAAGCTCTATGGGGAGCCAGATGTAACGAAGCTTTATTATGTAGGTCCCATGTTCCGCTATGAGCGTCCGCAAGCTGGACGCCAGCGTCAGTTCCACCAGTTCGGGGTAGAGGCATTCGGAGCAATAGATCCGGCAATTGATGCAGAGGTTATCGCACTTGGTTATCAGTTCTGTGTTGAGCTGGGGTTGAAGGATGTCAAAGTTGAAGTGAACTCGGTGGGTAATGCGGCAAGCCGTGCTGCCTATCGTGAAGAGCTGCTGGGCTTCCTGAGACCGATGAAGGACACCTTGTGCAAGGATTGCCAAAATCGCATGGAACGCAATCCGCTTCGCGTCCTTGATTGTAAGGTAGATCAGGACAAATTTGTCGGTGCACCTTCCATTCTGGATAGCCTGGACGAGGAAGCAACAAACCACTTTGCCAAAGTTCAAGGTTTCCTGGATGATTTCGGCGTGGACTATGCAGTGAATACGCGTCTTGTGCGCGGACTGGATTATTACACCATGACAGCATTTGAATTGAAGGCCCAGGGGATTGGTGCCATTGATACCGTAGGTGGCGGCGGCAGATATAACGGCCTCGTTGGAGACATCGGCGGACCAGATCAACCGGGCATCGGTTTTGGTATTGGTCTGGAACGTATCCAACTGATACTGGAACACCAAAACATTAATGTAAGTGCCCTCACTCCACTTGATGTGTACTTTGTTGCTCTTGGAGAAGCTGCAGATCGGGAAGTAAACCGTCTGTTGTTCAAACTTCGTCAGTCCGGTCTTTCGGGTGAACGTGATTATCTGGGGCGCAAGATGAAGGCTCAAATGAAATCAGCAGATCGTTACAAAGCCCGTTATACGGCGATTCTTGGTGATGATGAGCTGGAACGTGGAGAGATTGCACTCAAATCGATGGATACAGGTGAACAGCAAACCGTGAAACTGGAAGAGCTGATCACAACGATTCAGGGAGCCAGATAAGCTCGTACAAGCCTGCGTTAAAGTAAGTTTAGTTATGAAAATGATTCGGCAGCCTTACGGGGCCTGGAAGCCATTCAATGTGGATTTTGTCCAAGAAGGTTACAGCTCCCGTAAGTACAACGCCTTTCAATACATCGTCTTCACGCAACCGCGCTGTTAAAGTAATGGTCTTGGCCTACTTGCACAGAACGGAAATTCACATAATGAGGAGTTTGGTTATGAAAAGAAGTCATCATTGCGGCGCATTAACGACCGCACACATCGGCGAAACCGTAACATTGAACGGCTGGGTACAGACCCGCCGTGACCTGGGGGGCGTACTGTTTATCGATTTGCGTGACCGCAGCGGTATTGTACAAGTGGTATTTAACCCGGCTTACTCCGGCGAAGCTCTGCAAATTGCTGATCGGGTACGTAGTGAGTATGTTATCGCCGTATCGGGTAAAGTGGTTAAACGGGATGAAGAGACCGTGAACAAAAACCTGCCTACAGGTGAAATTGAAGTTCAGATTACGGAAATCGAAGTGCTGAACGCGGCAAAAACGCCGCCATTCTTCATTGAAGATGGTGTGGAAGTCGATGAGTCCCTTCGCTTGAAATATCGTTATCTGGATCTGCGTCGTCCGGAAATGTACGAAACACTGAAATTACGTTCCAAAGCGTCCAAAGTATTCCGTGACTACCTGGATGGAGAAGAGTTCGTTGAAGTGGAAACACCGATTCTTACGAAGAGCTCCCCGGAAGGTGCGCGTGACTACCTCGTACCAAGCCGTGTGCATGAAGGTGAATTCTTCGCTTTGCCGCAATCTCCGCAAATCTACAAACAATTGCTGATGGTCGGCGGACTTGAGCGTTATTATCAAATCGCCCGCTGCTTCCGGGATGAGGATCTGCGTGCAGACCGTCAACCTGAGTTCACACAAGTCGACATCGAGACTTCCTTCCTGGAACAGGATGACCTGCTGCCGATGATGGAAGAGCTGATGGCCAAATTGCTGCGTGAAACGAAAGGCATCGAGCTTGAGCTGCCATTCCAGCGGATTACGTATGCAGATGCGATGGGTAAATACGGTTCAGACAAGCCGGATCTGCGCTTTGGCATGGAACTGGTGGAAATGAACGATATCGTAGCGAACAGTGGTGTGAAAGTCTTTGCTTCTGTCATCGAAAAAGGTGGAGAAGTGAAAGTACTGAATGCCAAAGGCTGTGGCACGTGGAGCCGCAAAGAGATCGACGATCTCGGACCATTCGCAGCACGTTATGGTGCCAAAGGTCTGGCGTGGATTCAAGTGAAAGACGGCGAATTCAAAGGCCCAATCGTGAAATTCTTTACACCGGAAGAGATTGAAGCGGTGAAAGAACGCACTGGCGCTGAAGAAGGCGACTTGCTGCTCTTCTCTGCCGACAACAAAAAAGTGGTTGCAGACGTTCTGGGTGCATTGCGTTTGAAAATTGGCCGTCAACTTGGTCTGATTGATGACAGCAAATTCAAATTTGCTTGGGTTGTGGACTTCCCACTCCTTGGATATGATGAAGATGCAAAACGTTACGTGGCAGAACATCATCCGTTCACTCGTCCAAAAGACGAAGATGTGGCTCTGTTCGATACAGACCCGGGTGCGATTCGTGCTCAAGCTTATGACCTTGTTCTGAATGGTTATGAAGTAGGTGGCGGTTCAATGCGTATCTACAAACGTGACGTACAGGAGAAAATGTTTGCTGCCCTTGGGCTTTCTCCAGAAGTATCCAATGAAAAATTCGGTTATCTGCTTGAAGCATTCGAATACGGAACTCCACCACATGGCGGTATCGCCTTTGGTCTTGACCGTCTCGTTATGCTGCTGGCAGGCCGTACAAACCTGCGTGAAACCATTGCCTTCCCGAAAACGGCAAGTGCAACCGATCTGCTCATGAACGCACCTTCTGAAGTGGACGGAGCCCAGTTGGAACAACTTCATATCCGTGTAGCCCGTAAACCGGTGGCGGAAAAGAAATAAAGGAGGCATCGATTCTCAATGCTCCATCAATTTTCAAGAACAGAGCTGGCAATCGGACCTGAAGGTCTGGATGCTTTGAAAAATAGTACAGTTGCCGTGCTTGGTATTGGGGGCGTGGGCGGTATAGCCGTTGAAGCCCTTGCTCGCAGCGGGGTTGGACGCATCATCCTGATTGATAAGGATGTGGTGGACATCACCAACGTTAACCGCCAGATTCACGCGTTGACCACGACCGTTGGTCAGAAAAAAGCGGATCTGATGGTGGACCGGGTAAAGCTCATTAACCCTGAGATTGATGCCATCGCCTTGAACATGTTTTACACGGAAGAAACGTATGAGGAATTGTTTAAATATGAACTGGATTATGTCCTGGATGCATCCGACACGATCATCTACAAAATCCATCTCATCAAGGAATGCCTCAAACGTAAGATTCCCGTGATTTCCAGCATGGGTGCAGCGAACAAAATGGATCCTACGAAATTCCAGGTTGCGGATATTTCCAAAACGTCCATGGACCCGATTGCCCGTGTAGTTCGCACAAAACTGCGCAAAGAAGGCATCAAAAAAGGGGTCAAAGTGGTCTTCTCTACGGAGGAGCCATTAAAGCCGCGTGAAGATGTTACTCAAAAGATCGTTCCTGAGAACGCACCGGAAATTCGCAAGGCGAAACAGCCACCAGCGAGTAACGCGTTTGTTCCTCCGGTAGCCGGACTGATCATGGTCAGTGTGGCAGTCAAGGAATTGATTGAAAATGCAGCGAAAAAACAACAGTAACCTGTTGAGCGAAAAGCGTAGGTGCCTACAAGGCGCCTGCGCTTTTTTTATAGTCATCGCGTGATGTACTTCAATCCCAAAACCGTGTATGATATGTGGTGCTGCGCGAAATGATGATAAATATATATAGAAATGGCAGTGTACATAGAGAGAGGGGAACAGAACGGATGAAACAAGGTTGGATGACCAGACGTCTCGGTGTGGAGCCGGGGGACCAGTGGAAAAAGGAGATTGTGGCGGGAGCCATCTCCTATTTTGCTGTCGTTTATATCGTGATGGTCAATGCTACAATTTTGGCAGATGCCGGCATGCCTTTACAGGCAGCGATGGTAGGCACACTGCTGACGTCTATTGCGGGTTGCTTGCTGATGGCATTCGGCGGTAAGTCACCTATTGTGGTTGTACCCGGAATGGGGATTAATGCATTTTTTACGTACACACTCGTACATTCCATGAAGCTGAGCTGGCAGGAAGCACTGGCCGTGGTGGCCGTTACAGGTATACTTTTTGCAATCGTTGCATTTACATCCCTATATAAATTGATCAGCGAAGCCATACCGAAAAACCTGCAGCATGGGATTACGGTGGGAATTGGCCTATTTTTGACCTTTATTGGTTTGCAGAAAAGCGGAATAGTTATTGCTCACCAGACCACGTTCGTAGCAATTGGGCATTTCAATGATCCTAATGTCATTACGGCCTGCGTAACATTGGTGCTTGCTGTGATTCTATTCATACGTAATATTCAGGGCGGACTTCTCATCAGTATTCTGATCGGGACTGGACTTGCCTATGTGCTAGGTGCAGTGAATCCGGGTGAACCCGTGTCCGCGATGGAGGCGCTGCGTCAATACGGCGGGTTGTTTGGCGAATTGTCCCTGATGAAGCTGGCTGATGTTGCGTTCTGGATTGCTGTCTTTTTGCTGCTGCTGATTGTTGTATTCGAAAATATCGGATTGATTACGGCTCAGACGCAAATGATTGATCGCCCGCAGCGTTTCAAAGGCAGCCTGCGCGCACTGTCGATCAGTACGGTATTGGCAGGTATATTCGGGAGCAGCCCTCCTGTAGCTGCGGCAGAGACTACGGCCGGGATTGCAGCAGGCGGACGCACGGGCTTGACACCACTCGTTACAGCCGTGCTGTTCGGGGCGACTTTTTTCTTCATTCCGCTGCTCGGGTATATTCCGGACAGTGCAATAGCCCCCATTTTGATCATCATTGGCGGTTTGATGGTGCAAGGTGTGAAGGATATGGATTTTGGTGACTTTACAGAGGCCTTCCCGGCATTTCTGATTATGGTCATGATTCCCTTTACGTATAGCATTGTGGACGGCATGGCGTTTGGTTTCATTGCCTATCCACTGGCGAAGCTGGCCGCAGGTCAGGGGAAACAGGTGCCTGTGGTCATGTACGGCATTGCCATTCTGTTTCTGGCCAACTTTGTACTGCATGGCGTATTGTAATCAGTTGGGACGTAAGGACAAATTATTCGTGTAATGTCTAGTGAACAGGTGGAGAATGGAGGAACGGGGAATGGAAGAGAAGGAACAGACGGACCGGGTTGAACCGAAGCTGGGAAAAAAAGGATTCAAAGATTTCGTGAAGCTGATTGCTTCCACAGAACCTCCCAAACTCATTTTGATCGTCGCATTGATTCTAACCCTCATTCAGACTACGGCCGGGTTAATTGTTCCACTGATGACCAAGGGCCTCATTGATGGACTAACGATGTCTGCACTCAATAAATCCGTCATTTTTCTCCTGCTTGGCGCTTTTGTCATTCAGGCGATTGCTTCGGGCATCAGCATCTATATGTTGAATTATGCAGGACAACGCGTGGTTGCAACACTGCGAACGAAGCTGTGGAACAAAGTGTTATCCCTGCCAATGCCCTATTTTGATCGTAATCGTACAGGGGATACAATGAGCCGCATCACCAATGATACAAGCCAGATCATGACACTGATTGCCGATTATCTGGTCTCCTTTGTATCCAATATCGTTGCGGTGGTGGGCGGGGTAGCTCTGCTATTTTATCTGGATTGGGTCATGTCGCTCATTATCTTGAGCTTGGTACCGTTAACGCTGCTGATTCTGCTGCCGGTTGGACGTAAAATGTACAAAATCTCCAAAAAGCAGCAGGATGAGATGGCTGGCCTCACTTCCGTGCTGAGCCAGGTCATTAGTGAGATCCGATTGGTTAAAGCGTATGGCACCGAAAAACAGGAGGCGGAAGCGGGACATTCCCGCATTGGCAAAATGTTTGCATTTGGCTTGCAGGAGGCAAGAATCCTGGCGCTGATCGGACCGCTCTTTACCTTTGTCATGACCGCTGTTTTAGTTGTTATTCTGGGGGTTGGCGGTATGCGGGTAGCATCTGGAATGTTATCACCCGGGGAACTGGTGGCCTTTATCCTGCTTCTGTTCCAGGTGATTATGCCGATGGGGCAGTTCACGACACTGTATTCGCGTTTGCAAAAAGTGGTCGGGGCAACTGAACGCATTCAGGCTATTCTTGCACATGAAGAAGAACCAAGGCACAGTGTGAAATTAGCTCCAAAAGGCAACGAGACCATTGCATTCAACAACCTGCATTTCGCCTATGTCACAGGAGAAGAAGTGCTGCACGGAATCCATTTAACCGTTCCAGCGCGTAAAGTGACGGCGATCGTCGGTCCCAGCGGCAGCGGCAAATCAACCTTATTCTCACTGCTTGAGCAGTTTTACCTTCCAGGTTCAGGCAACATAACCTACGGAGGACAAGACATAAGGGATTATTCGCTCGCCTCCTGGCGCAGCAAGATCGGTTATGTTTCACAGGAGAGTCCGCTAATGGCAGGTACCATCAAGGACAACATTACCTATGGGCTTGGACGAGAAGCAAGTATGGACGAGATTCGGCACGCCGCAGACATGGCATACTCGTCCGTATTTATTGATAATTTGCCCCAGGGTTACGAGACCGAGGTGGGGGAACGCGGAATCAAGCTTTCGGGCGGTCAGCGTCAGCGCATTGCCATAGCTAGGGCACTGCTACGCAGTCCGGATATCCTCATGCTTGATGAGGCAACGTCCAGTCTGGACAGTACTTCGGAACATGAGGTGCAGCAAGCCCTTTCGAATTTGATGGAGGGGCGGACAACCGTTGTAATTGCGCATCGTTTGTCCACCGTCGTGGATTCGGATCAGATTGTTGTACTGGAGCAGGGCCATGTCACCGGGACGGGTACACATGCAGAGCTAATCAGCACTCACCCGGTATATCGTGAACTGGCTCAGAAACAATTTGTTGCACAAGATGGGAAGCCAGAGCCCGAGGAGTATTAATTGATAACGATGTGAACCGTTGCTCCATGTCTTAAAGGGACAGGAACAGCGGTTCATTTGTCTTTTCGTCCTGTTAGCTGTAGCTTTTTGCCATTCAATATGATATAGTGGGTATCCTTTTGTGTCGTCAGATTGGCTATGCAAAAAAACATATTCTTAGGAGGTAACTGAAACATGTCAGACAGCTTTCAAAGTGCCTATCAAGAAGAAGAGTACAGGTTAGAGCGAACGATGGAGGAAGTGGATCGTCAGCTGGAACGGCTGAAGAATATACCGGTTTATACTGGCCACGATTTCACCGAACAAGTGCTGGAAGCCGGACGCGAAGAGCGCCGCACCGCCTTGTCCAAGAGCGCGCAGCAACCCTATTTCGGACGCTTGGATTTCGAAGAACAGGGCAGCGGTGCACGGAAGCCGCTGTATATTGGCAAAGTCGGCGTAGACCGCGAAGAGGTGGGAGAGCATCCGCTCGTCATCGACTGGCGCGCTCCTGTCGCGAGCCTGTTTTACTCATTTACCGGAGGGGAAGCCTCCGCAACCTACGAAGCACCGGAAGGCCTGATTGAAGGCCTGGTTTATCTGAAACGAAACGTGGTTATCCGGCAGCGGATATTGGAGCGCGTTGCGGATACATACAACCGGGATAGCGATCAGCCGGCCGTATCGGATGAGTTTCTCGTCTATCGGCTGGGAGAGAACAAGGATAACAAGCTTCGTGACATCGTATCCACCATTCAGGCGGAACAGGATCAGATCATTCGTGCCGCAAGGAATACGGCATTGATCATCCAGGGTGTGGCGGGTTCGGGAAAAACAACCGTTGCCCTGCACAGGCTAGCCTTTTTGCTGTATCAGTACAAAGAGCAGGTATCTGCGGAGAAGATGGTTATCTTCGCACCCAACCACATGTTCCTCGATTACATCTCGGATGTACTTCCGGAACTCGGCGTTGGAGATATTCAGCAGCGCACGTTCCCGGATTGGGCGATGAATCTGCTGGGATTGGAAATGCCTCTGGCAGATACGTCGGAGACACTGAATACCTGGTTTGAAACGCCGGAAGCACGTCCCGAATTGAATGATGACGTACCTGGGCGTTATAAGGGCTCGATACGCTTCATGAAACTCATTCAGGAATGGCTGTCAGGCATGGAGGAGGAATCGGTACCCGATCTGGACTTCAGTCCCTGGGACGGTGCGGTACTTAGCAAGGCAGAGATCGAAAGCTGGTTTAGCGAAGAATATAAGCACTACCCGCTGGCTAAACGTAAGGAGCGCGTAATGGCGCGTATCCACCGCTGGATCGAAATGGAGCTCAAGAAGCCTTGTCCCGAGAGCGTGCGTAAAGAACGCAAAAAGAAAGCAGCGACACGTGAAAAAGCATACGCCAAAAAGTGGCCCCAATATGAACCGCTTACGCTGTATAAACAGCTGTTCAAGGCTGCTAAGGGTGGCTCAGTGCCTGCTTCACTAAGCAGTCTTATTCCCAAAGGTGTGATGAAGCAGACGACAGCAGATCTGAAGCAGGATGTTATTCGTGAAGAGGATCTGCCTGCGCTCGTGTATATTCACACACTTATTCATGATATTGAAGGAGCGGAACGATTCGATCATGTCGTGATTGATGAAGCGCAGGATTTCTCGCCATTTCACGTCGCTCTGCTGGATCTGTTTGTCAAAGGACATTCCTTCACCATACTGGGTGACTTGTCCCAAGGTATTCATGAGTATCGCGGGGTTCATGCATGGGAAGAGATGAGCACCCTGTTTCCCGACGAGCAGAATGCATATTTTGCCTTGACCCGGAGCTATCGTTCCACCATGGAAATTATTGATTATGCCAATACGATACTGGAACGTGGGGTCAAAAGCGGAATTACGGCGATTCCTGTCTTCCGGAGCGGAGATCCGGTTCGAACATTAGCCTATGAGGGTGAAGGAAGAACGAAGAGTCTTGAACGGGCTTTGAAGCTGTTAACGGTGAAAGACTACCGTACAGTATCCATTCTGACGCGTACCCTGCATGAAGCGGTTGAGCTTCATCGTGAACTTCTGGATGCGGGCTGGGACCTGAACCTGATCGATAGCGGCAAGAAGCAATATACAGGCGGACATTCCGTTTTACCTGTCTATCTATCCAAGGGACTAGAGTTTGATGCGGTTATTGTGGCAGATGCGGATGAGCAGCATTATCTGTCTAATGCGGGGGATGCCAAGCTGCTGTACGTGGGCTGTACGAGGGCCTTGCACGAGTTATGGCTGTTCCATGACGGTGAACTGCCGTTCTATGCGGCTGCAACACATCATCCGGAAGGTGAACCGGTAACCATTCAGGGTTGGCCGGACAGTGATACCGAATAAATATGGGTAGAGCAATGTAATATCAAGAATATAAAAGGCATGTCGTTCATGGGAAAATCCCATAAGCGCATGCCTTTTTCTGCTGGTGTATGACAATCTCAACTCACTGGAGAAGAATGCTTGCGGAGTTCAGATGAGCGTTCTTTCCTTTTCTGTGCAGATGAACGACGATTAACCAGAAAAATACCTACGCCTATGAGTATGCCGCCAGCACCAACGAACCACTGGACCTGTTCCTGCAGTAAAATCCAGCTCGACAACACTCCAAAGAACGGGGTCAGAAACAGATAGGAACTGGTTTGGGCGGGGTCACTATGCTGCAGCAAATAGAACCAGAGTGAGAACTGGATTATGGAGCATACAAGCGTCAACCAGAGCAGCACTGCAACCGAGGTGGGGTTCACCATAAAATAAGGCTGTTCAGTCCATGTGCTAAGCAGAAACAGCACTGCGCCTCCAGCGAGCATCTGGTACGCGGTAAGCACAAAGGTATCGTAACGATCACCCCAGCGTTTAATAAGTAATGTGGAGACTGCGAAGGAAACCGCACCACCAATTCCAATCCAGGTTCCGGGGCTAAAACTCATTTGCGAGCCAAAGGTTAATAGGACGCCGGCGAGGCCGAGGATTACACCCATCCACTGGCTGAAGCGATACGTTAACCGATACAATAAAGCACTGATGATAATGACCAGCAACGGATTGGTAAAGGTAAGAATGGCAGATTCACCGGATGTAATCCAGTTCATGCTGTAATATGCGCATCCCATCACTCCAGCAGATTGGAACAGGCCAATTAAAATGATTCTTAGCCAGGCTTGCCATCCTGCAGGTAGAGGGCGTTTCCGCAGAAACCAGGCCATCAGGCCCCCTGCCAGTACGTAACGCATGCCCATGAGCAGGAACGGTGGAGCATACAACATGCCGATTTTGCCAACTGGAAAAGAAGTGCCCATAATGAATGTCGTTAACAAGATCCATATTGTATATTTCATTGAGTTCATCGTGCTGCTGACAGCTTGAGTACCGGGGCTCATAACGTCTGACCGCCATCTACGGTAATCAGCTGTCCGGTCATGGATGGCTGTTCAAGCGCAGCACATATCATGTGCGCAATATCCTCAGGCGAAGAAATTCTCTGTAATAACAACGAGCCACCGAGACGATTCATTCGTTCCTCGTTTCCGGCCCACCAACGGGTTGCAACGGCGCCAGGGACGATGGCATTCACCCGAATGAGCGGTGAGAGTGCGTGGGCAAGAGATAAGGTCAGGCCGTGAACTGCCGCTTTGGATACCGCATAAGGGAGAGAGGAGCCGGAACCTGTGCTGCCCGCAATACTTCCCAGGTTCACAATGGAGCCGCTGCCCGCTTTCTGCATTCCTTCCGCCACTGCACGAGCGCAATGAAACATGCCCTTCACGTTGACATCATACAGTTCATTCCAAACATCCTCCGTAACGGATTCCAGATCCTGCAGAGGAATGTGCCGGGTGATTCCGGCATTGTTAACAAGGGCAGTTATGGGGCCATACGTTTCGGTAACTGTAGCCACCATCTTCCGGACTTCCATATCACTAGCAACGTTGGCTTGAACAGCGAATGCCTGACCTCCTTCATCTACGATCTGTTGAACCGTTTCTTCTGCCGCATTCCGCGACCGGGAGTAGTTGACAGCGACCCGTGCTCCCTTTTGGGCCAGCAGCAGACTCACCGCACGTCCAATGCCTGTTCCGCCGCCTGTAATTAAGGCTACTCTGTTGTTCCAGTATGTCATGTTGAACACTCCTTATCATCATCCAGCTGGGTGAACTGGTTTGGAATCTACATGAATTGTAGTCCTGTTTGCGCATGGAGTATAATGATTGTTAGTGAACTGGCCATCATTTTGAATGATGTCAGAAGTGGGGGATAAGATGGAGAGCGGGGATCTTCGAATATTTCAATGTGTGGCACAGGAAGGAAACTTGACGAAAGCTGCTTCGAAGCTGGGATATGTGCAATCCAACGTCACGGCCCGGATCAGACATCTGGAAGCGGAGGTGGGCACCAAGCTGTTCATTCGTCACAACCGGGGAATGACGTTATCTCCAGCGGGAGAGATGCTAATGAGTTATGCAGATAAAATCATTGGTCTGCTGAACGATGCTTCCAAAGCGCTTCAGGCAACAAGTGCGCCATCGGGTCCATTGCGAATAGGCTCTACGCAGACTGCAGCCGCGGTGCGATTGCCCGAACTTTTTGCAGAATATTATAGGCAATATCCCGATGTTTCCTTGTCACTGACTACTGGGAATTCGCAAGAGCTTATAGACCAAGTTATCGGGTATGAATTGGAAGGTGCATTTATTGGTTGTGCCTGCGATCATCCCGAGATCGCGTCTCTGGATGTATTTGATGAAGAACTGTTTGTGGTTTCATCTGGTGTAATGCCAGAAAATGAGCTTACTCGTAAACCGATCCTTGTTTACAGCATGGGATGTTCCTACCGCCAGACGTTAGAGGAGTGGTTGCTATCCTGCGGGGTAAATCGCCCTATAATCATGGAATTTGGCACATTGGAAGCCATTATCAGTGGCGTAGCATCGGGGATGGGCATCTCATTGTTACCGGAGATTGTTATTCGTCAGCAGATGAATAGCGGTATACTTCGCAAGCATTCGCTTCCCGCGGGCATTAGCCGGATGATGACTCGTTTTATTACACGCAAGGATGCGTTTGTCAGCAGTGCGCTCGGTGCATTTATGGCTATGCTGCCACGGGATTATGATAAGATAGAGAGTAGAGAATATTGAGGTGTTTAGATCCAATCTAGGATAGGTAATCCGTTAAGGAAGTGATGAGCAGTGGATTTATTTTCGTTTCAACAGGACTCCAAGCCCCAGGCAAGACTGCTTGCTGATCGCATGCGACCAGAGCATCTTGATGAATATATTGGACAAGAACGTATTATTGGACCAGGTAAGCTGCTGCGGCGCGCGATTGAAGCGGACCAGATCTCGTCCATCTTGTTATACGGCCCTCCCGGCTGCGGGAAGACGACGCTTGCCCATATCATCTCCAAGCATACACAGGGAGAGTTTGTTCGTCTGAACGCAGTAGACGCCTCGGTGAAGGACGTTCGTGAAGTTATCGAGCAGGCACAGACAAACAAGCAGCTGTACGGAACCAAAACCATATTGTTCCTGGATGAGGTTCACCGCTTTAACAGTTCTCGTCAGGATGCATTGCTGCCAGCAGTGGAGAAGGGCACCATCATATTTATCGGTGCTACGACAGAGAATCCATTTCACTATGTGAATGGAGCCTTGATGAGCCGTTCAACCCTCTTTCAGCTCGAGTCGCTGAACAAGGCACATTCGCTTGTTGCCATGCGCCGTGCGCTGGCGGATTCCGATAAAGGGCTTGGATTCATGGAACTGCAGGCAGATGACGAAGCTCTGGATCATATTGCCACCATGGCCAATGGAGACATTCGGCGTGCTCTAAATGCGCTGGAACTGGCTGCGCTGACCACGCCGCCTGAGAAGGATGGGTCCATTCATATTACGCTTGCCGTGGCAGAGGAGTCGATTCGTCGTCCGATTGTGAAGGCGGATGAGTCCACGCAATATGATGTGCTGTCTGCTTTTCACAAGAGTATTCGCGGTTCCAGTGATGCTGCATTGTTCTGGTTTTTGTACGCAGTAGAGAAGCTTGGCATGGACCCGATGACATTTATCAGGCGTCTGATTGCCGCGAGCAGCGAAGATATCGGTCTGGCGAATCCACAAGCGATGACCCAAGCTATAGGTGCACTGGATGCCTACCGTAACAACGGATGGCCCGAAGCGAAGCTGAATATTGCACAGGCCATTTTATTCGCAGTGGAGAGTCCGAAGTCGAATGCGGTATACACGGCCATTTCGAAGGCGATGAGCGCCATCGATGAGGTGAAGTCGGCTGAGGTACCGCTCCATTTAAGGGATACCCATTACTCGGGAGCAGTGAAGCTGGGACATGAAGGTTATCAATACCCCCATAATTATCCGGGGCACTATGTGAAGCAGGAATATCTGCCCAAACAGCTCTCGCGAAGAGTATTCTATGAAGCAACAGAGCAAGGCAATGAGTCGAAAATCAGGCTGAACCAACAGCGGAGAAAAGAACTGTAAGATTGATGACCCGGGGGATGCATACAACATGAAAGAGCTTCTGTATATAGGCGCTGGCGGATTTTTGGGTACACTGACCCGATATGCCATTCAATTGGGGATTCCATCAGCCAATGTAGGCTTTCCTTGGGCAGTCCTGCTGATTAACGCGCTTGGCAGCCTGTTTTTGGGCTGGTTCTTTACCATAGCCGTCCCAGACAAAGTAACACCACAACTTCGTCTTGCGATAGGTACCGGATTTACAGGTGCATTTACTACATTTTCTACGTTTACGCTGGATATTGTCCGCCTATTCGAGAACGGCATGTGGACGAAGGCCGTAATTTATATCGTGGCGAGTTTGCTCGCGGGTTTGCTGCTCTGCGCGTTGGGAATCCAGCTTGGACAGCTCATGCGGGGTAAATCGTCACAGGGTGGTGCAGCATGATGATCTGGATTGGACTGGCAGGTACTTTGGGGGCCATACTTCGTTACAGTCTGGGGCGATGGATCTCAGGAAAATTGGGCACAGCTGTTCCATGGGGGACCTGGATCATTAATACCAGTGGTTCTCTGCTGCTGGGCTTGTTATATGGATGGCATCAATCGGAGATGATCTCGGATGGACTTTGGGTTGTGTGGGGCACCGGATTTTGCGGAGCTTATACAACGTTCTCGACCTTCGGGTATGAAACGATTCAATTGCTCACCATGAAACGGTATCCATCAGCTATTCTATATGTAGTAAGTTCCGTTTTACTGGGTGTAGCTGCCTGCTTTGCTGGTGTTTGGTTCACGGCATAACTAAAAAATTTTAAATGTTTTTTTCAGGAAAAAGCAGGAAAAAAGCCATCCTTCATGGTATACATGAAAGATGGCTTTTATGATGGGAATACAGGGTATTCCACATCATCTATACATATTGAAGGCTTTCCTAATTATTGCATTGCTGGTACAGGTACTTTTTGAACCTGATCAATCGTGCCACCGCCGAGACAAACATCACCATCATAGAATACAACGGCTTGTCCCGGGGTAATCGCTTTTTGTTGTTGATCGAACTGTACATCCACGCTTCCGTCTTCCT
The DNA here is from genome assembly GCF_058789975.1 of Paenibacillus sp. FW104-T2. NCBI lineage: Bacteria > Bacillati > Bacillota > Bacilli > Caryophanales > Paenibacillaceae > Paenibacillus > Paenibacillus sp. FW104-T2. The sequence continues at coordinate 307,609 of NZ_JBYTCE010000004.1, read as the reverse complement.
GCCAAGTCAGAGTGACACCTTGATCCGGCTGACGGTAACGGAATTTGGCGGTGCAGCGGAAAGGTACGTTAGGCACTTGGTCAGCACCAGCAATCCAGTTAACGCCAGTAGCCGTCAAACCTGTTGAGTACAGGCTCGCGTGCGCATCGCCTTGAACCACAAGCAGCTGATTTTTCTCCAGATCCTTATCGGCCACGAACCAAGGTTCACCATTGCCGGAACCGCCAATACCCAAACCTTGGCGCTGTCCGAGGGTGTAGTACATCAGTCCGTCATGACGGCCTTTTACTTCACCCGTTACAATATCAACCATGTCTCCGCCTTTGGCAGGAAGGTAGTTGCTCAGGAATTCCTTGAAGTTGCGCTCGCCGATAAAGCATACACCTGTGCTGTCTTTTTTCTTAGCCGTGTACAGGCCTGCTGCTTCAGCAATTTTCCGTACTTCCGGTTTAGGAAGATGGCCGATCGGGAACATCGCTTTGGACAGCTGGTTCTGGCTTAGTGCATTAAGGAAGTAGGTCTGGTCCTTGTTGCTATCTACGCCACGCAGCAGTTTGAACGTGCCGTCTTCTTCGATAAGGCGAGCATAGTGCCCTGTGGCAACGTAGTCAGCGCCCAAATCAAGCGCCTTGTTCAGGAATTCGCCAAATTTGATCTCGCGATTGCACATGACATCTGGATTTGGTGTCCGACCTGACTTATATTCATCAAGGAAATAGGTAAATACTTTATCAAAGTACTCTTTCTCGAAGTTGACAGTGTAATAAGGAATGCCGATCTGTTCACAAACCCGGCGAACGTCCTCTGAATCTTCTTCAGCGGTACAGTGGCCGAATTCGTCCGTGTCATCCCAGTTTTTCATGAAAATGCCGATGACATCGTATCCCTGCTCCTTCAGCAGCAAGGCGGTAACGGAAGAATCGACACCTCCGGACATGCCAACGACGACCCGAGTGTTCTCAATTGTTTTGGACATCGTTATCACCATTTCTATATATAAATGTGTTTCGTTTCTATTCTAGCATAACCGGACTCAAGTTACGATACACCCGGCCAATTTTGGGTAGTGTCCACTCCAGGCGCACAATTTGGAATATCGTCAATCTTTCTTTTCCATAAAGCCTGCAGATATGTTAACATTAGCTGAGGGTTATGATCGGAATACGGAGGATTACGTGGATGAGATCTGTATTATTCATATCCCGCTGTGGCGGATGATGAAAAATACGGTCTTGCATCACGCCAAGTATATATTGTAATTGTTTTTCTGAAAATTGAAAGAGGTGACTCCTTTGAAAATATCGACAAAAGGCCGTTATGGGCTAACTATCATGATGGAGCTGGCAGCCAGAACTGGCGAAGGCCCTACATCCCTTAAAAGCATTGCGGAGCGCAATCAGCTCTCGGAACATTATCTGGAGCAGCTGATCGCTCCGCTGCGTAATGCCGGACTCGTGAAGAGTATCCGTGGAGCATACGGGGGATATATCTTGGCAGGAGATCCAGCGACAGTGACTGCAGGAGACGTGATTCGTGTACTGGAGGGGCCAATCTCCCCAGTGGACTTCACCGAGGAAGATGACCCGGCCAAACGGGACCTGTGGCTGCGCATTCGTGACAGCATTGCAGAGGTGCTGGATTCCACAACGCTCAAAGACCTGATTTCGTTCCAGGATCAGGAACAAAAAGACAGCTACATGTTCTATATCTAATCAAGGTGGATACGGAACGTTCAGCCATACACTAAAGCCCCCATTATGGGGGCTTTAGCCATGCAAAGCAACATTTTATACCCATAAATCAAATGGAATTTCAACATATAACGGGGTGAATTCAATGAACAGAATTTATTTGGACCACGCAGCATCCACGCCCATGCACCCGCTGGTGGCGGAAGCGATGATGAAAGTCATGACAGGCCAATATGGCAATGCTTCGAGCATACACTCTTTTGGACGGGATGCGAAGCGGACGGTTAGCGGAGCAAGGGACAGTATTGCGGCTTCCTTGGACTGTTTCCCGGATGAACTCGTATTTACGAGTGGTGGCACGGAAAGTGATAATCTGGCAATCTTTGGTGCAGTTTCTGCACGAAAAGAGCAGGGGAAACACGTGATTACAACGGTGATCGAACATCACGCGGTTCTTCACAGCTGTCAAGAGCTTGAACGTCAAGGTTATGAAGTTACCTATCTGCCTGTCGACGAGCATGGAAGAATAAGTTTGGATGAGCTTCAGGAGGCAATTCGGCCGGATACGGTGCTGATTACGATGATGTTTGCCAATAACGAGGTAGGAACGATTCAGCCCATCCGCGAAATAGGGGAGCTGGCACGGAAGCATCAGATTTTATTTCATACCGATGCAGTACAGGCTCTGGGCACCCAAAACATCTCTTGTAAAGATCTACCGGTTGACTTGATCAGTTTCTCTGCGCATAAAATTAATGGGCCCCAAGGTGTAGGGGCACTTTATGTGCGTCGTGGCATTGTACTGGAAGCCAAATCCCATGGAGGACTGCAAGAGCGTCAGCGCCGAGCAGGTACGGAGAATATAGCAGGAATTGCCGGATTTGCAGAGGCACTCAACATTGCGACAGCGCAAGCAGAGACACATCGTCAGCAGGATCTGGAATTACGGAAGCTTTTGTTAACACAGCTGGAAATCCATGTGGGCAAAGCCCATTTTCACGTGAACGGTCATCCCGAATATACGCTGCCCAACATTCTGAATATCAGTTTTCCTGAGGTATCCACAGAAACCATGTTAATGAACCTGGATATGGAAGGCATCGCGGTTGCGAGCGGTTCTGCATGTACATCAGGCTCTCTCGAAGTATCTCATGTACTCAAAGCAATGATGCTGCCGGAGGCATTTTTGCATTCAGCGATTCGTTTTAGCTGGGGATTGGGTAATACTACGGAAGAAATCATGAAAACCGCCGAAAAAATTGGAACCATTCTTGAACGATTGCGTAATAGACCCTAAGGGGCTCTTTTGCACATGGAACAAAAGGAGGGAAGAAGTTCCATTTCATCGGTTAGATAGAAGCGGTTTTGATGATCGGCGTCTGATTGCCACTCATCAACTTTGGGCATACCTAGCAATAGCGCCGCGCCTATTTAATGATAAGAAGATGAGGAGGACCCTGCGATGAAGCTTCAGGAAATGATCGGACTAGCCGTTTTTGATGTCGAGGACGGGAAACAGGTCGGTAAGATCCAGGATTTCATTGTTAGTGACGATTGGAAAATTGAAGGCATTGAACTTGAGAACAAAGGCCTGTTTACCAATCATGTCAAAATCGTGCAGTGGCAAGACATTGTTGCCTACGGCGAAGATGCCGTCATGATCCGTAATCAACAGGCTGTCCGCAAGACGGGAGCCGACGACATAAAACACACGTATCTTCTTGGCCAATCTAAATTGAAAGAGATGTCCGTGCTGACCGAGGAAGGTTTGCTGCTTGGACGAGTCTCCGATGTTTATTTTGACCAAGAGTTGGGAAATACAATAATAGGGATTGAAATTACGGACGGTTTTGTGTCCGATCTGATCGAGGGCCGTAAATGGCTGCCATGTACAAGCGATATGTCTATCGGGGAAAGTGCCATTATGGTGCCTCCACTGAGTGAACAGCGCTTGGAAAATGCCATTCATTCTGTTAATGGATAGGTGAATGTATATGAAATGTCCAAATTGTAGTTCCAAAGATATTGGGAAAATTGGTTCCCACCAGTTCTATTGCTGGGGTTGCTTTATTGAACTGAACGTAAACGGTGAGAAAATGTCTGTATATCAAGTTGAAGAAGATGGAACGCTCAGCTCGCTTGACGATCTATTCTTCGGGGAAGAGCTGCCACAGGACTTCCCGCATCTGCATGCATCTTCTTAAAATGCGAGTGAAACTTCCTCTATATGCGGTTTTGTGACAATGAATGTCACGAACCATGTCGCAAAGCGACGACAGATGTGTATAGATGACAGTTACATAGCAGTCTGTCCAGCCTGCATTAATGTATGCTGGGGCAGGCCTCAACATGCGTCTTCTTCCTTAGTGAAGGGGGCGCTTTTTTGTTTTCTTCTTTTCCACATCTGTGCGGGGTTAATAAATATTCCCTTTCCTACATATACTGACTCTCAGAGCCAGTCCAAAGGGGAGAGATGCAAGTGGAGCAATTAACCAAAAACAAGCTGTTCCGTTATGCCATCTGGCTGCTGCTCGGCTTGATCATTCTGTATTTTATATGGCTGTTAAGGCCCTTGCTGCTTCATATATACGGATTCCTGAAAACCGTACTTGCACCGTTTATCGTGGCCCTTATTATTTCCTATGTGCTTAATCCCATTGTAAGTATGTTGGGCGGACGGAAGGTGCCACGCTCCATCGCTGTTTTGCTGATCTATGCTTTTTTTCTCACCTGTATCGGCGTCATACTCATGAATGTCATTCCAGTGCTGATTGAGCAGCTCGAAGAACTGAACGAGCATATGCCTGAATTGTCGATGCGCGCACAGAGTCTCATGAACAGCATGGATCATAAATTGATGCCACCAAGTGTACGCACAGGCATGAACAGCTGGTTCTTCCAGATGGAAGACCGTCTTACCCAAGGCATAACGATGCTGATGGACAACATCGGAGCCACGATCAATGTGCTGTTTAACGTATTTATTGTGCCGTTTCTCATTTTCTATATGTTAAAAGACTTTGAGGTGTTCGAACGCACGGTCGTTGCGTATCTGCCGCGTTCTCGCCGCAAAGCCATCGTTTCGGTCATGAAGGAGATTGATACGGCACTCGGCAATTATATTCGGGGACAGTTCATCGTCTGTGTCATTGTTGGCATCTTCGCCTATATCGGTTACGTGATTATTGATATGCCTTACGCGCTGCTGCTGGCAAGCATTGTGGCCGTATTTAATATTGTGCCATACCTGGGGCCTTTCCTGGGTGCGGCGCCAGCTGTAGTTATGGCTTCAACCGTATCTGTTAAAATGGTCCTGCTGGTGGTCATCGTAAACACGCTATGCCAGGTGCTGGAGAGCAACGTCATCTCCCCGCAGGTTGTAGGGCGGACGCTGCATCTGCATCCATTGTCGATTATTTTTGCGCTGCTTGTAGGTGGAGAACTGGCAGGGATTGTAGGTCTTATTCTGGCGGTGCCTGTTTTTGCCGTTCTTAAAGTCATCGTGCAGCACTTTTTTGCCTACTACATCAAGCGAAGGACGGATTAAGTGCTCGAGCATGAGGCGTCTTGGGGGTACATTGACACTCGCATGGCCTACCGATATAATGAAGTCACATGTTTCAAAAATGAAATCGATGATGAAATGAAGTACGCCGGGGGTTCCTTTCCTCAGAGAATAGACTTCTTCGGATCAGATTCAGATCTGACCGATGGCTGGAAGAGTCTTGAAAGTTGAAGCGGCGGAAAGCTGATTTCGGAGTGCAGGACAACCCTGCCGGGCGCGACCGTTATTCGCATCAACGAGGAGATTGCTGATTGGTCCGAAATGAGGGACAGGCAGCAATAACCAGGGTGGTACCGCGATAACATCGTCCCTGATATTTCAGGGGCGTTTTTTGTGTTTGTTTTTACAAAAGCAATGTTTACCAACCGGGGCAAATAGCTCCGGACCATTATAATTAATTGGGGGCAGTCCGTATGAAAGCCAGTGAAATCCGTTCCAAATGGATAGAGTTTTTTGCAAGTAAAGGTCACAAAATTGAGCCAAGCGCATCGCTCGTACCTCACAACGATCCTTCCCTTTTGTGGATCAATGCGGGAATGGCGCCGCTTAAGCCGTATTTTGACGGACGTGAGAAACCGGAGAATCCGCGTCTCGCGAACTCCCAGAAATGTATTCGTACCAACGATATCGAGAATGTCGGCAAAACACGCCGTCACCATACGTTCTTCGAAATGCTGGGTAACTTCTCCATCGGAGATTATTTCAAAGAAGAAACCATTACTTGGGCATGGGAATTCCTGACGAGCAAGGAATGGATCGGATTCGATCCAGAGCGTCTGTCGGTAACGGTTTATCCAGAAGACGAAGAAGCTTTCAAACTGTGGAACGAAAAAGTGGGATTGCCGGCAGAACGTATCATCAAACTGGATGAGAACTTCTGGGATATCGGTGAAGGCCCATGCGGTCCATGTACCGAAATATTCTATGACCGCGGTGAAGCTTACGGCAATGACATGAACGATCCGGAAATGTACCCGGGCGGGGAAAACGAGCGTTACCTTGAAGTATGGAACCTGGTATTCTCCCAGTTTAATCACAACAAGGATGGCAGCTATACGCCGCTTCCTAACAAAAACATTGATACAGGTGCAGGTTTGGAGCGTTTTGCTTCCATTCTGCAGAACGTGGATTCCAACTTTGACACAGACCTGTTCCAACCGATGATTCAAAGAACAGCGGCACTTGCCGGTGTGAAATACAACGACAGTGTTGAGATTGATGTAGCGCTGAAAGTTATTGCTGACCATATCCGTACCGTTGCTTTTGCAGTAGGCGATGGCGTTCTGCCAAGTAATGAAGGACGTGGATACGTTATCCGCCGCCTGCTGCGCCGTGCTGTACGCTACGGAAAGGTTCTCGGATTGGACCGTCCATTCCTCTATGAACTGACAACAACAGTCGGTGAAGTCATGGGCGTATACTACCCAGAGGTGGTAGACAAGCAAGAATTTATCGCGAAGGTCATCAAAACCGAAGAAGAACGGTTCCACGAAACACTTAGTGACGGATTGGCGATTCTGGCAGACATCAGTGCTGCAGCCAAATCCGAAGGTCGTACGGTAATCAGTGGTCCGGAAGCATTCAAATTGTATGACACATATGGCTTCCCGTTTGACCTTACTGAAGATTACGCAGCAGAGCATGGCTTGACTGTTGATCGTGAAGGTTTCGATGCATCCATGCAGGAACAACGTGATCGTGCACGTGCAGGCCGTCAGGAAAGCGAAAGCATGAAGGTCCAAGGTGGACCACTTGCTGATCTGGAGGTTAAAAGCGAGTTTGTTGGTTATACTGACCTGTTGACGGAAGCAAAAGTGGTTGCCATCGTTGCAGGCGATGCCCTTGTCAATTCAGTAAGCGAGGGACAAACCTGTCAGGTGATCCTCGATAAAACTCCGTTCTATGCAGAGAGCGGAGGACAAGTCAGCGATCAGGGCTTGCTGCGCGGAGCAGGCGTTACTGCCAAAGTACAAGGGCTGTTCAAAGCTCCGCAAGGACAGCACGTACACATGGTAAGCGTAGAGTCGGGTGAATTGCGTGTAGGTGATATGATTCAAGCGGAAGTGGATGCGTCCAAGCGTGGAGATATTATCAAAAACCATACAGCTACCCATTTGCTGCACAAAGCACTTAAGGATGTGCTGGGTACGCATGTCAATCAGGCAGGTTCCCTTGTGGAGCCGCAGCGCCTGCGGTTTGACTTCTCTCACTTCGGCAGCATTACACCGGAAGAATTGACAGAGATTGAACGTCAGGTGAATGAGCAGATCTGGAATCGCCTGAATGTGAACATTGAATTGAAGGCCATTGATGAAGCCAAAGAAATGGGCGCTATGGCATTGTTCGGTGAAAAATATGGAGATATTGTACGTGTCGTACAAATCGGTGACTACAGTTTGGAACTTTGTGGCGGCTGTCACGTAAACAATACATCGGAGATTGGCATGTTCAAGCTTGTCAGCGAGAGCGGCATTGGTTCCGGTGTACGCCGGATTGAGGCTGTAACCGGTCGTGGTGCGTACCTCTTCGTTGAAAGTCAGCTGGAGCTGCTCAAACAATCGGCAGCCCTGCTAAAAGCCAATGTTGCGGATGTGCCTAAACGGATCGAAGGTCTGAACCAACAGCTGAAAGAAGCTGCGAGAGAAACGGAATCGCTGCAAAGCAAGCTGAGTGCCATGGAAGCAGGCTCGTTGACGGATCAAGTGGTACAGGCAGGAGATACACAAGTGCTCGCAGCCCGCGTGGACGCACCGAACATGGATGCGCTGCGTACCGTTGCCGACGAATTGAAAGTGAAGCTGCCTGATGCTGTGCTCGTTCTGGGTGCTCCTGCAGATGGCAAAGTAAACTTCGTGGTTGCTGTTCCTGCTGAGAAAGTGAAGCAAGGTCTTCATGCCGGTAAAATCGTCAAGGAAGTCGCAGCAGTATGCGGCGGTGGTGGTGGCGGACGTCCAGACATGGCACAAGCCGGAGGCAAGGATGCGTCCAAGCTGGATGAAGCGCTGAAACTGGCCGTTTCACTCATCGCACAATAACGGACAAGCAAAAAACACAATTGCATTCTCCTTTGTTTACTCGTGGCAGTCAGAATATGTTATTATATAAGCAGAAATCAATTCGGCAGGACATGGTCCCCATGTTCATGCAGGAGCGAGGTGTCATCAATGGACTCCATGGATAAGACGGTTAAATTTAATGTGAAAGCTGACGAGCAGGAAGCATCCTCCAAAGAGATTCTTCTCACGGTGTATGATGCACTGGTGGATAAGGAGTACAATCCAATCAACCAGATTGTCGGGTATCTGATTTCGGGAGACCCTGCATACATTCCTCGTCATAACAACGCACGCAGTCTGGTCCGGAAGAAGGAGCGCGACGAGCTGATTGAAGAGCTTGTACGTTCTTATCTGGCCAATCACCGGTAATGTATACCGCTTCCACTGTGATGCAGCCATGCATGCAGTGGGAAATGAACCGACAGAAGACAGCCTGAAGCTTGAGAAGGGAAGAATCCTATCTTCCCGCGCGGGCTTGAGGATGGGAGAGCATGGATGAAAATATTAGGTTTGGACTATGGGGACCGAAGAATCGGAGTTGCCGTTAGTGACGCCTTCGGTTGGACTGCCCAGGGATTAGAAGTGCTTGAACGCCGCCGGGATGAAGGTGAGTTCGGTCGCATTGCTGAACTAGTGCGTGAGCACGAAATCAGCGAGATCGTTGTCGGACTCCCCAAAAACATGAACGGCACCGTAGGGCCGCGTGGTGAAATTTGCATTGCTTTTGCCGAACGCCTTCGGGGCGAACTGAATTTACCTGTTCACCTTTGGGATGAACGGCTGACAACCATGGCAGCAGAACGAACGCTGATTGAAGCGGATGTCAGTCGAAAAAAACGCAAGCAGGTTGTGGACAAAATGGCCGCAAGCTTGATTTTGCAAAATTATTTGGATGCGAACAGTAAAAGGTGAGGGGGATCAACAATGGCTGAAGATCAACTGGGTATGGAAGAAGAATCGGAGATTATTTACATCGCGGATGACGAGGGCAATGAAGAAGAATTCGAAGTCATCATGAAGTTTGAAGTAGATGGGTCGGAGGCCAAGTATATGATGGTTGCTCCGGTTGAACCTGAAGATGGCGAAACGGATGTATATGCATTCCGTTACGAAGAAGATGGCGACGATATTAAACTTTTCGTCATCCAAGATGATGCCGAATGGGATATTGTCGAGGAGACGTTTAATACATTTTTAGCTGAAGATGAAGAGGAAGCGAACTAAATGACGGAATATAGCCGCAAAGACCTGAAATGGACAGATTCACTGCGTCTGGCATTCGGTGCTCATGTTGAGCTCGAGGAAGAGAACGGTAAATCGCAACCGTATGACTTGTTGGCTGAGTTTGAAGTCCATGGTCAACAGTACGCGGTACTCCGCAGTTCATTGCGTCCTTATGACGAGGTTGAACTTCTGCGGGTATTGCCGGGAAGCGAAGACCAGATCATGCCTGAGTTAGTTACGATTGATGATGACGAAGAATGGGAGAACATCTCGGAACTGTACGATGAATGTACCCTCCCGATTGACGAAGATTAACCAGCTTCAAATTGAAGAAACCGGAAGGGCGGAGAAGTCCGCTCTTTTTGGTTGTGTAAAGGAGTTGTGTCTTTTTTGAAAGGGAAAGTCATATTAGTCATTCTGCTTATCCTTGTAATTGTGGTCGGAGGGGCAGGTGCTGCAGTCTGGAACATGATGCGACCTGTTTCGGATTCAGCAGAACCGGTTGTATTCGAGATCAAAAGCGGATCTGGAACATCACAAATTGCGGATCAGCTTGAGCAAGAGGGACTGATTCGAAGTGGTCTAGCTTTTAAAGGGTATTTGAAGTGGAAGAACCAAGGATCGAGTTTTATGGCAGGTACATATTCGATGAATCCTGGCGTGTCATACGATGAGATTATTAGCAAGTTAAACAGCGGTGAAGTAGTACCCGAAGAAATGGTGAAATTTACGATTCCTGAAGGATATACCGTGCTGCAAATGGCGGATAAATTGTCTGCAGAAGGTGTCGTAGATCGTGAAGAATTCATCAAGCTGGCGAATGATCCGTCTTCCTTCGATGTCGATATCATTAAGGATATTCCGGTGGATGAAGAACTTCGTTACGCCTTGGAGGGATACTTGTTCCCTGAAACCTATGAGCTCAAAAAGGACAGCTCCACCCATGACGTCATGCAGCGAATGCTTGAAGAATTTCAGACCAAAATCAATACCATACCGGATCTGGATTCCAAACTGAAAGCCCGCAATCTCTCTTTGCATGAGCTGCTTACGATCGCTTCCCTTGTGGAGCGAGAAGTTGTGGTGGATGAGGAACGTGCTCTGGTTGCAGGCGTGATTGATAACCGGATCAAGCAGGACATGAAGCTGGAGATCGATGCGACCGTTCAATATTTGCTGGACAAGCCCAAGGCACGATTATTGTTCAAAGACTTGAAGGTTCAGAGTCCATACAACTCGTATCTCAACAAGGGACTGCCGCCAGGGCCAATTGCAAGCCCGAGTTTGGAATCCATTGAGGCCGCTCTGGCACCGGAAGCTTCAGACTACCTGTTCTATGTTACGAAGAAGGATGGTTCATCCGAGCACCTGTTTGCCAAAACGTATAAGGAACATCAGCAAAATATAGCCAAAAGTAAGGCTGCGCAATAAGCGGAGGGGATGTATATGAGTAAGAAACATGAACTGCTAGTTACGGCAGCGAATGTAAATGAAGCAGAAGTACTGCTCCAGGCCGGAGCAGATGCCTTGTTAATTGGGGATGATCGCTTCGGCATGCGTTTACCCGGCAGTTTCACTGTGGAAGAGACAGCCGAAGTGGTTGCCCTTGCTGCCAAACATCAGGCTCGTGTCTATGTATCCATGAATAACTTGATGTCCAACGAGCTGTTGAAGGAGCTCCCTGAGTATGTTCAGGCTCTGGGCAGCATTGGGGTTCATGCCGTGGAATTTAACGATCCATCCGTGCTGGCTGCGATTAAGGAGTATGCTCCCCATATTCAGCTGCACTGGAATGCGGAGATGACTTCAACGAACTACGCAACGGCCAACTATTGGGGCAACAAAGGTGCCAGTCGTGTTGTACTCGCCAGAGAGCTGAATATGGATGAGCTGACAGAGATGGTTCCTTTTCTAAAAGTTGAAGCTCAGGTCCAGGTGCATGGCATGACGAATATTTATCATTCCAAACGCAGTCTGGTCCAAAGTTATATGGCTCATCAGGGGCGCCCGGTAGAGGGGCACCTTGGTAAAGAGCGCGGGCTATTTCTGATTGAGGCAGAACGCCGAGATGAGAAATTCCCGATTTATGAAGATGTTAACGGTACGCACATCATGAGCTCTGAAGATATTTGCATTTTGGAGGATCTTCATCTGTTGATGGAGGCAGGTGTTCATAGCTTCAAGATTGAAGGTATTCTCAAACCGCTGGTTTACAATGAGGCTGTTGTCCGGGCATACCGGAGGGCTATTGATTGTTATGCAGCAGATGCGGATGCATATGCTTTTTCGGATGAGTGGCTGGATGAGGTCCGCCAACTGCAGGATCCTGAACGGGAGCTGTCATTTGGCTTTTTCTACAAAGAACAGGTGTATTAATAGACGAGGTGAACGAAATGGAAACAGTGGCGGTACAGCGGAAGTTCTCGGGTAAACGTAACCGTCTGGACAAACCGGAGCTTCTAGCTCCGGCGGGTAATCTGGAAAAACTCAAATTTGCAATTCATTATGGGGCAGACGCTGTGTATATTGGCGGACAGGCCTATGGACTTCGTTCCAATGCAGACAACTTCAGCTTTGAGGAAATGCGTGAAGGTGTGGAATTTGCGAGTAAATACGGTGCCAAAGTATTTGTGGCTACCAATATCTATGCACACAATGAAGACATTGAAGGCATTGAGGCGTATTTGCAAAACCTGTACAATGCGGGCATCGCAGCCGTGATCGTGGCGGACCCGGCGATTATTGAAGTCGCTCAGCGTGCTGTACCCGGCCTTGAGGTACACCTAAGTACGCAGCAATCTACACTGAACTGGCAAGCCGTGAAGTTCTGGAAAGACGAGGGGCTCCCGCGTGTGGTTCTGGGGCGTGAAACCAGCTTCGAGGAGATCGAAGAGATCAAGGCAAATGTCGATATCGAGATTGAAGCGTTCATTCATGGGGCAATGTGTTCCTCCTATTCGGGACGCTGTGTACTCTCCAATCACTTTACAGATCGGGATTCCAACCGGGGGGGCTGCTGCCAATCCTGCCGCTGGAAGTATGATTTGTTTGAGGATGCCAGAGAAGACGCGGTGTGGGTAAGCGAAGAAGAAATGCAGATGCAGGCCCCGGCACCTTTCAAGCTGGGTGAGAACCAGCTGCCCCTGTTCCAGGAACAGGATAATTCGTTCTCCATGGGATCGAAAGATCTGTGCATGATCGGCCATATCCCCGAGTTGATTGATGTGGGTGTGGACAGCTTTAAAATTGAGGGTCGTATGAAGTCCATTCACTATGTGGCTACTGTCGTGAACGTATATCGTCAAGCGATCGATGCTTACATGGCTGATCCGGAAAACTATGTGTTGAAGCCGGAATGGGTCGAAGAGATGAATAAGGCTGCCAACCGTCCGTTAAACACCGGATTTTTCTACGATACACCGGACCATGAGGATCACATTTACGAGCCGGAAGAAAAAGCAGTTCCTTATGACTTCGCCGGATTGGTTATGGACTATGATGCAGCTACAGGAATGGCCACCATTCAGCAGCGGAATCATTTCAAGCCTGGACAAGAGATCGAATTTTTCGGTCCAAACGGCACCTTTTTCAAACAGGTTGTAGGTGAAATTCAGGATGAAGAAGGCAATGTACTGGACGCAGCAAGACACCCATTGCAGTTGATCAAAATGAAAGTAGACCAGCCTGTATCTTATTTTGATATGATGAGAAAAAAGAAATAGGTTAAATGGCCTATCAACAACAAAATTGTGTTATGAATTAACAATATGTTGTTATGAATCTAACGATTTAGCCCTCCGTATATCGGTATATGGGGGGCTTTTTTTTATAGAAAAATAGGAAAAAAGTTGCAAAATATTTTTTAAAAACAAAAGGGGAAAGGGGAAAACTGTCGAATATTACATAATTATAGGGGAGAGAAAGAAAAACAACTAGCAAAATGGCAGGTGAATGGGATTGGTTCAAAAGAAGCAGAAGGACAGTGGGGAAAAGGTGAAGAAACCAGTGAAGGAAAAAAAACCGAGAGAGCAAAAGTTTCAGAAATTGAGCTTCTTCAAAAGCAAGACGGAAAAACCATCGAACAAGAAGCCATTTAAGCTGGATTGGAAAAAGATCCAGTGGAATAAGATGGGAGGGACAACGTTAACTCAGATCAGGAAGGCAAACCCGGTTAAATCGGTAGGAGTCAAACTATTCTTAATCTTTTTTGCGGGGATTATGATTTTTGTTATTAGTTTGGGTCTATTATCCTACTCGAAAGCCAAAAACACCATTGAGGAAAATGCCTCCCGGGCAAACCAGGAAACGATCGATCAAACCAAAGAAAAAATGGATATCATTCTGGAGCGTTTTGTGGATACGTCAACCCAGATCTTCTTTGATCCGGAAATGCAATCCTTGTTGCAAAACATGTCTAATAAGGATCTGACAGCGTATGATATGTTTATCAATTCAAGCTCCATCAATAAACAGCTATCAAACGTTGCTTTTACAAATAAATCTATGGAAGCGATTTATCTGGTACCCACGGATGAAAACAAGTCTACCATGGGAACGGGCAGCAGCAGTGCTTCAATGGGTAATATTCGCAGCGAGGCTTGGTATAACGAGATTGTACAGTCCGGCGGATATCGCTGGCTTCCAACAGAAATTAAAGAAGACGGAAGTGCGCCAACGTTCCGAATTGCCCGTTCCATGAAAAACCTGCAGGGCACAAACCAATCATATGTCTTGGTGATTGAGTTGAAACTGGAAGTTTTGGAGGAACAGTTGAAATCGCTTAATCTGGGAGAGGGAGCTGTAATTCAGCTCATTGCTCCGGATAAAAAGGTTGTAGCCTCTACGATTGCTGACCGCACAGGTAAGGAGACAGAACTCGCTTTTTATGGTGAGTTGACTGAACAGACAGGCAGTACCAATGCAGAGTATGCGGTTGATGGCAAATCTACCGATATGCTTGTCGTTTACAGCACGATGGAAACGTCGGATTGGAAGTTGATTGGAATGGTACCTACCTCAATGCTGGTTAAGGATGCCAAAGGCATTTTGACGCTAACCTTATGGATGGCATTGGTCGATGCAGCCATTGCAGTATTGATTGGCGTATGGATGGTTCGCATGATTGCCCGTCCGCTGGGCAGATTGAAAGACCTCATGCAGGAAGGGGCCAAAGGAAATCTGAAGGTGCGTACACCGTTTACCTCCAAAGATGAAATTGGTCAATTGTCAGCAGCCTTCAATCTGATGATGGAACAGATCACGAAGTTGGTTGAGCAAACGAATCGTTCTGCACAGGAGGTGCTGGATACCGCTTCCGAGCTAAGCAATGCATCCAAGAAGACAGCTATTTCTGCATCGGAGATCGCAGTAGCCACGGAAGAGATTGCAGGTGGTGCAAGCAGCCTGGCTACGGAAGCCGAGCGTGGTAATGAGTTAACCGATAATATCTCACGTCAGATGCAGAGTGTTGTTGCCGCGAACGAGGAGATGGGGCAATCCGCCCGTCATGTCGAGCAGTCCAGTGAGACAGGAACGCAGCACTTGAATCAGTTAATGACGAAGACACAGAAGACCGAAGAGATGATCGGTGCTCTGGTGAACAAGGTGGACTCCCTGAAAGAGAGTACATCTTCCGTTCTGAAGGTTCTGGATGTGCTCCAAAATATTACGAAACAGACGAATATTCTGTCACTGAATGCCACCATTGAAGCGGCACGTGCTGGTGCAGCCGGACGCGGATTCATGGTTGTTGCTGGTGAGGTTCGTCAACTCGCCGAGCAATCCAGACAGTCCATTGACATGGTGGGCGAGATTACCGATAAAATCATGCATGAGATGAACGAAACGGTGACCGCATTGTCCAATGTCAATCCTTTATTCCGGGAGCAAATGGATGCCGTTAAAGACACCAATGTGATCTTTGCTTCGGTTCAAGAGCAGATGGGGGCATTTGTAGAGAAGCTGGGCATGGTGACGGACTCCATCGGGGATCTGAGCAAGTCTCAAGGTACATTGTCTGAGGCGATGAGTAATGTAAGCGCAGTCGCCGAGGAATCCTCTGCAACCTCTGAAGAAGTGGCTTCCTTGAGCAGCGAGCAGCAGAATATCAGCAACCAGTTGGTGAACTTGTCCGATAAGCTGGAGAATGTATCCACTGAACTGAAAAATACACTGTCACGCTTTACGGTATAATCAAATACAAAAAACGTGAAATCTTCAACAAACCTGTTCCTTTTCTGGAGCAGGTTTGTTTCTGTTTTCCGGATAATTCCAGCTAGGAAGAAGCATACTATGCAGAAAAAAGAAGAAGGGGATAAGGAAGCATGCGTGTACAACTAGAAAGAAGAATATATATTGGTTGTGTCTTCCTGACCGTCATTTTTGCAATCCTTATCCTTCGTCTCGGGTGGGTTCAGATGGTTCAGGTGAATCGAATCATGCCGGGATTCCAGCGAACGGTTCGTGAGATGTCTGTTTTGCAGCGTGAACGGGGCGTTATGCTTGATTCAGGCCGAGGACAAATCACAGACCGTAAGGGAAAATCACTGACAGGAAGCCTGCAGTGGGGAGTTGTGCTTTTTCCGCACTCTGGACATAGGCATGTCCAATCCCTGATGAATACAACAAACGTCAGATTGAAGCGGCTGGCAGCCATACTGCATACGGATACAACACACCTAATGAAAGAGTGGGAGCAGGGAGATGCTCCTCATTTCTGGACAGCAGGCACGCATCAACCCATGGTATTGGACAAGGCCCAATTGGCAAAACTTCAGGAATTCGAAGGAGATGGAGCCAGCGTATACCCCGTGATGTCACGTTATGACGAGAGACGTACAGGAAGGCAATGGTTAGGTTACCTGGCTGAACAACCTGAAGTTCTGAGCGTGAGAGATCATCATACAGATGAAGTGAAACAACCTTTTGCGCTAAAGTCGGGTGCAGCTGGACTGGAAAGGACACTGGATCCCCTATTGATGGGCGTGGGGCCAACCCTGCTGACTCGAATGGTTACTGGCACAGGAGAGGTTATTCCCGAATTTGAACCAAGGGTGATCGCCCCGAGAAATAGTCACTATCCTCTAAAGGTAGAGACCACAGTCGACTCGGACATACAGCAAGGAGTAGAACAGATTGCAGAGGAAGCGGGTATGGAAGAGGGGGCGATCGTTGTATTGGATACGGCAAATGCAGATGTACGCGCAATGGTCTCAGTTCCATTTTACGATCCGCTGCATGTGGATCCGGCCAACTCCTCCTGGGCGAATCGGGCTGTGCAGAGTGCTGTACCTGGATCGATATTCAAAATGGTTACGGCGGCAGCAGCTCTGGAATCACAAGCTGTTTCAACCAAAGAAACCTTTCATTGTGGCGGAGAATGGGGAAAGTATGGGTTATCCTGCTGGAAAGAACATGGACATGGTGATCTGAAGCTGGAACAGGGCTTCGCTGAGTCCTGTAATATTGTTTTTGCCGAAACAGCCCGCCGTCTCAGTATGGAGCAGTTGGAGCGAACTGCCGATGCTTTGGGCTTGGCACGGACGATCGGCTGGGAGAAGAAGGATGTGGCCGGAATGCCGGTGCTGCGTCATTTTGATCACGAAGATGCAGGGCGTGTACGTACAACAACAGTCTCCTCAGAGGATGAAGGAGCCCGGGTACAGACAGCCATTGGTCAGCGAGATACCCGCGTATCTCCGTTACAGGCGGCGAATCTGATTGTGACCCTGCTTCATGATGGCCGTGTTCACGCGCCGCGGCTTGTTCAGAATATCCGATATGCTGATGGTGATGGGATGCTTGAAATGCCCACGCAGTACTCGCCTTCGGAAGCCGGTCAGATCTCTCCCGCAACCTCTCATCAGCTTCTGAGATGGATGCGTAAGGTTGTAACGGATGGAACCGGAAAAACCCTGCAGCATGCACGGTGGCACGTTGCAGGGAAGTCAGGTACCGCCCAGGTGGAGCAGAAAGAACGGAAACTCAATCATCAATGGTTTATCGGGTATGGCCCGGTAGAACAGCCTCGATATGCAGTTGCTGTTTTGGTCCAGAATGTAGCACCAGGCGGACACCACCAGGCTACAGAACTCTTTCGCCGGGTGATGGATTACTTGGCCGAATCTTCCTGATCTGCAGTCTGTGTTGAAGGTTCGGCAGATGCTTCCGTGTTCACGCCCGCGGATTCACCCACAGGTGTATCCATGACTAATGGAGAAGAATCGAATTCATCCTTGGGCAGATGAATCCACCGCTGTAAATAGCCCTGCTGCAGCAGTTCCTTTAGCAAAATCAGCAGTACTGGAGATAGTACAACTCCGGCAATGCCGAATATGGAGAGTGAGATCAGCATAAATGAAAGCATCAGGTATGCGGAAGACACTCCGATCGAATTGCCGGATATTTTCGGTTCAAGCAGCTGGCGTGTCAGCATTGTAATCACGAGAACGACGACTAGACCAATGGCCAAGCTGCTGTTCCCTATGATAATCAGATAGACAATCCATGGGATAAATATAACCGGAACCCCCAGAAGAGGCACGAGATCAAATACCGCACAGACTGCAGCGATCGTAAAGGCATTATTGGTTCCAAGAATGAGCAGTCCGACATAGATCAATACAAAGGTAATCAGCATCATGATCATCTGTGCCTTCAAGTACGAACGAATGGTTTTGAAGACATGGTTGCGCATAAATGCCATAGCGAGCTTCAATGTTTTCGGTGTCTTGGCACGGGCAAACTTGCGCCAGGATTCAATCTCGATACTGAGAAAGAAGGCAAGAATAATTGCAATCCCAAAGTTTGTGATAAATGATGAGAATGAACTGAGAAATCCAATAATGAATTGTGCGCCACTGGTCACCCAGCTGGATAGGAAACCGGTAAGTGTTGCAAAATAATCATTTATTTTCTCAATAATACCCGGAGGAAGTGCGTTCCACTTGTCCTGAAGAAAGTAGGCGAGATTGGTGAACTCGCTCTGCAGCAGCTCCACGTATCGAGGGAAATTATCCTGCAGATTGGATATTTGAGAAATGATAATCAGACCCACGCCAAAAAAGGCAGCAACAATCAGTGCAAGAAATAGCAAAACGGATATCGCCGCTCCCAGTGTTTTGGGCAGTCCTCGGCGATGCAAAAAACGGGCCAGTGGTTCAATCATCCAGTATACGATAAATGAAAGAAACACAGGTGCAGCTATTTGATACAATCGGCTAAAGCCATACATGACCAAATATACAGTTAACACAAGTAAAGCGATGTCAAAAACAGTACGTCCATATTTTCTATAGAGGGGTAACATGGGCAGGGCTCCTTCATCCGTCATTCATTCCATTTATTGTACACGATTGACTTGTTTTTTGGAAAACAGGATTCAAGAAAAGTTTAAATTATGATAAAATTAAAGGCGATTTATTTTCCATAGTACTTGGATGGGAGCAGTCATTCAGCAAGAGAAGTGGGGAATCAGAGCATGACAAATTTACTTCAGAGCCTATTTTTATGGGCATTGTACATTTCATCTTTTTACGCCTTTATTCCTAGTTTGATCAGCAGACTCTTTGGGTTGCGCGTGTTCAGGCGTGGGAAAAGCGATACACAGTTTGCGTTAACTTTCGATGATGGTCCCGATCCAATATATACGCCAAGGTTGCTCCGATTGCTGAAGCAATACGATGCCAAGGCGACTTTTTTTGTGGTTGGGGAGCATGCGGCCAGTCACCCGGAACTTATCCAGCACATTCATGAGCAAGGACATCTGATTGGAATCCATAACTACATCCACAAAACAAACTGGTTAATGCGGCCGCGTACGGTTAAAAATCAGATACAGCGAACAGGCCAGATTATAGAGGAGGTCACGGGGGTAAGAACCTGTTTTTACCGTCCGCCTTGGGGGATCATGAACCTGTTTGATTTTTTCAGCAGAAAGGATCGCCAGATTGTTCTGTGGTCTTCGATGTTCGAGGATTGGAGAAGTCGTGTCGGAGCGAAGAAACTGACAGAACGCATGTTGAAAGAGCTCAGAGGCGGAGAAGTCATGCTGCTGCATGACCGGGGTACCACGCTTGGGGCTGACGCACATGCACCTGAACAGATGCTCCAGGCCTTGGAAGTGGTACTGCAAGAGGCCGAGCGGCAGGGATTGCAAAGTGTACGCATCGATACCTTGATGGGAGGAGGCATTACCGTGAGTGAATCTCAAAAAACGAGTCCAGCTCCAGCTCAGACCGTATTATCTCCATGGAAACGAATTGTGGTTGCTTTATGGCTTGGCTGGGAGAAGCTGTTCCACTGGGTATACCATCTGCGGACAGCTTCGCCGGAAGACCCGATGCTTCATTATCGATCCCGTGTATATCACGGTGCGTTGGTTGAAATGAGCGAGGGGCAAGTCATCCGAAACGGCGACCCGGTTATTGAACTTCATTTTGATAATAAAAAATTATTCGAGCTCGGGATGACCTCGCGCTCCAGTATGCATCTGGCCATCCGTATGATTCGGGCTATGGAACAGCAGCTTCCCGATCTGGCTCGGCAGATTGCATCGGAACCTGAACTCCGTTCTGCCAAAGCAGTGTACGGTGTAAGTATGATTAATCGGGGACCTGAGAAATTCGGATTTACCGTTAAGGATCTGCCGCCTGGACCTTTCAGTTCGGCTTCCAAGGTGTATCTCAAACTATTGCTGAGTGTAATTCATCCTTCAGGAACCAAGCGTTTGAAACAGCGATCCGAGCAATTGGTTCCGAAAATGATTGCCATGCCGCTTGGTGTATTAATGGAGCGTTACGGACAACATGCCCTTGTAGCTGCAACAACGGAACAGATGCAAACAGATCTGGTGGAGAGTGAAGCGGATGTACTGGCCGGTGCTGAGCTGAACAACACACCAACGGTTTAATAAACTAGAAGGGTATTATTCATATCTAATTCGATTGCATGTAAATCAATGCAAAAAGGGTTGCTCCCTTGCCATCACTGGCAGAGGAGCAACCCTTTTTATTTTGTATTTTGCATCATATAGTAAAACAATTGAAAAATTGCAAGGGATTAAATTTTCAAAACCCCACCGTTACTTGCGTTGGTAACGAGTTTGGAATAGCGAGCCAGCAAGCCAGTTTTTACTTTCGGCTCGAAGCCTTTCCAACCAGCACGGCGACGTTCGAACTCTTCATCGCTGATGTGCAGCTCGATAATGCGGTTATTCAGATCCAGCTCAATGATATCTCCTTCTTCAACAAAAGCGATTGGACCGCCTTCTGCTGCTTCCGGAGAGATGTGGCCGATACTGATACCGCGGGATGCACCAGAGAAACGTCCGTCTGTGATCAGACCGACTTTGGCACCAAGACCCATACCTACGATCTGGGAAGTTGGAGCAAGCATCTCAGGCATACCTGGTCCGCCTTTTGGTCCTTCGTAACGGATAACGACAACGTGTCCTTCTTTTACTTTGCCGTTCGCGATGCCTTCGAGTGCCTCTTCCTGTGAATCGAAGCAGATCGCAGGTCCTTTGTGGTAACCGCCAACCGAAGCATCAACCGCACCGACTTTGATAATCGCGCCTTCCGGTGCAAGGTTACCAAACAATACGGCAAGGCCACCTCTTTCGGAATGCGGGTTATCCAGCTTGTGGATAACATTCGTATCCTGAATCTCTTGTCCCTCTACGTTCTCACGGATCGTTTTACCTGTTACGGTAATACAATCCGCGTGGATCGCGCCTGGTTTCTTCAGCAATTCGTTTAGAACTGCACTTACGCCGCCGGCATTGTGTACATCTTCGATGTGCAGGTCGGATGCAGGTGCAAGCTTCGCCAGGTGAGGTACACGGTTAGCCACTTCATTGATGCGCTCGATTGGATAATCGATGCCTGCTTCATGAGCGAGAGCCAAAGTGTGCAGTACAGTGTTGGTTGAACCACCCATAGCCATATCCAGTGCGAAGGCGTTGTCGATCGCTTCAACCGTAACGATATCGCGTGGTTTCAGATCCAGTTTGATGAGTTCCATCAATTGTTTCGCGGATTGTTTAACAAATTCACGACGCTCAGGAGCTACAGCCAAAATGGTACCGTTACCTGGCATAGCCAGTCCCATCGCTTCAGCCAGACAGTTCATTGAGTTTGCTGTGAACATACCGGAGCAAGAACCGCAAGTTGGGCAACCGAACTGTTCAAGCTCGAGCAAGCTCTTATCGTCGATTTTACCAGCCTGGAATGCACCTACGCCTTCAAATACGGAAGTCAGGGACAGGGCCTTACCATTGCTGTCACGACCTGCTTTCATTGGGCCACCACTTACAAATACCGTTGGGATATTGCAGCGGAGTGCACCCATCATCATGCCTGGTGTGATTTTGTCACAGTTCGGGATACAGACCATGCCGTCGAACCAGTGTGCTGATACAACCGTTTCCACGGAATCCGCGATAATATCACGGCTTGGCAGCGAGTAACGCATACCAATGTGTCCCATGGCAATTCCGTCATCTACTCCGATGGTGTTGAATTCGAATGGAACGCCGCCCGCTTCACGAATAGCATCCTTTACGATTTTACCGAATTCCTGCAGGTGAACGTGGCCCGGCACGATATCAATGTAAGAGTTACATACAGCGATAAACGGCTTGCCGAAGTCCTCTTCTTTAACGCCCGCTGCGCGGAGCAGACTCCGGTGTGGTGCACGGTCAAAACCCTTTTTGATCATATCGGAACGCATCTTATTGGCTGACATGGTGTATTTCCCCCCAAATATATAATATTGAGCAACATGAATGGAAATATAAATGGCAGTGCATCTGTCGTTTAATTTCATCCGTACTCTAAAAAATAACCGACTCGGTCGGCTTCGAGCTTCCCGTAGTTTATGAAGTTCTTTGCTGCTTTAAACCCGTGAACAACCCGGTTTTTTATAGAGTCTATCACAACCGTCGTCATATTTCTACAATCAATAGAAAGAAGCCGTCTCTCATTTTCATGGAGTTCGGCTTTCTTAACAGCAATATAACGTTTTGTTATTATTCGGATAAGATTCGGTGTAAAAGGCTAGTTGCTTCCACCTTTGCGTCCGATCTCACGATAGAATTCTTTGGTATGCGTTTCGGAGGTTGCTTCGCCACCCTTGCGTCCAATCTCCTTGTAAAAATCGGAATCATGAGCATCAGAGGTCGCTTCTCCACCTTTTTTGCCTATCATTTGGTAAAAGCTGCGGTCATGATTTTTGGAGGTGGCTCTGCCACCCAATCGGCCTGCTTCCTCTCGACTCATCTTTTGTCCAGCTGCCTGTGAACGTGCCATTACAAATCACTCCTTAAGGGATAAGTTGTTTTTTGTAGCGCGTATCCCTACTTACCACGTTGCTTCCAGCCTGAAACAAGCCGTTACGATAGAGAGTAATGAACAAGGGGCAGATGAGCATTCATGCAGAACGTTTGAATATTTCACGGCGATGCAGGGAAAACCGTGAGATATCCGGTTCGATTACGGGCCGAAAGGCCTGACGTACTGCGGGCTGGGCCAATAGTACAGCAAACATTACGGCTATGGCAACGATCACAGGAATGTATAATCCGCTTTCGATATAATTATAAACGCCTGACCAGATCATAAGGCGAACGAGAAATCCATGCAGAAGAAATACATAAAGTGTACGCCGTCCCATATCGGTCAGTCTGGATGTAAGAGAAGGCACCCAGGCCAGAAATAGAGCTCCCGAGATCATTTCGAGGGCATAAATTGCAAGACGATAGATTCCGGCATACCACTCATGGTGACCGAGTTCAGCATAAGTCATGCTGCCCATTAACCACCCTGTGGAGATCTGAAGTCCACCCAAACCTATCCATATCAAAAGACCAGCAGATAATATTGCGGCGGCATGACGCCCCCAGCCTGTTCGCACATAAGAACGAATGGAGGCCCCATAGTCATAACCGATCATGAAGAAAGGAAGAAACACAAACGTTCGGCTGAAGCTGAGCCAAAATCCGTCCACAGGCAAGTAACCCGCCACTACTCCCAGTAGAATGGAGGCAATGAGCCGATAGATCGGCTTCCACGATAAGGTAGCTCTAAGCAGGAGCCTCCAGCAGAAGTGACTGGCCAGAAACCACAGCAACAGATAAGGAGCAAAAAAGGACAGTTTCATGTGCGGAGTGTGGAACACCGTAACATCCATTAGAGCATATAACGATTGAAACAAAACGTACTGAAGCGCAATTTGTTTAAGTACTTTGCGTCCGGATGCACCCTGGGGAGCATGTCTGGCGAAATATCCGGTAACCCATACGAATAACGGCATATGAAATGTATATATCCACAGGAACAGAGCCTCTGCTCCCGCAAAGCGTGTAATGAGTGGTTCAAGAGCATTTCCAACGAGTACACAGACAATAAGCATAAAGCGCAAGTTATAAAAAAATGATTCCTGATCACCACGGATTCCAGTCCGGTTGTTCATGTTGTAACCCTCCTGTTGACCTCACGGTCGAGGCCATCTGTATCTTTCATAAGGGTAATACGGATATGAAGGAATCATTGTGATATAATTCACAATAGAAAGCGCTATCCTTTCCCGGAGCTGTGACAACAAAATGAACGAGCGGGATTGACAACGGTTGCATAGAGGATGACAATGGGAAAAGAAGATGAGGAATTGTAAATTTAAGGAGGCTAAGAAACGATGTCAACGAATACCCGCCAAAGTCCTGAGATTGTTACATTCGGTGAAAGTATGGGTTTGCTGACAGCCAAGGATACAAGAGGTCTTGAATACGCGGCTTCATTGGACAAGTCGTTTGGCGGCGCAGAGAGCAATCTGGCCATCGGTGTGTCCCGTCTGGGCCATACAAGTGGTTGGTTTGGGCGCTTGGGTCAGGATCCCCTCGGCACCATGATCTTAAAAGCGATTCGTGGTGAAGGTGTAGATGTATCCAGAGCACGCTTGAGTGACGCGGAACCAACAGGTCTGATGATTCGTGAGAACGCTTCCGGGAAATCCTCTGTACATTATTATAGGAAACTATCCGCTGCAAGTGCGATGACTCCGGATGATCTGGATCCGGACTATATTGCCGGGGCTGAGATTTTGCACGTTACAGGTATTACTGCCGCTATAAGCCCTTCGGGTTTGTCTACGGTAGAAGCTGCCATACATATAGCCAAACAGGCTGGTGTAAAAGTAAGTTTTGATCCGAATCTGCGTCTTAAACTCTGGTCAGTAGAGCAGGCTCGTCCGGTTTTGCTTCGTCTGGCAGAGCAGGCTGACTACTTTTTGCCTGGCCTGGACGAGATGAAGCTGCTGTATAACGAACAGGATGAGCAGAAGATATTTGAACGTTTGTCAGCTCTGAATGCCGTCTCCATCGTAAAAGGTGGACCGGATTTGACCTATGTATTGGTGAATGGTACCCTAACGGAAGTTCCGTACTTCAAGGCGGATCATGTGCTGGATACGGTTGGCGCGGGAGATGGATTTTGTGCAGGTTTCCTATCAGGCCTGCTCAAGGGATACTCTCCGCAGGAGGCTACCCGGCTCGGGAACTTAACTGGCTCCATGGTTATACAGGCCGTTGGTGATTGGGAGGCGCTTCCGACGTGGGAGCAAGTCGAGGCCAAGCTGAACAACGTAACCCATGTTGAGCGCTAGTCGCTGCTGATATCATGTAAGTCTCATCTTCGTTCTTCAATTGTAAGGCTTGTAATAAACAACCACATTGATAAGGGAGAGAATGAAATGAAGAAGCTTCAGCTGCTGCAAAAAATAACGGATAACGGGGTAGTCGCCGTACTTCGGGCCGACTCTGCCGATCAGGTCATTGCCATGGCTGAGCAAGCCATCGCCGGTGGTATCAAAGTGATTGAGATTACGATGACGGTTCCCAGTGCACTCAAAGCCATCGAGAAACTGAGCCGTGTCTACCATTGGAACACACAGGATCCCGAAAAGTTTGCCATAATAGGAGCAGGAACAGTGCTTGAGCCCCAGACAGCAAGAGCTGCAATCATGTCAGGTGCTGAGTTTGTTGTCGGACCATCGCTGAATCCGGATACCGTAAAGATCTGCAATCTCTATCGAATTCCGATCCTACCTGGCGTGATGACCATTGCCGATGTTCAACGTGCGCTTGAGCTTGGTGTGGACATCGTGAAGCTGTTCCCAGGCAATCTGTATGATCCATCCATTATCAAGACAATGAAGGGGCCTATGCCTCAAGCGAATTTTATGCCGACCGGCGGGGTATCCTTGTCCAATCTGGGCGATTGGATCAAGGGAGGAGCCGTAGCTGTGGGGATCGGGTCCGACCTGACTTCCGAAGCGATGAAAACAGGGGATTTAAGTCATGTTCGCCGCAAGGCGGAACAATATATGGATGCTTACCGTAAGGCGAAAGCGGAATAGAGGCAAGGCGGGGAATGTGAGCAGGTTCAGCCTTGCTCCTATTCCCCAAGAGCCGCAGTACCTGCGGTAAGTGAAGAAAGGTGATTGAAGTTGAGGAACCGGTATAATACAGGGCGCAAGAAGAGGGGCATCGGAAAATTTCTGCTCGTACTTCTGGCGCTCATTGTCATTGGCTGCGGGTTTGTTGCCTGGAAGCTATTTACCCCGTACGGACCGCAGGAAATGGCCCAGAAGGCTATGGAAACAGCAGATCAGGTTACGGTGAGTGAACAGGAAAACTGGATTGATTTTATGCCAGACAAACCTGAAGGGATTAGTGTTATTTTCTATCCGGGTGGTTTGGTGAAACCGGAAAGTTATGCTCCTCTGGCTAAAGAGTTGGCAGAAGCCGGACACCATACCATCATTGCCAAAATGCCGGTCAATCTGGCAGTACTGAAACAAAATCTGGCAGATGATATTCGTAATGCTTATCCGGACGAATCATTCGTCATGGGTGGACACTCATTGGGTGGATCCATGGCTGCACGTTATGCAGCATCCCATCCGGGCGCGCTTCAAGGCATCTTTTTCCTGGCGTCCTATCCGGATCAAAAAGGCAGCGTGAAGTCATTGGGGATTCAGGCGCTATCCATATTGGGTACCAATGACGAAGTCGTCAATGCGACCAAATACCAAAACGGCCGCGTCTATCTGCCGGAAGACACGGTGTACTACACCATTGAAGGAGGGAACCACTCGCAGTTCGGTGACTACGGGCACCAGAGTGGTGACGGAGAACCTGAAATTACGGGCGAAGAGCAGTTGTCTCAAACGGTAAAGGCGGTTACCGAATGGCTCGAAGGTATCCAATAATACATCTGCCAGGAGGGGCGGCAAGGTTATGGCCATACTTCAAATAAACGGTCTGCAGCTTCCCTGTCAGGGCATTTTGTTCGATAAGGATGGGACACTGCTTGAATTTTTGCAATTATGGGGGCCGTGGGCCGATTCCTTGCTAAATCAATTGGAAGCCTTGTTATCTGGCATGGGGACTGGTTTCACGGTGGAAAGAGGTAAGGTACTCGGTACAGTACACGATAGCGAAGGACGCATTGTTGATTATGACAGGCAGGGTCCGCTGGCCATCGCTACTGTAGATGAGAGCACCGGGCTCCTGGCCGGACAGTTGTATGCGGCAGGCATGCCTTGGAATGATGCGATCACAACAGTCCGTGAGCTCTCCAATTCAGCCATGCAGGAAGTGCGTTCCAAACGGCAGGCCGAGCCTATGCCTGGGCTGGTTTCTTTTTTGCAGAGCTGCCAAGCAGCTTCGATCAAGGTGGCGGTGGTAACCTCGGACAGCACGCCCGCAGCAGAAGAACATCTGGAATGGATGGGGATACGGTCTTTCTTTACGTCCATCGTAGGCTGTGACCGCGTTACATTAGGCAAGCCGAATGGCGAAACTGCCAAGCTGGCATGTCGTGAATTACATATTCATCCTAACCAGGCCATCGTTATAGGCGATAGCAACGGGGATATGCAGATGGGACTGAACGCAGGAGTTTCACATGTTGTTGGTTTTTGTCCCCCTGGGGAGGAAGCAGTACATTTACAGGATGCGGATGTCGTTATCGGGGATTATCATGAAATCCGGGTGAGTCCGGATGGTGCCTGAAAGGGATTATTCCGCTAAGGAGGAGAGAGGATGAACGGGATAGAACAGCTGGCTTCCTGGATTCAGGAAAGTTCCAATATTGTTTTTTTCGGAGGTGCAGGAACGTCGACCGAAAGCGGGATTCCCGACTTCCGCTCTGCCGCGGGCCTATATCAGACAGAGCAGCATTCTCCGTATCCGCCAGAGGAACTGCTGAGTCGTCACTTTTTCGATCAGCATGCCGATATTTTCTATGATTTCTATCGGGGCAAAATGCTTCATCCCGATGCCGAACCTAACGGTTGTCATAAGCTCCTTGCACGTTTGGAGCAGGAAGGTCGGCTGAAGGCGGTCATTACCCAGAATATCGACGGGTTGCATCAAAAAGCAGGCAGCACCAACGTACTCGAATTGCATGGTTCCGTTCATCGGAATGCCTGTATGGATTGCGGGCGTTTCTACCCGCTGGATGACATCATTCGGTCGAAGGATGCGGTTCCCCGCTGTGCGGTTTGTAATGGTGTCATTAAGCCTGACGTTGTGCTCTATGAAGAGGAACTGGACCAGAACACGCTATACCACTCTGTGGACGCAATCTCTTCTGCTGATCTGCTGCTGGTCGGCGGTACCTCATTGACCGTCCACCCTGCTGCACAGCTAATTACGTATTTTCGGGGAAAACACACCGTCTTACTGAATGCCACGCCAACGGCGTATGACCGGCAGGCAGATTTGCTGATTACCGAGCCGATCGGCGAGGTAATGATTAAGGTGGACCAGCTTCTTGGTTAAACGGTTTGTCTGAAATAACCGCCTTCTCCCGCGCTCGAAAAGAGTGCAGGAAGCGGAACCTGGGGAAAGAAGGGATTCATGATGGTCTACTTAGCCAGCGATACACGCTATGAAACGATGAAATATAACCGGGTTGGACGTTCTGGACTGAAACTTCCGGCCATTTCACTTGGACTCTGGCATAATTTTGGCGGCATCAATAATGCAGAGAACGGTCGAAACATGATTACTCGATCCTTTGATCTGGGCATTACGCATTTCGATCTTGCCAACAATTACGGTCCGCCCGCAGGTTCTGCAGAGCAGCTATTTGGTCAGGTGCTGGCCCAGGATCTGAAGCCCTATCGGGATGAACTGGTGATATCCACCAAAGCGGGATATTATATGTGGCCCGGACCTTATGGCGAATGGGGTTCCCGCAAGAATCTGGTATCCAGCCTGAATCAAAGTCTCAAGCGCATGGGGCTTGATTATGTCGATATTTTCTATTCCCATCGTTATGATCCGGAAACACCGCTGGAAGAAACGATGATGGCTCTGGACCATATTGTTCGTTCGGGTAAAGCACTCTACGTGGGCATCTCCAATTACCCGGCGGAGCAGACGAGAGAGGCTGCCGAAATTCTGAAGGGTTTGGGTACACCTCTATTGATCCACCAGCCGAAGTATTCCATGCTGGACCGCTGGATTGAAGATGGGCTGCAGGACGTGCTGGATGAGTATGGTGCAGGCAGCATTGCATTTTGTCCTTTGGCACAGGGGGTACTGACGAACAAATATCTGAACGGTATTCCGGAGGATTCTCGTGCAAAAGGGCCGTCCGTTTTCTTGAACGAGAACAATATCTCACCTGAGACGCTGCGCAAAGTTCGTGCTCTCAATCAGATTGCTGCAGCTCGTGGTCAGAGTCTGGCGCAGTTCGCGCTTGCCTGGGTTTTGCGAAGCGGTAGGGTAACATCGGCATTGATCGGTGCAAGCCGTACATCGCAGATCGAGGAGAATGTGGCCGCACTCAATCAGCTGGACTTCTCATCGGAAGAGCTGGAGCGAATTGAATCCATTCTCAGTCCCGAACATCATGACAAATAAGCATGTGACTGAGAACCTATAATTAAATGAAAAAAGAAGGTGCATGTTAGCCGTAATGGCAGATGCATCTTCTTTTCTTTTTCACTAATTTGCACTCATGCATGGTGCCCAAGTAAACAGACGTTGTTCGCAACACTACACTTTTCCTGAAGGGTTATTTCTTGTTTGGTTGTGCCATGCCGGGCCTCGGAGCTGGAGGTCTGGAGAGAATATTTTCCCGATAGAGAGTCGGGGCTTCTCCGTGGAAACGTTTGAACTGTTTGGAGAAATAAAGGGCATCTGGCAGTCCTACGGATGCGGATACCTGCTCAATGGACAGATCCGGGCGTTCACGCAGCAGCTGCCGCGACTTGTCAATGCGGAGCTTGAGCAGATACGTGACCGGGGACAGACCGGTTTCCTGCTTGAATATCCGGGATAGATAAGCGCGGTTGTAGCCGAGGCTGGCCGACATCTGTTCAATGGAGACAGGGTGAGCATATTGGGTAGACATGTATTGGATCATCTGTTTTACCGTCCGTCTAATCGAAGATTCACCTGGAATCAGGGTTTGTCCCTGAGAAAGGTGATTTTGGGCTTCGGCTAGAATCATATATAAGGTACCGATGGATGTAAAATGAGAGCTTTCCTTACGCTCTGCAAATGCATTTTGCATGACGGATAGCCAGTCAGCAATTCCGCAGGACGGCCCGGCATGAAAAACGGATTTTTCTGGACGGAAGCCTGCTTCTTCCGTGTGTTTCCCAGCCTGGCTGCCTGTATAGGCCATCCATCGATATTCCCAGGGGCGGCGGGCATCGGACTGGTAGCTGACCAGTTGCCCGGGATGAATGAGGAAACAATCTCCTGCGGATAATTCGTAGGTATGGAGTTCCGTACGGAATGTACCAGCGCCCTTTTCTACATAATGAAGCAGATAGTAATCGTATAGTTTTGGACCAAGAGCATGACCCGGAAGAGTCTGGCTTGCGCCTGCAAAAAGGACATGTAATGGCCCCTTATCATAATAGACCGGATTGGAGGCAACGGAGTACGTTTTTGCTCCACTTTTCCCCGAGGATTCCTGTGTGTTTTTTATCGGATCTACTGCTGAATGTTCCTTGTGTTGATCAATCATGTGCCGTTCCTTCTTTCTGTGGTGTTCTTTCCATTATATGACGGAAGGTCACATTTATCCATATGAAACACACATGGTTGCATTTCAAGAGGTACCGCTTTCTTGTATAATAACCTTAACAAAACAACAACATTGAGATGAGGTGCAGCAGCAATGAACATACATGAATTGAAACAAAAGTTTATTGAGAAGTACGGAGAGAGTGAAGCGGATTTCCGTGTATTCCATGCTCCTGGACGTGTAAATCTGATCGGGGAACATATCGACTACAATGGCGGGTACGTGCTTCCGGCAGCACTTGAATTCGGCACAACACTTGTTATCCGGGAACGGAAGGACGACAAGTTGCAGCTGGCTTCCACCAATATGTCCTATGAAGGCGTGCTGGACACATCCTCGATCGGCAAGGAGAAAACAGGGGAGTGGACAGATTATCCAGTTGGTGTCATGGTTGAACTGCAAGCTAAAGGCGTGAAGGTAACGAAAGGATATGACTTCCTATACCACGGTGAAATCCCGAACGGGGCCGGACTCTCCTCTTCGGCTTCGCTGGAGGTGCTTACAGGATACGCGATACAGTCGATGGAAGGTGTATCTGAGATCGATACAGTACAGTTGTCGCTTCTGTCCCAAAAAGCAGAAAACGAGTTCGTTGGCGTCAACTGCGGCATTATGGATCAGTTTGCCGTGGCTAACGGAGCAGAAGATCATGCCATTCTGCTAATGTGTGATACGCTTGAATATGAGAAAGTACCTTTCCGTACGGGCTCTTATAAGCTGGTCATTGGCAATACGAACAAACGTCGCGGTCTGGTAGACTCGGCCTATAACGAGCGGCGCTCCCAATGCGAGCAGGCACTTGCCATTTTGAAGGAACAGCTGCCTGCACTTGATTATCTGGCGCAACTGACGCCGGAGCAATTTGTAACACTGCAGGATCACATCAAGGATGAGAAGGTAAGACAGCGTGCAGAGCACGTCGTTGAAGAGAATGCACGTGTGCTTGCATCGGTGGAAGCACTGCGTAATAACGATCTGGAAACGTTCGGCAAGCTGATGAATGCTTCTCATGAATCGCTCCGATATCTGTATGAAGTAAGCTGTGAGGAATTGGACGTGATGGTAGAGGAAGCACAGCGCATTCCAGGCACACTCGGCGCACGCATGACGGGAGCCGGATTCGGTGGATGCACGGTGTCACTGGTACATGAGGATGATGTAGAACGCTTTGTCCGCGAAGTGGGGGCAGCGTATGAAGCACGTACAAGTCTTAAGGGAGACTTCTATGTGTGCGGAGTAGGCGACGGTGTCAAAGAATTGAAGGAGGCGAAGTAAAATGGCAATTTTGGTGACAGGTGGAGCAGGATATATTGGTTCGCATACGGTAGCGGCTTTGTTGGAACGCGGCGAGGAAGTTGTGGTGCTGGATAATTTGCAGACAGGGCATCGGGAAGCATTGCTTGGCGGCAAACTGTATGAAGGAGATCTGCGTGACAAGGCGTTTCTGGCAAAACTGTTCGCTGAGAACTCCATTGATGCAGTCATTCACTTTGCGGCCAATTCCCTGGTCGGAGAGAGTATGAAGGATCCGGTTAAATATTATGACAACAACGTGTTCGGTACGTTGTGCCTGCTGGAAGCAATGAATGCAGCCAATGTGCGCCGGATCGTATTCTCTTCTACAGCTGCCACCTATGGTGAGCCTGAGAAAGTGCCAATCGAAGAAAGTGACCGCACTGAACCTACAAACGTGTATGGTGAAACGAAACTGATGATGGAGCGCATGATGTCCTGGTTCGATAAAGTACAGGATATTAAATACGTGTCCTTGCGTTACTTCAATGCAGCTGGAGCACATGATAGCGGCAAAATTGGTGAAGACCATCAGCCGGAGAGCCACTTGATCCCGCTCGTACTGCAAACCGCACTGAAACAACGTCCGCACATTGCCGTGTTTGGCGATGACTACGCGACAGAAGATGGAACGTGTGTCCGCGATTATATTCACGTGAGTGACTTGGCAGATGCGCATCTGCGCGCGGTAGATTATCTCCGCAAAGGGGAGAACAGTAACGTGTTTAACCTGGGTAATGGTCAAGGCTTCTCGGTTAAACAGGTTATTGAAACTGCGAAAAAAGTGACAGGGCTCGATATCCCGGTTGTACAGGAGCCACGCCGTGCAGGTGATCCGGCTGTACTGGTAGCCTCGTCTGCCAAAGCAAGATCCGTACTGGGCTGGAATCCGACACGGACCAATTTGGAAGATGTCATTCAGAGTGCCTGGAGCTGGCACCAATCTCATCCTAACGGCTACGGAAAAAACTAGGAGGCGAACATCCATATGTCACAGACCCATAATGCTGCAGGCACCACAGACCGGACACCGGAGC
Source organism: Paenibacillus sp. FW104-T2 (assembly GCF_058789975.1). Taxonomy (NCBI): domain Bacteria; kingdom Bacillati; phylum Bacillota; class Bacilli; order Caryophanales; family Paenibacillaceae; genus Paenibacillus; species Paenibacillus sp. FW104-T2. The sequence goes on along the minus strand of NZ_JBYTCE010000004.1, from coordinate 274,636 downwards.
AGCAGGAAGCACTGCATGCCATTGAACGTCTGGTTGCATTTGCCTTGCAGAACAAGCTGATTGAAGAAGCGGATCGGGATTACAGCCGTAACCTTCTGCTGGAACAGTTCGGATTTTCCGAGCCTTACGATGGAGCGCTGAACGAGATTGTACCAGATGGACCGCAATCGTTGCTGGATACGTTGATTGACTATGGTTATGCCATTGGACTCATTCCGGAGAATACCGATACGTACCGTGATTTGCTGGATGCGAAAATTATGGGTCAGCTGATGGCCCGTCCATCCGAGGTGGTTCGCGCGTTCCGCCACACAGAGCAAACAGAAGGTATTGAAGCAGCCACATCGAAGTTTTACGAGCTGTCGATTCACTCCAACTACATTCGTATGGACCGAATCTCCAAGAATGTGTATTGGACACAGGAAACGCCATACGGCGATATGGAAATTACGATAAACCTGTCCAAGCCGGAGAAAAGCCCGAAGGAAATCGCCATGGCCAAACTGCTTCCGCCGCCGGTGTATCCGAAGTGTCAATTATGCCGGGAAAATGTAGGCTATGCTGGTCGGGTAAACCACCCGGCCCGTCAAAACCTGCGCGTTATTCCGCTGGAGTTAAACGGTGAACCTTGGTTCTTCCAGTACTCGCCATATGTGTACTATAACGAGCATTGCATCATTTTTCATCATGATCATGTGCCAATGAAGCTGACAAAAGATACGTTGCGTAGACTGCTTGCCTTCGTAGGCGAGTATCCACATTATTTTATTGGTTCCAATGCAGATCTGCCAATCGTGGGTGGTTCGATCCTGACTCACGACCACTTCCAAGGTGGACGTCATACGTTTGCCATCCAAAATGCGAAAGCTGAAGCAGTATTCCGTCATACAGATGCACCTGGGCTTACCCTGAGTCTGGTAAAATGGCCAATGTCCGTTCTTCGGCTCACTTCGCATGATCCAGCGGAGCTGCTCGAAGCGGGTAACGCCGTGTATGAAGCATGGAAACTGTACAGTGATCCTTCCGTTCAGATCCAGGCGTTCAGCGAGGTGGATGGAGAGCAGGTACCTCACAACACCGTAACGCCAATTGTTCGTCGCAGTGCGGACGGTGGTTACGAGATGGATCTGGTTCTCCGCAACAATCGTACGAATGAAGAGCATCCCGAGGGGATTTTCCACCCGCACCGTGAAATGCATCATTTAAAAAAAGAGAACATCGGACTTATCGAAGTCATGGGGCTTGCGATTCTTCCAGGGCGATTAAAAGAAGAATTGGACGGAATCGCCGATATTCTCGCAGGGGACACTCAGCTTGCGGAAGCTGCCCAGGCTTCTGACCATGTTTTGAACCAGCATCTTCGCTGGGCGGAGGAACTGAAAGAACGTTACGGTTCCAACCTGGACAAGGAACAGGCCGTTGCTCTGATTCAGCAGGAAGTTGGCCTGAAGTTTTCCGAGATTTTGGAGCATGCCGGAGTTTACAAATATGATGAAGCCGGACGTCTGGCTTTCCGTCGATTTGTAGAAAGCATGGGATATACCGAATAAGTACAAATGGGCAGTAATATGATGTTATGAATAAACAATTACAAAGGATAGGTGAGCAGCAATGCTCGTCTATCTTTTTTCAATACAATGAATCCATCATCTTGCAATTGTACTTGTGTATGTGGCTCGATGGTTATTAGCGATCATATATCTAAAGTATTCTTCCATCATGAGCAATAAACACAGGGCCATGGCAGAGGCGGGTGGTTCATTGTATAATATGAGAATGATTATCATAGGCTTGATCAAATACTTGAAGTTTAGGAAACGGGGACGAATAAATGGAAAAGAAGCCACTGAACATACCGCTAATCACCGATGCAGCAGAACTGCAAAACATGGTGGGTGAGCCTCATGAGCACGTGAGAAACAAAGCGATATCGTTTGTGGACTCCCATGTTGAACATTTTTTATCCATGTCACCCCTATTTTTTCTGTCCAGTTCCGACGGGGAAGGTAGAAGTGATGCATCCCCCCGGGGAGACGAAGCAGGCTTCGTGAAGGTTCTTGATCCGCATCGTCTGGTCTATCCCGAACGTCCAGGCAATCGCCGCATCGACTCGCTGTTAAATATCCTAACCCATCCTGGGGTGGGCATGCTCTTCCTCATTCCTGGCATGAACGAAGTATTACGGATCAATGGAACAGCTTCTATTACGAAGGATGAGGAGTTTATCAACAGTATGGGCTGGACGGGGAAAACGATAGGGGCAGCCGTTATTGTAGACGTGAATGAATGCTTTATCCATTGCCCGAGAGCATTCAAGCAGGCGGGATTGTGGTCTTCCGAGTCCTGGGTGGACAAGGAGAGTCTGCCTTCCAGCATGGATATGTTCCGTGCCCATCTGCAAATTAACGGCTTGTTATAAGTGAGTGACTATGGATTTGTTTTTATAAAATCGGGGTACTATAATTGGAGTTGCACAAACATTCTAACTCCAATGGAGGCGACATAGATTATGAGATCTTTTCAATTTTATAACCCTACCCGTCTGATCTTCGGTAAAGGACAACTGGAAGCGTTGAAAACCGAAGTACCGAAGTACGGCAAACGGGTATTGCTTGTATATGGCGGCGGCAGCATTAAACGTAGTGGTCTGTATGATCAAGTGATCGGATTGCTTAAGGAAATTGGCGCAGAAGTTACAGAACTGGCAGGCGTGGAACCGAACCCGCGTCTTTTAACTGTCCATAAGGGAGTAGACATCTGTAAAACTCAGAACATTGAGCTGATTCTCGCCGTAGGTGGCGGTAGTGTGCTTGACTGTGCCAAAGCGATTGCCGTAGGTGCGAAATACGATGGCGATATGTGGGATTTTGCTCAGCGTAAAGCGGTTGCTCAGGACGCACTTCCACTTGGTACCGTACTAACGATGGCAGCAACAGGTTCCGAGATGAACTCGGGTTCTGTTATTACGAATCAGGATACACAGGAAAAATTGGGCTGGGGCAGTGCGTATTCGTTCCCTGCGTTCTCCATCCTTGACCCGGTTAATACATATACCGTGCCTTTGGACCAGACGGTATACGGCATGGTTGACATGATGTCTCACGTATTGGAGCATTATTTCCATCTGGATGAGAATACGCCAGTACAACTTGGATTCTGTGAAACTATTCTGCGTACGGTTATGGATGCAGCACCTCGTTTGGTAGAGGATTTGGAAAACTATGAGCTGCGCGAAACCATTCTGTACTGCGGTACGATGGCATTGAACGGCGTACTGAATATGGGACTAGCAGGTGACTGGGCAACCCACAACATCGAACATGCAGTATCTGCTGTATATGACATCCCGCACGGCGGGGGCCTTGCGATCCTGTTCCCGAACTGGATGAAACACAACCTGGACGTAAACGTGGATCGTTTCAAACGATTGGCTGTTAATGTCTTTGAAGTGAATCCTGAAGGCAAATCGGACAAACAGGTAGCTGAGGAAGGCATCGAAGCTTTGCGTAAATTCTGGACGTCTATTGGCGCACCTAGTCGTCTTGCTGACTATGACATTGACGACAGCCAGATTGATGTCATGGCTGACAAGGCGATGCTGTTTGGCCCATTTGGTAACTTCAAGAAGCTGCAGCGTGAGGATGTTGTATCCATTTACAAGGCTTCTCTGTAAATTGCATTCAATTATTAAAAAAGACCGCAAATCTCCACAATATGGAGATTTGCGGTCTTTTTGCGTGAAATACCATGCAGAATAACCATTATCGGGTCTAGAATACAAATGAGGAAAGATTTTGAAACTTTAAGCCGATGGCTACGTATTTATTTACATGAGGAATGCCCAGTGGGTTAAAAGTTTCGGCAGAAGAGAGGAGGAACGGGGAATGGAGTCCATCTATTGGGGGTGTCTAATCGGAGGAGCCATTTTTGCGGTCGTCAGCGTGGTGCTGGGTGATTTGATTGACGGATTGCTGGATGGAGCCTTTGAACTGCCAGGCATTGATTTTCTCAAACCTGTTGTACTTGCTGGTTCTATCACAGCGTTTGGCGGAGCTGGTATCATGTTGACGCGTTATAGCTCCGTAAGTGCCATTGCGGGTCTTATCTTATCCCTGCTTATAGGTATTGCTGCTGCCATGCTGGTATTCTTTGCTTATATCAAGCCGATGCGGAATAGTGAGGTTTCCATTGCATTTTCCATGAAGGAGCTATCCGGGAAAATCGGAGAAATTACGATTCCAATACCTGAAAGGGGTTTCGGTGAGGTCATGATCCGTGTTGCTTCCGGTAACACGATTCATACGGCATCCAGTTTCGAACATCGCCCTATTGCGGCGGGAGTGCGCGTTGTCGTGGTGGACATAACTGAAGGTGTGCTTCGTGTGGCGGAATGGGATGAAGATGTACTTAAAGACGTTTGAGTAGAACGAGAGAAGTTGTTTTGTCATCATTGTAATAAGGGGAGAGATGTGGAATGGAATTCAATATGGATGTGTTGTTGATTCCTGCAATTGTTGTAGGTGTCATTCTGGTTCTTGGTTTGGCCTTCTGGGCGAGATATAAGACGGTTGGACCCGATGAAGCGATGATCGTTACGGGTTCCTTTCTGGGGAATAAAAATATTTCCGAAGATGAGTCCGGACGTAAAATTAAAATTGTACGCGGCGGTGGTGCCTTCATCTGGCCTGTGTTCCAGCAGTCCGAATTTATCTCATTGCTATCTCATAAGCTGGACGTATCCACGCCAGAAGTGTATACGGAACAAGGGGTTCCGGTTATTGCAGATGGTGTAGCGATTATCAAAGTTGGTAGTGCTGTGGAAGATGTAGCAACCGCAGCCGAACAATTCATCGGTAAACCTGTTGAAGCCTTAAGAGGCGAAGCACAGGAAGTTCTGGAAGGGCATTTGCGGGCCATTCTCGGAACCATGACTGTGGAGGAAGTTTATCGGAATCGGGATCGGTTCGCACAAGAGGTTCAGGGTGTGGCTGCACGAGATCTGAAAAAGATGGGTTTGCAGATCGTATCCTTTACCATCAAGGATGTTCGTGACAAACAAGGATATCTGGACGCCCTCGGTAAGCCGAGAATTGCTGCCGTGAAACGGGATGCCGAGATTGCGGAAGCCGAAGCAATGAGAGATGCTCGTATTCAAAAAGCGAATGCAGAAGAGCAAGGGCAAAAGGCGGAATTGCTCCGGGATACCAATATCGCGGAAGCAGCCAAAGAGAAGGAATTGAAAGTGGCAGCGTTTAAGCGCGACCAGGATACGGCTAAGGCCGAAGCAGACCAAGCGTATCATATCCAAGAAGCGCGTGCGAAACAGACGGTTGTGGAAGAACAAATGAAAGTTGAACTCGTGCGTAAAGAACGTGAGATTGACCTGAAGGAAAAAGAAATTACCGTACGTGAGAAGCAGTATGACGCCGAAGTGAAGAAAAAAGCGGAAGCAGATCGTTATGCTGTCGAGCAGGCGGCCGAAGCGGACAAAGCAAAAAGAATGCGCGAGGCCGATGCGGTGCAATACTCCATCGAGACTCAAGCCAAAGCAACAGCCGAACAAAAACGGCTTGAAGGTCAGGCTGTGGCAGATGCAGAACGGGCCAAGGGTACTGCGGATGCAGAAGTCATTCGTCTGCGCGGTCTTGCGGAAGCCGAAGCGAAAGAGAAACTGGCTGAAGCGTTCCAGAAGTTTGGCGAGGCTGCAGTACTCGATATTATCGTCAAAATGCTGCCTGAGCTTGCTGGTAAAATTGCAGAGCCGATCTCATCCATTGATAAATTAACTGTGGTAGATACAGGTAAGGGTGAGGGTGCAGCACGTGTAAGTAACTATGTGACCGAACTGATGTCTACAGCTCCTGAGATGCTGAAAAGCGTATCGGGCATTGATGTAGAGCAGTTGATCAAAGGTTTGACCAAGTCCCAAACGCCTGCACCTGTTGCTGTTCAGCAAAGCGAAACTGTAAACACTCCATCAGTGATCGATAAGATTGTGGAGAGAGCTGGAACAGAGGATTAGGACTACGTGTGAATGATACGTGAAGCTCTATTGACCTTAACGTGATTTTTTGTTACTTTTTAAGCGAGACGTTCGGCGCGGTTTGCCCGCACCGGACGTCTTTTCGTTCATTACGAGGATTGTGACGAATCACATTCCAGATGGTATGAAAAAAGAGGTGCAAACAGTGAGCAGCCTGCATGTAAACAAAGCGCTAAATAATAATGTAATTATTGCACAGCATCCTGAACATGGAGAAGTCGTCGTCATCGGTAAAGGCATAGGCTTTAACCGGAAAACGGGTGACATCATTCCCTTGATGGCTGTGGAGAAGATGTTTATTTTGAAAAACCAGCAGGAGCAAGAGCAGTATAAACAGCTTCTTCCGCAAGTGGATGAGGCACTGATCGAGATTATTAACGAAGTCATTACGTATATTGCTGAGCGTACGGATGTTCCGCTTAACGAACATATTCATATTGCATTGACCGATCATATTTCCTTTGCACTTAAACGCAAAGAACAGGGCATTGTGATCCAAAATCCGTTTCTATATGAAACACGTGAGATCTACCCCGAAGAATATCGAATGGGAGATTATGCCGTTCGCCTGATTAAGGAAAAGCTCGGTGTCGATCTGGGTATGGATGAAATTGGTTTTATTGCACTCCATATCTACAGTGCCATGACTAATCAGAACATATCCCAAGTACGTGAGCATTCCCAGCTGATTACCGATCTGGTGGGAATCGTAACGGACCAATTGGATTATTCGTTTGAGACGGAGTCACTGGACTATTCGCGTTTGCTTACACATCTTCGCTTTGCACTAGAACGTGTGCGACGGGGGGATAAGGTGGAAGAGCTTCATAAGCTGGATTCCCTGCTCAAGTTGGAGTACCCTGAAATGTACTCGCTTGCATGGAAGTTGACCAAAGTGATGGAGAGAAGATTGAATCTGCCGGTTTATCCAGCAGAGGTTGGTTATCTGACCATCCATCTCCAACGGCTCAATCAAAGGAAAGAAGAAGAGGGAAAGTGAAATATTACCACGGCTGGAATTGCGTCCGAACAAATTTAGTGTAAAGGCTTGCACTGTTTTTGAAGTGATGCTACAATGGTGTCCGTAATCAAGCAACTGAATAAAAAACATAAGCGACGTGTTACTGACTCGATCAGGCATGAGTTTCTAGAGTGTGATTGTTCTTACCTTATACAGGGTATGCTATACCCGAAGGTTGGTACAGTTCACTTTATTAGCTTATGCCTTTTTTGTTTTCCCTTGCTTGCATCACGACATACAGACTTATACGAAAGGGTGAATACGACGCGATGTTTAAAAAGCTTTTTGGAGTCTTGCAAAGAGTAGGTAAAGCTCTTATGCTGCCTGTGGCCATTCTACCAGCGGCGGGCTTATTGCTCGGAATCGGTAATATGCTGGTGAATCCGGACTTTTTGCAATACGTAACGGCACTGGACACCCCTTGGGTGAACTCGATCGCGACGATCATGATGAACGCAGGTCAGATCGTATTTGACAATCTGGCATTGCTCTTTGCAGTAGGTGTAGCCGTTGGGCTGGCCGGAGGCGAAGGTGTGGCAGGACTTGCGGCCATCATCGGTTATCTGGTGATGAATGTCACTTTGGGTACAGCAGTTGGTGTAACGCCGGCAATGATCGGCGAAGTACCAGGCTATGCCAGCATTTTGGGTATTCCTACACTGAGTACAGGTGTGTTCGGAGGTATCATCATTGGTATAGCCGCAGCACTGTGTTACAATCGGTTCTTCAAAATCGAACTGCCGTCTTACCTTGGATTCTTTGCAGGTAAACGTTTTGTTCCGATTATCACATCGGTTGTTTCCCTCTTGCTCGGGTTACTGCTGGTGGTTATCTGGCCACCGATTCAAAGTGGACTGAATGCTGTATCTCATTTCATGGTAGATACGAGCCCGACGCTCTCGGCATTCATTTTCGGGGTTGTGGAACGGTCCCTTATTCCGTTTGGACTCCACCACATTTTCTACTCTCCATTCTGGTTTGAATTCGGTGAGTATGTGAACAAGGCTGGAGACGTCATTCGTGGGGACCAGCAGATCTTCTTCAACCAATTGCGTGATGGTGTAAACCTCACGGCGGGAACCTTCCAAGTAGGTAAATTCCCGTTCATGATGTTCGGTTTGCCGGCTGCGGCACTTGCGATGTACCATGAAGCAAGACCGGAGCACAAAAAGTATGTTGCAGGGATCATGGGTTCAGCTGCGCTGACCTCGTTCCTTACCGGGATTACAGAGCCACTTGAATTCTCCTTCCTGTTTGTGGCACCAGTCCTGTTTGCAGTACACTGTATCTTCGCAGGTTTGTCTTTCATGACAATGCAAATTCTGGGTGTCAAAATCGGGATGACGTTCTCTGGTGGATTCATTGACTTCCTGATTTTCGGGATTATCCCGAACCGCACACCATGGTGGGACGTTATTATCGTCGGTTTGATTCTTGCCGTGATCTACTACTTCGGATTCCGAATGATCATTCGTAAGTTCAACCTCAAAACACCAGGTCGCGAAGATGCAACACCTGAAACAAATTCGGGTGGAGGATCAGGCTCAACAGACGATCTGCCACACAATATTCTGGAAGCCTTCGGTGGACAGCAGAATATTAAACACCTGGATGCATGTATCACTCGTTTGCGGATTGAAGTAAATGAGAAATCCAATGTAAATAAAGATCGTTTGAAACAATTGGGTGCATCTGGCGTGCTTGAAGTGGGTAATAATGTACAGGCCATTTTCGGTACACGTTCAGATACAATCAAGTCCCAAATGCAGGATATCATTGCAGGACGCACTCCGGCACCAGCACCAGCTGCTGATGTTAAACCTGCTCCTGAAGAGGAGAAAGCAGCGGGAGCAGAAGGCGAACGCATTATTGCTGAAGATATCGTCATGCCGGTCAACGGTGAATTGATGGATATCACTAACGTCCCTGATCCGGTCTTTGCTGAGAAAATGACAGGTGACGGTTTCGCTGTGCTGCCGCATGATGGCAAAATTACTTCGCCAGTGTATGGTAAAGTGTTTAACGTATTCCCTAGCAAGCATGCTGTCGGCATTATGTCTGACGGAGGCAAGGAAGTACTGGTTCATATAGGTGTCAACACGGTGAAATTGAAAGGTCAAGGTTTCAACGTGCTTGTGCAGGAAGGTGATCTGGTATCGGCAGGTCAACCGATTATGGAAGTGGATCTGGAGTATGTGAAAGCTAACGCTCCATCCATTATCTCGCCAGTGATTTTCACCAACCTGCCAGAGGGCTCCACGGTGACCCTGAAGAAGAGTGGAGTACTGAAAATTGGCGATCAGCCAATCATTGAGATAAAATAAGAAGTGTTCCGACAATGGCAAGCAAGTGTAAAATATATGCAATGCCTAAATTAAACTACTTGAAAGTGAGATGATTGTAATGCAACAAACATTCAGAATTACAGACGAAGATGGTATCCACGCACGTCCGGCGACAGCCTTGGTTAATACAGCTAACAAATTCAAAGGTGCAGAATCCTTTGCAGAAGCTAACGGTAAAAAAGTAACCCTGAAATCCATCCTGGGCGTTCTGTCCCTTGGTCTGGAACAAGGCGACACCATCAGCATCATCGTTGAAGGCGAAGGCGAAGCTGAAGCTCTTCAAGCTCTGACTGACGTTATGGTTAACGAAGGGCTGGGCGAAATTAATGCTTAATGTTTCCGGGATCGCGGCTTCGGCGGGTATTGCTATCGCCAAGGCGTTTATCTTGGAGCATCCTGATTACTCTGTAGAAAAACGCCAAATCAACGACGTTGACGCAGAGATCGCGAAACTCGACTCAGCACTGGGCAAGTCCCAGTCTGAGCTTGAGGCGATCAAAGAGCGTACTTTACAAGAGCTTGGCGAGAAGAAAGCTGAAATCTTTGCTTCCCATTTGCTCATTCTGAATGACCCGGAACTGATTGATCCGGTAAAAGCAAAAATTGCTGATGAAAAAGTGAATGCAGAATTTGCACTCAACGAAACGGCATCGCAATTTATCTCCATGTTCGAAAACATGAAGAGTGCTTACCTGCAGGAACGTGCTGCAGATATGCGTGACGTAACCAAACGTGTGCTGAATCACTTGCTTGGTATCGACTTCATGAGTCCGGCTGAGATCAGCGAAGAAGTGATTGTGCTGGCGGAGGATCTGACGCCTTCCGATACAGCTCAATTGAACCGTCAATATGTTAAAGGCTTTGCAACCAACATTGGCGGACGTACTTCCCACTCTGCAATCATGGCTCGTTCTCTTGAAATTCCGGCTGTTGTGGGAACCAAAGACATTCTGGCTCAAGCCAAACAAGGCGATATGATTATCGTTGATGGCCTGGACGGTCATGTTCTGGTTAACCCAACAGATGAGGTCATTGCGGAGTATCGTTCCAAACAGGAACAATATGATGCACAACGTGCCGAGTGGCGAAAATTGCGTGACGAACCAACCGTAACGGTGGATAACGTTCATGTGGAACTGGCAGCCAACATTGGTACGCCGAACGACGTTACCGGTGTTCTGGAGAACGGTGGAGAGGCTGTAGGCCTGTATCGTACCGAGTTCTTGTACATGGGCAGAGACAAACTTCCTTCCGAGGATATTCAGTACAATGCTTACAAAGCCGTACTTGAAAAAATGGAAGGCAAACCTGTCGTTGTTCGTACACTCGATATCGGTGGAGACAAAGAGCTTCCATATCTGGATCTGCCAAAAGAAATGAATCCATTCCTTGGTTTCCGTGCAGTTCGTCTGTGTCTGGACCGTCTGGATATTTTCCGTACACAATTGCGTGCATTGCTGCGTGCAAGCGTACATGGCAACCTGCGTGTCATGTTCCCAATGATCGCAACACTGGGTGAATTCCGTGAAGCGAAAGCGGTCCTGCTCGAAGAGAAGGAAAAGCTGGTCGCTGAAGGGATTGCTGTTTCTGACAGCATTCAACTGGGTATCATGGTCGAAATTCCTTCGACTGCGGTTCTAGCGGATCAATTTGCCAAAGAGGTTGATTTCTTCAGTATCGGAACGAACGATCTGATTCAATACACCATGGCAGCTGACCGTATGAACGAGCGTGTATCCTATCTGTACCAACCATACAACCCTGCTATTCTGCGTCTGGTGAAAATGGTCATCGATGCAGCACATCGCGAAGGTAAATGGGTTGGTATGTGTGGAGAGATGGCGGGAGACGAAACAGCAATTCCATTGCTGCTTGGTCTCGGACTGGATGAGTTCAGCATGAGCGCAACATCCATCCTGCCAGCTCGTAGCCAGATCACCAAGCTGTCCCGTGCGGACATGCAGGAACTGGCTGCCAAAGCTCTGGACATGCAAACTGCTGAGCAAGTGGTCGAATTGGTTCAAAGCATCAAAGCGTAATTTTGCGAGGGTTTTCCTCCAGATTTTAAGGTCTTTTCTTTTTCCGATGAATGGGCTGCAGGAATGCAGCGATATTGCCGGTATCTGCGAACAGCGGATGCCGGCTTTTTTTGCGGGCTAATGTGGGATCATAAGGAATAAAGAAAGAGAGCGTTCGCGCGTAGGAGGCAGCGACATCAGCAAATAAAAAAACGGCTTTAGCTGACGTTAAAACATCAGCTGGAGCCGTTTAGTTGAATGGCTGGGTATTAACTGCACGCGCAGTTCAATACAGGTTTACGTGCTGCTGTGGTCTCATCCAGACGGGTAACCGGAGTCCCATAAGGTGCATTGAGTACCAGTTCAGGTGTCTCTTCTGCTTCCTTGGCAATACGAATCATCGTATCGATAAAGCCATCCAGCGTTTCTTTGCTCTCTGTTTCCGTTGGTTCAATCATGATACATTCCTCTACGTTGAGCGGGAAGTAGACGGTTGGCGGATGATACCCGAAATCAAGCAGTCGTTTGGCTACATCCAATGTTCTTACACCATATTGCTTCAGGCCCCGGCCAGACATGACAAATTCATGTTTACATACGCCTGGGTACGGAATTTCGTAATAAGGTGCAAGACGTGCCATCATATAGTTTGCATTGAGTACGGCACATTCGGATACCCGGCGCAAGCCTTCAGGTCCGTACGTACGAATGTAGGCATAGGCGCGTACCAAGATACCGAAGTTGCCGTAATACGCTTTGACTCGACCAATCGATTGATCTCCTTCCCGATCCAGGGCATATTGTCCCTGTTCGTTCTTGATCACCATCGGTTTTGGCAGGAACGGAATCAGACGATTTTTTACGCCGACGGGTCCCGCACCAGGACCACCTCCGCCATGCGGAGTACTCATCGTTTTGTGCAAGTTCAAATGCACGACATCAAAGCCCATGTCCCCAGGACGGGTAATACCCATAATGGCATTGGAGTTGGCTCCGTCATAATAGAGAAGGCCACCAGCTTCATGCACGATGGAGGCAATCTCCTGAATGTCCTTTTCAAACAATCCCAGGGTATTTGGGTTGGTCAGCATCAAGGCTGCGGTATCGGAACCTACGGCCGCACGCAGTGCATCCAGATCGACCAGACCGTCCGCACGGGATGGAATGGTTACCGTCTCAAAGCCAGCCACGGTTGCACTTGCCGGGTTGGTGCCGTGTGAAGAATCCGGGACAATGACTTTGGTCCGCTGTTCACCACGACCTTCGTGATAGGCACGAATCATCATGAGGCCGGTCCATTCACCGTGGGCACCAGCAGCTGGTTGCAGGGTCACCGCGTCCATGCCAGTCAGACCTGCAAGGTCGTTTTGCAATGTATACAGAAGTTCAAGTGCACCTTGAATACTGGATTCAGGCTGATACGGATGGATTTTGGCGAATCCATTGTAGCGAGCTACATCCTCGTTAATCTTCGGATTATACTTCATCGTACAAGATCCGAGTGGATAGAATCCGTTATCTACCCCGAAGTTCCGGCGGGAAAGGGCAGTATAGTGACGAATGACATCTACTTCAAATACCTCAGGCAGTGCGGCTGCTTCCGAACGCAGCATTTCCCGGGGAATCAAGCTCGTGGGATCTTGACGCGGAACATCGCATTCAGGCAGGGAGTAAGCGACACGACCCGGGCTGCTCAGTTCAAAGATCAGTGATTGCTCTGGAGCAGACGATGCTGCCTGTGTCATTTGTTGCGTGCTGGTTTCGGCTTGGGAAGGAGCTGCCGTTTCCGGCTGTCCTTGGATGGTTGTCATTTCCTGAGTCACAGCGATCCCTCCAATACACGTGCGAATTCGTCAATCTCTTCCTTACTGCGCCGTTCCGTAACAGCGACCAGCATATGCCCCGCAAGCTCCGGGTAATCCCGTCCAAGTTCATATCCACCGATGAAACCGGCATCCAGCAGCTTCAACTGAAGGGCATCGACGTCTGTCCCTTCGGGCAGCTGGATGACAAACTCATTGAATGTGGGGGCTTTAAAGGTCAGGCTGACTCCAGGAATTGCTGTCAGTGCTTGAAGAGCATAATGACTCTTTTGCAAATTCAGGTCAGCCACATCCATCATGCCCTGTCTTCCCATAGTAGACATATACACCGAAGCGCTTAGGGCAAGCAATGCCTGGTTGGAGCAAATATTGGATGTCGCCTTTTCGCGGCGGATATGCTGTTCACGTGCTTGGAGCGTCAGTACAAAACCGCGTTTGCCGTTGCGATCCGTTGTCTGGCCAACGATTCGGCCCGGAATCCGGCGCATATGAGCCTGGGATACAGCGAAATATCCACATGTCGGACCACCGAGCGAAGCGGAGATGCCAAGGGGCTGTGCATCACCGACAACGATGTCGGCACCCAGCTTGCCTGGAGCTTCGAGCATACCAAGCGCCAGCGGGTTTGCGCTGACCACGAGCAGACCCTTGTGCGCATGCGCGAGGTCTGCAGCCTGTTTTACATTTTCCACGGCACCGAAGAAGTTCGGACTCTGGATCATGACAGCTGCGGTATCATCCGATACGGCGGCTTGAAGGGCATCCCAATCGGTCACCCCGTCCTGATAACCAATCTCGACAATCTCCAAATTCAGACCATGGGCGTAAGCCTTCAACACTTGACGGGCTTCAGGATGAACGGTACGGGAGACGATTAGCTGTTTGCGACGAGTTGCCGCTGCGGCCAGATTCCCTGCTTCTGCAAATGCGGTCGCGCCATCATACATGCTCGCATTGGCTACAGCCATGCCAGTCAGTTCACAGATATACGATTGAAATTCGAAGATCGCCTGGAGCTCGCCCTGACTGATTTCGGGCTGATATGGCGTATAGGCGGTATAGAACTCGGAACGGGAAATGACGTGATTAATCACGGAAGGGATATGATGATCATATATGCCTGCGCCCAGGAAACTGGCATGTGTCTCAAAATTGGCATTGGCGCCAGCCTGCTTCGACATGTGGCGTGTCAGTGCGTATTCATCCAGTTTGGAGGAGACAGGCAGCTCGCCTTGATAACGAATCTCCTGCGGGATGTCCTGGAACAGATCTTCAATCGTGTCCACACCGATGGTTGCGAGCATGGCGCTCTGATCCTGTTCAGTCATGGGAATATAGCGGTGCTTGCTCATGCTTGATCAGCTCCTTGGGTAGGTGTCTTTGACGTACGTGTCCGTTTATGAAAAGGGGTCTTCACAACTTCGGCTTTCAGCTTTTTGCCACGAATCTCAATCTCGAGCGGGGTGCCGAGTGCAGCATATTGGCTGTTAATTAGGGCGAGCCCCAGATTGCGCTTCAGCGTAGGGGACTGTGTACCGGTTGTTACTTCCCCGATCTGCACGCCTTCCGCGTAGATGGGATAGTGGGGACGTGGAATCCCGCGTTCCAGTACTTCAATGCCGACCAGTTTGCGGGCAGGTCCATCATTTTTTTGCTGCAATAGTGCTTCGTGCCCGATAAAAGGTCCGGCATTCAGCTTCACAAACATGCCAACGCCTGCTTCCAGCGGTGAAATGGTCGGCGATAATTCCTGTCCATAGAGGGGCAGCTTCGCTTCGAATCGAAGTGTATCCCGTGCACCAAGTCCAGCCGGAACCAGACCGTAATCAGCGCCCGCCTCCATCAATCCGTTCCAGACCGCAGCGGCCTGATCTGCCTGTACGTATAGTTCGAAGCCGTCTTCTCCGGTATAACCGGTGCGGGACAGCAGCAGTTTTACACCACAGACCTCAGCATGCTGTACAAAACGAAAAGGCTCGATTATGGATACGTCAGTATCTGTAACTTTTCCGATGATGTCTGCAGCAAGCGGGCCCTGTAGAGCCAGTAGAGCTGTTTCTGCGGAGTCGTTCGTCATGCTCACCCCAGGAACCATGTGCTCTTGCAGCCAGGCCCAGTCCTTGTCAATATTAGAGGCATTCACGACGAGCATATAATGCTGATCTTCCAGCTTGTATACGAGCAGATCGTCCACTACGCCACCGTCCGGGTAACACATTAACGTGTATTGTGCCTGGCCAGGAACCAGTGCGGTCACGTCGTTGGTCGTCAGTTTCTGCAAAAATGCTTCGGCCTGCTCACCCTGCACCGTGAATTCACCCATGTGGGATACATCGAACAGCCCAGCCCGTTCGCGCACCGCTTCATGTTCCTTCTGAATCCCGCTGAATTGCACCGGAAGCTCCCAGCCTCCAAAATCGATGCACCGTACACCTTCATATTGCTGATAAAGTGGATAGAGTGGAGTTCTAAGCAAATCGGACATCAAATCACCTCGTTATGGCCGCTACCGGGCCGAGTGTATAACATGAATGATTCTTTTCTTGGATAAGTATGGTTAAGGCTACTGATGACAGCGCCGGCTCGATCCTGACTTTCGTTTTTTTGGGAAAAAGGAAAAGGACAGGCCAAAGAACCGGCATGCCAGAAGCACGCTGTATTCTTAGGCTCTGTCCTTGGTACCTGAGAGTTACCCCGCCAATAGGTTGCAGCAGGTTTCCCCTTGGGTGATCATAACGCCCATATCGGGCGAATAGATGCTCTCCAGAGTTGCGTCCCGTAAAAGTCCTTTTGCCTGAGAGATTCACCTCCCGCTTGTCGGGTGGCTTACTCCTTCGGCGTTACCGCATGCATCCCAGAGTTGGGCGTCACGGGTAATCTCTCCCTTTACATTCATCCGCGGGTGATGCACACAACGATTAACATTTACTCTCTCATTAAAACGTGAATCCCCTATCGATGTCAAGAACGATATCACAGAAATCAATAAAAAACCGAATAATATTTATAAATCCTAATTTATTGTTCGTGTATATAAAAAGAGTGCGCTTACTATTCTAATATTACCCATTATATGTAGAGTGAGGGTGTTTGCGTTACAGGCGTAATCATCAAAAATCAAATAATTTGTGAGGTATCTTGACATTTCAATCAAAAATATCTTACGCTATGTTCTGGGAAAAAGGGTTGGCCGAAGGACGCATGCACTCATTAATGAAAAGCGAGGCGGATATCGATGAGCGAATTGAAAAGTGATTTCCTGTACAGTGAAGAGCACGAGTGGGTGCAAACCGTAGGGGAGGATACTGTACGGATCGGCATTACCGAGTTCGCGCAGCATCAGCTGGGTGACATTGTGTTTGTGGAATTGCCTGACCTTGAATCGGATGTAAAAGCGGAAGACAGCATTGGTACGATTGAATCCGTGAAGACGGTTTCGGATTTGTTTTCTCCGGTAAGTGGTTCGATTATTGCTGTGAATGAAGCACTGCAGGATGCACCTGAACTCGTCAACAGTTCGCCTTACGAAGAAGGCTGGATGATTGAGATTCGTGTTGAAGGTGATTTGACAACAGCGTTGTCTAAACTGATGAATGCTGATGCATATCGTAAGCACATCGAGGAGTAGAATGTATTTGCACTAAATAACCTTTATTAATCCATGATTTTTTCATACATTGGACGGTCGTGCACGTCTTCAGAGCCTGTGTGAGCCTTGGTGCTCATGCAGGCTTTTTCGTGTTCCCAAGGACAGGCTTGTTGCCATATGAGACACTTGAACAGGATGGAATAAGGCTGAATCGCACATGCTATATTATTGAATTTAGTACCGTAAATGATATAAGTCACATACGAAAAAAGCCAAGTATATCAATGGTTAGAGCCCTCTCATCATCATAAAAACGATTACATAAACACAATGTTGTCATCAATGATCATGACGAAAGTACGCTTTCATTTCGTTGAACCGGAGACCAATCTGGCTTAGGATAACAGCAGGGGAGAAATGATACCCTTTTCATAAATGATAACTACTTGATCCGAGGAGGATAATACAATGAGTAACTTGGACCAAACGTCCAATTCCAAAGGCGGTCTCCGGGTAGGCGTTCAGCGTTTTGGCCGATTCCTAAGCGGCATGGTTATGCCGAATATGGGTGCATTTATTGCATGGGGATTAATTACGGCCATGTTTATCAAAACAGGCTG
Source organism: Paenibacillus sp. FW104-T2 (assembly GCF_058789975.1). Taxonomy (NCBI): domain Bacteria; kingdom Bacillati; phylum Bacillota; class Bacilli; order Caryophanales; family Paenibacillaceae; genus Paenibacillus; species Paenibacillus sp. FW104-T2. Next base: position 257,177 of record NZ_JBYTCE010000004.1, on the reverse strand, counting down.
GTTCCCTAACGAAACGATTGCAACGTTAGTAGATCCGATGATCAAATATTTGCTGCCACTGCTTATCGGTTACACTGGAGGTACGATGGTGCATGGCCAGCGTGGTGGTGTCATTGGTGCCATCATGACTATAGGGGTTATCGTCGGCAGTGACATTCCGATGTTCCTGGGTGCCATGATTGCCGGACCACTGGCTGCATGGATCATCAAAAAGTTCGATAAAGCCGTTGAAGGCAAGATCAAAGCAGGGTTCGAGATGTTGGTTAATAACTTCTCCGCCGGTATTATCGGTGGTATCCTGGCGATCATTGCACTGCTGGGTATCGGACCTGCTGTAGAAGGAATTAGCACCGTATTATCGGCTGGTGTACAGGGGCTGATGAATCTGGGATTGCTCCCACTCGTCAACCTGATCATTGAACCAGGGAAGGTATTGTTCCTGAACAATGCAATCAACCACGGCATTCTAACACCGATTGCAACAGATCAAGCGAGAGAATTGGGTCAATCCGTATTATACATGCTTGAATCAAACCCGGGTCCCGGACTTGGTATCCTGCTGGCGTACTGCTTCTTCGGTCGTGGAACAGCAAGATCTTCCGCACCGGGTGCGGTTATCATCCACTTCTTCGGGGGAATTCATGAAATTTATTTCCCTTACATTCTGATGAAACCGATTCTGATTCTTGCGGCAATCGCAGGCGGCGTGGCAGGTACAGCAACCTTCATGCTCACCGGAGCAGGACTGGTTTCAGCACCTTCACCGGGTAGTATCATTGCATATTCCCTGTTAACGCCAAAAGGTGGATATCTGCCGATGCTCGCCGGGGTGGCTGTGGCCGCGATCGTATCCTTCCTGGTTGCAGCACTGCTGCTGAAAACAGGTAAGCAAAAAGAAGAAGATCTGGAGTCTGCAGCGAATCGCATGAAAGACATGAAGAGTCAAGGCAATACAGCGAATGCTGCTATTACAGCAGATAATCGTGAAGCAGACAGAGCCGCGGATTTGGCTTCTTCAACTGTGAAAGCAAAAACGGATGTGAAGAAAATCGTCTTCTCCTGTGATGCAGGTATGGGTTCAAGTGCCATGGGGGCTTCCATTCTCCGCAAGAAGATGAAAGCTGAAGGGATTGACGTTGCGGTAACCAACACGGCAATCAGTGATATTCCGCAGGACGCTGACGTTGTTATTACGCAGAAGACATTGACGGACCGTGCACGCAGCGTGGCACCGAACGCAGAACATATATCCATCGATAACTTCCTAAAAAGCCCGGAATACGATGCACTCGTTGAACGCCTGAAATAACAGGTTGCGATCGTTTTCCCTGAGCCGGAGGCTTGAGATATGAGTATTACGAAAAGACAGCGTGAAATTGTGGAGTTCCTGTTGGAACATCCACAGGAAGTAACCGCCGGCGACATTGCAATTGCGGTCAAAGTCAGTACACGAACCGTCCATAGGGAGCTTCAGATGATTGAGAAGTGGCTTGAACCCTTTGGCATGAAATTGGAAAAAAAATCAGGAACCGGGGTCCGCATAGACCCTGGTTCCGATGATTTGGCTTCACTGCGTGAGCAGCTGGAGCTGAACGAATATGTGGAGTTTACGCCCGAAGAGCGTAAACTCTTCATGCTTTGCATTTTGCTGGATGAGGCGGAGCCTGTAAAACTGCTGGCGCTTGCATCGGATCTGAGAGTAACGGTCTCGACCGTTAGCAATGATCTGGATGAACTGGAACCCCGGATTCGTCAAGCGGGCCTGAAGCTGGTTCGCAGGCGAGGATACGGAGTGAAGATCAATGGCAGTGAAACGGCCTACCGCGCAGCAATCGCAGGACTTGCGCTTGAATATCTGGATGAATCTGATCTGTTCGGAAGGCAACCTGACCAGGGGATTTCCAAGGTGAACCAGAAGCTGCTGGGCATGATTGGCCATCGTGATGTACTGACGGTCGAGAATGCGTTGTGGCAGCCGGATATTGACTGGCTCGAAAATATTCCGGAGCGACAGTATACCAAATTGCTTATTCAGCTGTCCGTTGCGCTGGTGCGCATTCGCAAGGGGTTTACCGTCGGTCGCATTCCTTCTTCGGATAAAAAAGCGGTTTACCCTTCTACGGGAGATCAGAGCGTGCCTGAATACATGGCTGCGAGATTATGCAGCGTGCTTTCCGATCAGCTTGGCATCTCATTTGCCAAGGAAGAACAGAGCTATCTGCACAAATTATTAATTGAAACCGAGCAGCTTATTCACTCCACACGCTTACTGCCTGTTGACGATCTGGTATTGCTGGACATGGTTCGTTCCCTGATGGATCAGATGCAGGGGAGAACGGGCTATGCATTCCAGGAGGATCGTCTTCTGCGAGAAGGGCTGATTGCCCATATGCAGCCGGTGATGGAGCGGATTGGAGGCAGGCAAAGCATACGTAACCCACTGCTTCAGCAGATTCGCAAGGATTACGATTCGTTGTTCGGGGATGTGAAGAACGCGGTGCATGACGCATGGCCGGATACGGACGTGCCGGATGAGGAAATTGGATTCCTGGTCATGCATTTTGGCGCTTCCATCGAGCGATTGCGTGTGCTGAAGCGCGAGATTCGGGCCATTATCGTGTGCACAAGCGGAATTGGCTCATCCCGTATGCTTTCCAGCCGGTTGTCCAAGGAAATTCCGGAGATTCGGATTGTGGACAGTGCATCATGGTATGAGGCTGCACGGTTCCCCGAAGAGGACTATGATCTCATTTTATCGACAGTTGATCTGCCGATGGAACCGCATCAGTATTACAAGGTGAGTCCGTTGTTAACGGCAGAAGAAAGTGAACGTTTGCGTCTGTACATTCAAAATACGACGCTGCAGCGGGTACAAGTTAAGTATGGAGAGAGTAAAGCAAGTGCAAAGGCACCTGACCGCCATGCTGATCCGGCGGGGCTTGATGCCACACTCATTGAAATCGTTAGAATCACGGGCAAGTTTCAGGTGTTTCCACTGGATAACCGCAAGATGGGCTTTTATGAAACGGCTTTTGCCATGTGCAAGGTGCTGCAGGAAGCCGGGGTGCTGAAGGACCCGGAAGAAATCGCCAGGCTGCTTGAAGCTCGGGAAAAGGTGGGCAGCCAGAAAATTCCGGATACATCACTCGCGCTGTTTCATACCCGCAGTGATGGCATTTATAGGCCGTCCATCAGTCTGTTTCAATTATCAGAGCCGCTGCTAGTAACGACGGAGGACCCGGTTGGCGTCAGCCATATCCTTCTGATGGTTGGACCGAGGGAATTATCCCGGGAGAGCCTGGAGGTGCTAAGCGAGATCAGTGCATTGTTACTGCAGGATGAGATGATTACACTGCTGGAAAAGGGAATCCGGGATGATCTTATTCATTATTTGTCCCGTGAATTGGTTGGATTTTATCGAAGTAAAACCGAAATTGGAGGTTAATAAACATGAGCATACTTACAACAGACAAAGTGGTTATGAACGCAACGGCACAGGATAAATATGAGGCTATTCGCATGGCTGGACAGATTCTGAAAGACGCAGGACATATTACTGCCGATTATATCGACAAGATGCTTGAGCGTGAGGAGATCGTATCGACTTATGTAGGCAATGGACTTGCCATTCCACACGGAACGAAAGAATCCAAATCGTTCATTCTGTCCACAGGCATTTCGGTGATTCAGTTCCCGCAAGGTGTAGATTTTGGGGATGAAAAAGCCTACATGGTGATCGGTATCGCCGCTCAGGGCGGTGAGCACATGGAGATTCTGACCAGCATTGCGGTCATCTGTGCGGAAGATGAGAACATGGAAGCACTTCGTTATGCCAAAACGGCGGAGGAAATCATTACCATTCTCGAAAGTGAAATGGAACTATGAGAGCCCTTCATTTTGGAGCAGGTAATATCGGACGCGGGTTCATCGGATTAATCCTGTCACGGGCAGGATATAATGTCATCTTCTCGGATGTGAACCAGGAGTTGGTTAAGGCATTACAGGAGCGTGGACAGTATACGGTCGAATTGGCCAACGAAACAAAAGATATGGAAACGGTCAAAGGGGTAGGTGCCATTGATGGAACGCAGCTGGAGACGGTTGCCCGGAACGTTGCAGAGGCAGATCTCGTTACGACCGCAGTCGGAGTGGGCATCCTGAAACATATTGCACCAGGCATTGCCAAGGGGCTTGAGGCAAGATTAAATTCAGGTTCGGTGCAGAAACCCCTTCACATCATTGCATGTGAGAATGCCATTGGAGCCAGCACACAGCTGAAAGAGCATGTGTATGCTCTGTTGGAAGAACCCGTTAAGGCTCTTGCTGATCAATATGTGTATTTCCCTGACTCCGCAGTAGACCGGATTGTTCCAATCCAGCATCACGAAGACTCGCTGCATGTTCAGGTTGAACCTTTTTATGAGTGGGTTGTGGACCGTTCACAGATGGCGCCTGCATTCCTTCCGATTGAAGGTGTACTCTATGTGGATGACCTTGAGCCTTATATCGAGCGGAAGCTGTTTACCGTCAATACGGGACATTGCTGCGCTGCATATCTCGGTTACGTGAACGGGTATGATACGATTCAGAAGGCGATTGCAGACGACAAAGTGAAATCCCTCGTCTACGGTGCACTGCAGGAAACGGGTGAGGTACTTGTGAAACGGTTTGGTTTCGACCCCGAAGATCATCAGAAGTATATAAATAAAATATTGGAGCGGTTTGTAAATCCGCATCTCACCGATGAAGTCACCCGGGTAGGTCGTTCGCCGCTGCGGAAGCTGTCGCCCAACGACCGTCTGGTTCGTCCAGCGCTACAGGCACATGACTATGGAATGGGCACGACGAACCTGGCAAGAGGCATGGCGGCAGCCTGCAAATTCGATGTACAGGATGATCCGGAGGCAGCAGAGCTTCAGGATATGATCAAACAAAAGGGCATTGCTGCAGCACTTAGTCACTACACAGCCATGGATGAGCAGCACCCTGTTCTCAAGCAGGCTGTAGAACATTATCATCAAATGTAAGAAACAACTTATATATGATTGCGTGCCGTGTTATGGTATTATGACACCCAATCGCAAAACAAGAGCCTCACAGGAGTTAACTGTGAGGCTCTTGTTTGTGTTCAGCCTGATCTGTATACGATTCCAGACATCGCTGACAGATGCACGATTTACGCCGCTGCTCTGCCGGAATGCGGTCAAACACACCTTCGGGAAACTCGGCATGGTTACACCAGCATTCCGAATGGGGACGGCCAGCCGCATAGGAGCAGCCATTGGCCTCCCCGCACAGTGGGCATAAGAGCACATTGGTCCCTGTCTTCTTGGTCTGTGAATTGGAACTTCCGCTCATGGCACGCCTACTTTCTCCATATCGTCATATTTCATAGTATAACAGGGCTGGCCCTATTCTTCAGGTGGCAATTCAATCGTTAGCCCTTCGACATGTTTACGTCCCATTAATTTGCGCTTCTTCCGATTCTCCTTCGTCTCCAGCACAATATCCAAATCATAGTCATCGCCTGGATACAGCTCATCTGCAGATATATGAAGTGTGAGGCGTTTCTTGTGAATTTTGACTTTCCTCCCGCGCAGCATTACCCCGATATTTCCACGGCTGTCTTCCACGTCACAGACGATTCCTGACTGGTTCAAATAGGCTGCGTATACACGATCCCCTTTTCGAAATTTTTTCGCTGGGGGAACCGACTTCGTATCTTCTACCTTCTGGGATTGTTTTCCAGATTTAGTCGCTGCCGGGGAATGTACTTTCTTCTCCGCCCTCTGTGCAGCTGCGGAGTTCGGAAATGGCTCAAGGACAGAACTCTCAGTTGGTATTGGTTTCACTATCGGCATGATGGAGCTCATGCTGTTGATAGGACTTTTCGATATGCCTTGGTCCGATATGGACTGGGAACGATCAATAATGCGCTGTGGCATTCCCAGCTTCAAGGCGATGGAATATGCGTAACTTTCCCCTGCTTCACCGATACGCAAACGGTAAAGGGGCTGCAGCGTAGCCGTATCGAATTCCATCCGTGCATTTTCAAATCCTGGTGCGGCAGCAGCAAAATGCTTGATTTCCCCAAAGTGAGTGGTAGCCACTACGGTTGCTCCGCGGCTGTGCAGTTCCTCCAGCATGGCGATGGAAAGACCGACCCCTTCTCCCGGGTCTGTTCCGGAGGCCATCTCATCAATCAGCACAAGGGTAGATGCATCAGCCTGCTCCAGAATGCCGATCATGTTGCGGATATGAGCTGAAAAGGTGCTGAGTGCCTGCTCCAAACTTTGTCCGTCTCCGATATCGACAGCCACTTCATGATATACGGCCATCTCGCCGCCTTCACCCACAGGAACGAGCAGACCGGACTGCATCATCAGGGTGAGCAACCCCAATGTTTTGAGCGCTACCGTTTTGCCGCCTGTATTCGGCCCTGTAATGATAAGTGAGGAATAATCCCTTCCGATGGCAAAATCAAGCGGAATCATGGAGGTGCCCATCAGAGGATGGCGCGCCTGCTGAAGCGTAATTCGGCCCGATGTATTTACCTGGACCGTACGTCCATCCATGGTTGCCGCGTATTTCGCTTTGGCAAACAGGAAATCAAGGACACCTACCGTCTCGGTATTCAGCGCAATCTCGCGATTATAAGATTCTGCGAGCGACGTTAAATCACCCAGGATTTTCATTTCTTCTCTGGATTCCTCGGCTTGCAGTGAAGCGAGTTCCATCTGCAGTCCCACCAGTTCCGCGGGTTCAATATATACGGTTTGCCCGCTCCCTGATTCATCTAAGACACTGCCTTTCACCTGCTTGCGGAATTCTTTCTTGATGGGTAATACTGTTCTTCCACCGCGCTGGCTGATTACGTTCTCCTGCATAATGGACCGGTGCTTGCTCACGAGAGAATCCAGCTTGCGCTTCATTCGTTCCTCGTTCACGGTCATCTTTTTCCGGATACGTGTCAGTTCCTTGCTCGCCTGATCCTGAATTCGGCCGCTGTAAATGCAGCGTTCGATCTCGCTTAACAGGGATTCCATCCGCATCATGGATGCAGCATACCGGCTTACCGTAGGAGCTGCTTCGGATTTGCCCTCCATGTATTTCATTAATTGTGCACAGCTTCGCAGAAACTGCGCAAGTTGAGTGAAGTCCCGTTCACTAAACAGATAACCGGTACCGAGCAGATCCATAATGGTCTCCATACCGTCAAGCGAAGGGATGGGAACACTGGCCCCGTAACGGATGAGAGCAGAGGCTTCTTCTGTTTCAGCTAGGCGTATCTGGATCAGCCCTGGGTCCACCATGGGTTTCATTTCTTTCGCGTAACGTTTGCCCAGATAAGAAAGAGCGCAGGAAGCGACGTTATTTTGAATTTGATGATAGCCCAGTGTATTCATTGTGTTTTCATTCATGCTTGATCTCTCCTTGGATTTTGAATTTGTAACTTGGGTTGTAACTCAGAATCTATTCCTGAAAACGTAAAAAGGGCGGAGAATGAACAAACGTCATTCTCCGCCCTGCATGTAGGGGAAAGCAGAGTCCATAATAGGTCTATACAAAAAAATCCACGCTGAACACAGCGCGGAAATAGACCCGGACAAGTACAATCCCGGAGGCGATTTATGATATCCGCTGTTCTTAACTAAGTACAGGGTTATGGCGCATCAAGAAATACACGTATGCCATAAGGCACAAGCGCACATGAAAGGCCAAACTCCTGAATATGAAACTTGATTAGTTAAGAACGCTCACCGACATCAAAATCTCTCCTTCGAATTGAGGAATATGTCTACAATATAAACTGGAAATGGCCCCAAAGTCAATCTTAAGAATAAATAGTGGACTTGAATAAGATTGGGTTTTAAAATAACAATAGTAAATTAATCCAATGAAAGCGATATTATACAGATGGATATGCATTCCATCAGGCATTCAAATAGGCAGATTCTATACAAAGGAGGATGCTCACATTGCCTAAATATTTGCTGCGTTTGCTCTGTTTTACCATGATTCTCGGAGCCCTTCCAGTCATCGTCATCGGTTCCGTCTCCTATTCGATCGCTTCGCGTGACATTGAACAAAAAGTACGTGAGAGCAATCTGCAGATTTTGCATCAAACCCAAATGCGGGTAGAACAGGTTTTACGCAGCCTGCAATTGTCATCCATCCAGTATGTGAATTCTCCCTTGGTGCTGCAAGCCATGAAGAAGCCGCTGGACAGCTCCGAGTTTCAGGAAATACGTGATCTTACGTCTGGATTCAACAATCTGCAAGCGGTTACAAATATAGATCAGGCCTATCTGGTTAACCTGGATCAAGACTGGGTGGTCTCCATGAGGTCCTTTGGAAAGTTGGATGATTTCAGTATCCGGGACCGTATTGGCTCCTATCTCACCTATGCGAACAGTCTGTTCTGGGTGACCCAGAATAAAAATTCATCCACAGAAAGCGTACTGGCTTCAGCAGGGGTATCCGAGGGTTCACAGGAACAGATGCCCACACTCATTTCATCGGATGATGTCGTCAGCATGGTATTTAAAATTCCTATGGTACCGACGAATGTTAGTCCAAAGGGATTTCTCGTGATTGATATCGCTGATGCGGAGATTAGCACGTTTCTGAGCCAAAATCCGAACACCGGGGATATGTATGTACTGGACCGGGATCAGAACTTTTTTCTGAACGAGAATGGGCAAGAGGAGAAATATGCTGCCTTGAATGAGGAAATTCAGGCTAAGGTGGAAACGAGCAATCAGGCAGAGGGCTTCTTTAACGCTGAGGTGGAAGGAAACCCGGTGGCTGTAAGCTACAGGAAATCGCCACTTAATGGGTGGCTGTATGTATCTGTGGTATCTATTGGACAAATCACCGCCCAATCGCAGAAAATTGCAGTTGTTACCGGAGTGGCTACACTGGTCATGCTATGTGTAACCGGGTTGTTCGCGATATACGGAAGCCGGCGGATGTATTCGCCCATTTCCAGGCTGCTGCAGTTTACGAAAGGGCTGGATTCTCCGGCCTTGCAGACAGGCCGTCGTCAGGATGAATTCATTTATATTGAGGAGCGTTTATCCACACTGTTCAGCTCGGAAAAAACGCTGCGGGAGCAGATGAAGGGACAGCATGTTCATCTGGAGGAATTTTTCATGACCAAACTGCTGACCGGAAAAATCTCGGAAGAGGATTTCAGATATCAGGGCGAACGTTATGATTTCCCGTCAGACTGGTCGAGTCTTGGTGTGCTTACACTTCAGATTGATACACTCGAAGGAACAAGGTACGGAGAACAGGACAGGGATCTGCTGCTGTTTGCCGTTAACAATATGGTTGGAGAGCTTCTGCCTGCGGAATTGCGCTTCACCCCGGTTATGATAGATGATGCACAAGTGACGGTTCTAGCTTCAAAGCTGAATGATGAGCTGCAGCTCAAGGAATGGATGCACACCCAGGCGGAATGGATCAGGGAACGCGTAGTCACCTATCTCAATTTGCCTGTAAGTATCGGCATAAGCCGTTCCTATTTTGCCATCGGAGATACACCTAGGGCGTATCAGGAGAGCCGGGAGGCGCTGCAGGGCAGGGTGAGCCTGGGAAGCCGTATCATTTTGCATTATGAAGATATCCAGCCGCGAGGCCAGACCGAGGCAGCCTTATATACACAGCTCAGAATGATTGAGGATCAGCTGGCCTCTGCCTTGAAACAAGGCGATGAAGAGAAAACCGATATGTATTTTTCACAGTATCTGGGGCTGCTCGCTGACAAGAAACTGCATTTTAGTGAATATCCCGTCATTATGGTTCAGCTTCTATCTCGTGTGTACCAGCTTGTGCAGGAACAGGGAGGGGATGTGGCCGAAGTGCTTGGTGAGAAGGCATCCATGGCTCAGCTGCTGAAGCTCTCCACCCTTGATGAAATGACGAACTGGTTCCGTAAACGGTTATTTGTACCCGTCATTCGTTTCTGGCGGGAGCAGGAAGAATCGCAGTATATGAACATTGCCCGGCGGATGATCCGATTAATCGAGGAACGCTATGACCGTGAACTGTCATTGGAAGCCTGTGCGGAAGAGCTGAATTTCCATCCTGTTTATTTAAGCCGGGTATTCAAGAAGGAAGCCGGCGTGAATTTCACTGAATATCTGGCAGAGTATCGAATGGAAAAAGCCAAGACCTGGCTTCAGACCACCAACCTCAAAATATCGGAAATTGCCGAGAAACTAAATTACACCAACCCCACTGCGTTTATCCGAACGTTTCGTAAAATTACGGGAACAACTCCCGGCAAGTATCGGGAACAGCAGCGGTAAAACAAAGCCTGCTCTGCCTGCCATGGCGGGCAGGCTTTTTTATGTTTGTACACCCTGCTGGCCACGCTCCATCGTCCCGGGTTAAGACAGGATTATAGAGGTTAAAACGAGTGCATCCGCGCCTGATATTCCAACGGGGGAAGGGTCGTAAACCCTTGCCTGGCAAGGAAAAACAAGAAGCTAAAACCGGACGATAGCCAGTGATCCGTTTATCCTCCACAATGAAGGCATGAGTTCAGGAATTGAACTTTTGTAATCGTTTCCAATGTGGGGAGGAAAACACTATGAAAGCCGAAACGACGGCTCGGACACGGCCCGCTGCCCGCAGTGACAAAAACCTGCTGTGGAGGGACGTTATCAAAAACCGGTGGCTCTACATCATGTTGATACCGGGAGTGCTTTACTTTGTTATTTTCAAATATATACCCATGTATGGCATTACGATGGCTTTTCAGGATTACACACCGTACAAAGGAATTTTGGGGAGTGACTGGGTAGGACTCAAGCATTTTCAGCGTTTCTTCGGGGAACCGCAGTTCTGGACCCTGTTCCGGAACACGTTTTTGCTGGCGATCTATAATCTGGTCTTCTTCTTCCCCCTGCCCATCGTGCTGGCACTGATGCTGAACGAAGTGCGCCGTGAGCGATTCAAGCGTTTTGTACAGACGCTGGTCTATGTTCCGCACTTTGTATCATGGGTTGTGGTCGTTGGGGTGTTCTATATGCTGTTTACTACGGAGGGCGGCGCCATCAACGAATTGCTGTACAGTCTGACGGGGCAAAAGATTGCGTTCCTGCTGGAGCCAGGCTGGTTCCGTTCCATGATTGTCGGACAATCCATCTGGAAAGAGGTGGGCTGGGGCACGATTATTTTCCTCGCGGCACTTTCCGGTGTAGACACGCAGCTCTATGAAGCTGCGCGGATTGATGGAGCCAACCGCTGGCGCCAGACTTGGCATATTACGCTGCCTGCCATCCGCAGTACGATCGTGATTTTGCTCATTCTTCGTCTGGGCAACTTCCTGGATACAGGATTTGAACAGATCTTCCTGATGCTGACGCCAACCAACCGGGATGTGGGTGAGGTATTTGATACCTATGTATACACCAAAGGTCTGACGCAAGCACAGTACAGCTACAGCGCTGCTGTCGGTTTGTTCAAGTCGGTTGTTGGGCTTGCGCTTGTACTGGGTGCCAACAAGCTGGCCAAAAAATTCGGGGAGGAAGGCGTCTACTAACATGAGCAAGCAGACGTCTTCACCAGACAGGAGTGAACATTAAGATGCAACAGGATAAAACGTGGGGCAACCGAATCTTCGATATCGTCAATCATGGTTTGCTGCTGTTGATCGGAATTGTGACCGTCATTCCGTTTATCTACATTCTGGCTGTTTCGTTTACCAGCCCGCATGAGGTGGCGAAGGGAGGATTCATCCTTTTTCCCAAAGAATTCTCCCTGGCGGCCTATCGCTACATTTTCTCGACAGATACACTGATTCGCAGTCTCGGAGTCTCGATCTACATTACTGTGGTCGGTACATTGATTAACTTGTTATTCACGTCACTGATGGCGTATCCGCTATCCAGAAGATATCTGCGAGGACGGCAGCCGATTCTGCTAGGCGTACTGTTCACCATGCTGTTCAGCGGAGGCATGATTCCCACCTATTTCGTGGTTAAATCGCTGCATCTGACCGATACGTTATGGTCCCTGATGCTGCCTACCGCCATCAGTGCATTCAACCTGATCGTACTCAAGAACTTTTTCCAGGCCATTCCGGATGAACTGGAGGATGCTGCCAAAATCGACGGCTGTAATGATGTCGGCGTTCTGTTCCGTATTGTACTGCCTTTGTCGATGCCGGCGATGGCCACGTTCTCCCTGTTCTATGCAGTCGCTCACTGGAACAGCTTCTTCAACGCCGTCATCTACATCAATGACAGCGAGAAGTGGCCGGTTCAAGTATGGCTTCGTGAGATTGTCATTCTGGCTCAGAGCCGGATTGGTGACACGAGTATTGAGGAGACGGAGATTCAGCCGCTGACCATTCGCATGGCTGTCATTGTATTCTCAACGATTCCGATCATGCTTGTGTACCCATTCCTGCAAAAGCATTTTGCTAAGGGAGTGATGCTGGGGTCTGTGAAAGGATGAGATTGGTGATTGAATGGATGGTTGCAATGCAATATGCAGCATGCGGAATCAGCAATGTATACAAGGGGAGGTTTTCATTTGATGAGAGGAACAAAAAAGAAAGCTCTGGCTGTCCTGAGCACACTTGCACTGGTAACGGGGTTGCTGGCTGGATGCGGATCGGATGAGGGTCAGGCTGCCGAAGGCGGCGTACAGAACATCTCCATTGCGATTGCACAGGTAGGTGATGTGCCGGGTAAAGGAAATGAGGTCCAGCAAAAAATCGAAGCCTTTACCAATACCAAGCTGGATATTCAGTGGATTCCCGCTTCGGCGTACAATGACAAAATTAATGTCATGATCGCTTCCAGCGATATGCCGAAGATCGTCAAAGTGCAGTACAACCCGACAGTAACAAGTGCCATGCGTAACGATGTGTTTTGGGAGATCGGGCCCCTGCTCAAGGATTATAAAAATCTGTCCGCCCAGAACGAGCGCTTCTTCAACAACATCAAGGTAGACGGAAAAGTCTATGGCGTGCCGGTGTTCTCTGATATTGCACGGGCGACGGTCATTTACCGCAAAGACTGGTTCGATAAGCTGAATCTCAAGGTACCGACCACGCCGGATGAATGGTATGAAACAATCAAAACCCTGGCAACTTCCGATCCGGATGGAGATGGGCAGGATAACACGTTCGGTCTGATGCTGTTCAAAAAATATAATGAAGATCAATATTCCTTCACAACGCGTCTTGGCGTAAGCTTCGGTGCACCGAACAAGTGGAAGGTTGAGGATGATGGCAGCTTCACACCGGAGTTCATGACGCCGGAATACATGCAGGTGCTGGATCTGCTGAAACGCTTGTATGATGAGAAGCTGCTGAATCAGGACTTTGCCGTGTTTGATTCCACGGAAGCGGAGAAAAAGTACGACTCCGGCGTTGTCGGCATGCGTGTCGGCGTAGCGCAGAACGGTAAGAGTCAGCAGGAGCGTCTCTCCAAGAATGACCCGGATGGGGTGGTTGACATTGCAGGTTTGCTTGGAGCGAACGGCGACCGTGTTGCGGGCCAGACAGGCAACTCCGGCATATTGGCCTTTCCTAAAGCAACCGTGAAATCCGAAGAGGAGCTGAAAAGCCTGCTGAGCTTTTTGGATAAGTTGATGGAACCGGAGATGGCAACACTGCTCATGCGTGGAATAGAAGACAAACATTACACCAAAGTGGGCGAGGATGAAGTGGAAATGAGCGATTTCGATGCGTTCCAGCGTGAGGTGAAGCCATATCGTGACAATCTGCCATACGTTGAAGGTTACAATGTGCCGAAATTGAAGGATACCGAGTTGGGTGTAAAAGGAACCGAGCTTGCCAAAGAGCTGGCCGAACATGCCGTTCCAAACCCTGCACTTACGTTATACTCGCCGACCTATGGTGATCGCGGGGCTGATCTGGATCAGATGATTGCCGATGCGCAAACCAAATACATCATGGGCAAGATTGATGAAAATGGCTGGAAACAGGAGATTGAGAACTGGGCTAATGCGGGCGGAACGAAGATTCGCGAGGAATACGCAGAAGATTACAAAAAACAGGCTCAATAAGCGAGCGGATGCGGAGGGTATCGATGAAGGAAACCTTGCAGTTCACACCGGTACGAATGGCCGATCAATTCATGGAAAGTTACCGCAATCATCAGCTGTACCCCACCTGGCACTATGAGAACGGCTGCCTGCTGAAGGCGCTGGAAGAACTGTATCATCGTACGGGGGAAGCAAAGTATTACGACTACATCCGGGAGCTGATGGATCACTTTATTCAGGAGGATGGCACGATACGCTCGTATAACGTTGAGGAGTACAATCTGGACCAGATTAATCAGGGGAAATCCTTATTCTTCCTAATGGACCAAACAGGTGAAGCGAAATATCGCAAGGCAGCAGACCTGCTCATGGTTCAGCTCAAAGGGCAGCCACGCACGAGTGAAGGTGGTTTCTGGCACAAGAAGATCTATCCTTTTCAGATGTGGCTGGATGGGTTGTATATGGCGACTCCGTTTCTCACGCAGTATGGGGCAGTAATGGGCGAGGAAAAGTGGTTTGACCGGGCGGCTCTGCAGCTGCTGCTGGTGGAGAAGCATACCCGTGATCCGCGCAGCGGTTTGCTGTATCATGCCTGGGATGAAAGCAGGGAGCAGCGCTGGAGTTCGGGCGAAACCGGCTGTTCTCCCCATGTCTGGAGCCGGGCCATGGGTTGGTACGTAATGGCCGTGGTGGATACACTGGATCATCTGCCAGTAGATCATGAACAGCGCGGCCAGATTGTCGGCATATTCGAACGCGTGGCGAATGCACTTGTGCATGTACAGGATCAACAGACAGGGCTCTGGCCTCATCTGCTGGATCAGCCGGGACGTGAGCGCAATTATCTCGAAGCGTCGGGTACATCCATGTTTGTATACGCGCTGGCCAAAGGTGTGCGTAAAGGTTACCTGAGCGGCAAGTTCAAGGAGGTCGCAGATAAAGGATACCAGGGGCTGCTGCAGCACTTGCTGCAAACGGACCGTGAAGGTGTACTGTCGCTGACCCAGTGCAATGGTGGTGCAGGTCTTGGGGGAAGTCCGTATCGTGATGGGTCGTACGAATATTATGTAACCGAGTCGATCCGAATCAATGATCCGAAATCGGTTGCCCCGTTTATTCTGGCAGGTGTGGAGATGGAACTGGCTTAACGCTGGTTCTTTTCTTCAGACAGAATTATGATAGCGCCTTCATTCAGGCGAGCCTATTGCTGGTAATAACGATAATACAAAAGGGAGAGATGGTTCATGAGTGCAAAAGGTCGGGTGTCCCGTATAGGCGGATTTGTTGTCATTGGTGCAATGTCCGCCGGACTGCTTGCAGGTTGTGGAGGAGAAAAAGCTCCAGCGGCCGGGGAAGGCAAGTTTCCCATTTCCATCTCGTTGATGCAGGTAGGCGATGTGCCCGCGAAGGAAAATGGGGTGGAGCAAAAGATTGAGGAGTATACGAATACGGATGTCAATGTTCAGTGGATTCCGCAGTCGGCTTTTGATGACAAGGTGAACGTCATGGTTGCTTCCGGAGAGATGCCGACCATTATGCGCGTAAATTACGTGCCGACCACGTTCAATGCAGCCAAAACGGGACTGTTCTGGGAGCTGGGGCCCTACCTGAAGGATTATAAAAATCTGTCTGCCCAATCCGAGGCCTATTTTAACAATATCAAGATTGAGGGCAAAATTTACGGCATTCCCAACTTCCGCGATATCGGACGAACGGCCATTGTATACCGCAAGGATTGGTTTGACAAGTTGAAGCTGGATGTGCCGAAGACGCTGGATGACTGGTATGAAGTGATGCGTTCCATGCGCAAGGATGATCCCGACGGGAATGGCAAGGAAGATACGTATGGTGCGCTGCTCTTCAAGAAGTATAACGAAGGCGTGTCTTCTCCGCTGACCCGGATTGCTGTGAGTATCGGTGGTGTGAACAAGTGGGGGGTGGATGATGCGGGCAAACTGACTCCGGAATTCCTGACTACTGAATATGTGGACACGATGAAGCTGTTCAAGAGGCTGTTTAGCGAAGGGCTGATCAACAGTGATTTCCCTGCTCTCGATCCTTCCGATGCGGATAAAAAAATGGACTCTGGCCTGGTCGGGATGAAGCTGAACGGCGTGGCTCAGAACGGCAAGTCATCCCAGCAGCGGCTGACGCCTAACGCTCCGGATGGGGTGATCGATGTAGCTCCGTTCCAGGGAACAGATGGTATACGCATCGCAGGGGAACCGGGGAACTATGGCATGCTGGTGATCCCGAAGGCTGCCGTCCCGGATGAGGAACAATTGAAGAAAGTGCTCACCTTCCTCGATCAGCTGATGGATGAAGAGCTGAGCACGCTGCAGCTGCGCGGGCTGCTCGATGTGCATTACACCAAGACAGCGGATGGTAAAACCGAACTCAAGGATTTTGACGCTTATCAACGCGAAGTGAAGCCGTACCGTGACAATTTGTTAAGTGTTGAAGGATACAACGTGGCTGAATTGGTTGATGTTCCGATTGGCATGAAGGGCACCAAGATGGCTCGCGAGAATGAGCAGTATGCCATTCCGAATCCTGCGCTGACACTGTCATCGGCCATCTACACCGAGCGGGGTCAGGAACTGGATCAGATGATCTGGGATGCACAGACCAAGTACATTATGGGCAAGATGGACGATGCAGGCTGGGAGCAGGAAGTGGCTAACTGGCGAAAAGCCGGGGGAGATCAGCTGATCTCTGAACTGGAGGCATCCTATGCCGAACTGAACGGGAAATAAAGCAAAGCGCAGAGTATACGTGTGCCCGAAGGAAGCTGTGTTTTACGTGAACGAACGTGAAGCATGGCTTCTTTTTCTTTCACAGGATTATGGTTGGGCAGCAGAAAGGGTATAAAAAGAAAGGAGCATTCTTTTCACATCCATTTATACTCACCGAGAGGGGAAAGACATCATGATTGAAGAACATGATAAGCAAGAAATAATTGCAAATGATACATACGAAGGAAAAGATCTGGGGATTACGATAGGCCCTCAATCCTGCCAATTCAAAGTTTGGTCACCAGATGCCGTTCAGATGGACGTGCTGCTCTACCCGGCATCCACTACCGAGCTTCCAGGAGGACAGGGAGGAACCGGGGAACAACGTGCCGAGCCAAAGGAATTCCTAATGGAAAGACAGCAGCACGGCATCTGGTTGTTGAAGCTGGATGGAGAATGGAATGGTTATCGATATATGTACCGGGCCACCTTCAAGGGAGGACGACAGGAGATAGCGGTGGATCCTTATGCAAGGGCAGTTACCATGAATGGTGAAATGGGAGTTATTATCAGGCTGGAAGAGACAGATCCCCAAGGATGGAGCCAGGATGTTCGTCCAGAGCTGAAGAGTCCAGTGGATGCCGTATTGTACGAGCTGCATGTGCGGGATTTTTCAATTCACCCTTCATCAGGCATGGTGAACAAAGGCAAGTATCTGGCTTTTACGGAAACTGGACTGTGCGATTCCGAAGGCAATACACTGGGGATTGATCATTTGGCCGAGCTTGGGATTACCCATGTGCACCTGCTGCCCGTGTTTGATTTTGCCACCGTGGACGAATCCAAGGCTGGAGACAGTGCTTATGGTGATTCCGAGGATTCCAGCTATAATTGGGGGTATGATCCGCTGCATTACAACGTTCCCGAAGGCTCTTATGCGACACGTGCAGATGAGCCTGGTACACGCATCCGCGAGCTCAAGGCTTTGGTGCTGGCACTTCATCAGAGAGGGATTGGAGTGATTATGGATGTGGTGTATAACCACACGTTTAATACGAAAGGCAGTTCGTTTGAGAAGCTGGTACCGGGGTATTACTATCGTCAGAATGAGGATGGCACATACAGCAACGGATCCGGGACTGGGAATGAGGTAGCCACAGAACGCCCCATGGTACGCAAGTTTATCCTGGAATCGGTGCGTTACTGGGCAGAGGAATACCATATTGACGGGTTCCGGTTTGACCTAATGGGGTTGATTGATACGGCAACCATGAGGGAACTTGCCGAGGAACTGCATGAACATGTATCTCCATCCATCCTACTGTACGGTGAGCCATGGGCGGCAATGGACTCCCCACTAGGGGAGCGAATGACCCTCAAAGGAGATCAGAAAAGAGACGGACTAGCCGTATTCAACGATAATTATCGTGGAGCGATCAAAGGGGACAGTGATGGAGCAGAGAAAGGATTCGCGACAGGTGCGGAGGGAAAGGAAGAGGATATCTGGACGGGTGTAAGGGGAGCGATTACCGATTTTACGGCCAGTCCATCCGAGACGGTGAATTACGTAACAGTTCACGATAATCTAAATCTGTGGGACAAGGTTGTGCATACACAAGGACTGGAAGATCAGCTTGGGTTTATCTCCTATGATGATAAGGGACACATTCGAGGATATGACAGTGTGGAGCAGGCAGTACAGCATGCGAATCCGTATATGCAGATTGATCCGAATCATGTGCTGGAGAATGAAACGGTTCGGCGCTGCTTGCTTGCGAATGGCATTGTGCTCACATCCCAAGGAATTCCCCTGCTTGCGGCGGGAGATGAGTTTTTGCGCAGTAAATATGGCGATGCCAACAGTCACGAGAGTGGTGATGCCGTCAATGCGATTCGTTGGGAACAAAAGCAGCGGTTCAAGCCGGTATTCGATTACTACCGCGGACTGATTCGTCTTCGCCTTGAACATGCAGCCTTCCGGTTGAGAACTCGGAACGACATTAATCAACATGTATCTCTGTTAAAAAAAGATAAAAGCCTGCTTGCGTATGAGCTATCAGGCACGGCTGCCGGCGATTCCTGGGATCGAATTATCGTGATCTATAACGCGGCAAAGGAAAGCCGAATCCTCCCTATTCCTTCCGGAATGTGGAATATTGTTGTAGAGCAGGGACAAGCAGGTCTTGAACCACTGCGTACCATCAACGATGGGCAGGTCAGTGTACCGGCGATATCCCTGATGGTCATGTATGCCAATAATTAAATTTTTTGCGTACTGTAGTAAAGTACCCTTTTCCGCTACGGAGAGAAGGGTGCTTTATTTTGTTTTTTGATCAGACAGGTACAAATGCTGTCAATCTGCGGCGCTTGTTTACATATGCTGTATTTTGAAAGCGATTGCTGCAAGGGTTAGACCAATATCCAGCGAGTGACTTCATGAAAGCCTCTGTTCAACCGATATGTTGAGTACAGACAACCCCGGGTTGACAAATGACGTCCCGCTCCGTACCATCGGGACAACACGAAATCAATGGATATAAAGGCGGTGGGAACGATGCCGGAATGGACATCTTTTCGTTACGAAGGCAACGATCTTGGCTTAACATATACTCGTGCTTCCAGTACATTCAAGCTGTGGGCTCCAACGGCCCAGCAGGTTTCTATATTGGTTTTTGAAAATGAGGGCAGCTACAATGCAAGTGGATGGGTAACGGAACATGATGGCGGGCAGGCAAGTGACATGACTCGTGATGAAGATGGCATATGGAGCGTGAAGCTGGCAGGCGATTGGGCAGGATTTTATTACATGTATCGCATTACACACGATGATCAACGCACAGAAGTAGTGGTGGATCCTTATGCCCGCGCCGTGTCGCCCAATGGGCAGCGGACGGCCATTATTGATCTCGATACAACGCATCCACCGGATTGGGAGCTGGACGTGAAGCCTGTTTTTCAGCGGCCTGTGGACGCCGTCATTTATGAATTGCATGTGCGTGATTTCTCCTCCGATCCCCATGCCGACATTCCGTATAAAGGGAAATTTCTAGCCTTCACGGCTTCCGGACTGACCGACAGGGCAGGTCATCGTATCGGTGTGGATCATCTTGCCGAACTCGGGGTTACCCATGTGCATCTTCTGCCTGTGGCGGATTATCAGACGGTGAATGAACTGGAATCGGCTGAAGAAGGCATAACGTTCAGAGCACCCTATAACTGGGGTTATGATCCACAGCATTATAACGTCCCGGAGGGCTCCTATGCTACGGATCCGCGGGATCCGGCCGTGCGAATTCGTGAGTTCAAAGCCTTGGTGCAGTCTCTGCATCGCCAGGGTATACGTGTTGTGCTTGATGTGGTCTACAATCATACGTATGGTGTGGACGAAGGTCCATTTGAACGGATTGTACCCGGTTATTTTTACCGCTATCGGGCAGACGGCACACTGAGTAATGGATCGGGTGTAGGCAATGAACTGGCTACAGAGCGCCCAATGGTGCGAAAATATATTCTAGACTCTCTCCTGTACTGGGCTGAGGAATATCATGTGGATGGTTTCCGTTTCGATCTCATGGGCCTGATTGACACCGATACAATGAACGAATTGACCCGTGAATTGCGTGAGCAGATTGATCCAGCCATGCTAATTTACGGGGAGCCGTGGACAGGTGGAGATTCACCACTGGATCGCAAAACCCTGAAAGGTACCCAGCGGGGTCAGGGATTTGCTGTATTCAATGATCATTTTCGCAGTGCGATCAAAGGGGACAGTGATGGCAGCGGGAAAGGGTATGTAACCGGAGCAGATGGCCTCGAGCATGAGCTGCTTAAGGGGATTTCCGGAGCTATCGATGACTTTACATCGTCACCTGTGGAGACCGTCAATTATGTCACGGCCCATGACAACCTGAACCTGTGGGACAAAATCGCAACCACGATGAATCTCCGACATGAATTGGGTTTTCCAGCATGGAGAGACGGGCAACCGGTGGGGGGAGGGAGTGCAGAATCGGCGGTAAAGGCAGCAGATCCCTATCGGTATGTGGATGCTGATGATGTGCTTAACCATGAGATGGTTCGCCGCTCGCTGCTAGCCTCTGGAATATTGCTAACCTCTCAGGGGATACCTTTTCTGCATGCAGGGGATGAGATCCTGAGATCAAAAGCGGGAGATCACAACAGTTACCGCAGCGGCGATGCGGTTAACGCCATTCCGTGGGCGAACAAATCCCGTTTCAGACCTGTCTTTGACTATTACCGGGGTTTAATACATCTGCGCCGTACTCATCCTGCCTTTCGCATGATCAGCGCAGACCAGATCCGGAATCACCTTCGCATTCTACGTGCTGACGGTAATGTCGTCCTATTCATGCTGCAGGATGGGGCCAATCAGGACACCTGGAATCGAATTATTGTGGCCTATAATGCAACAGCGTACCAGCAGCAGATACATTTGCCGGAAGGTGACTGGCATGTGGTCGTTAACGATCATCAGGCAGGTACAGACTCGATTGGGACGGTTAGCGGCATTGCTCCTATAGAGCGCTGGTCGTTAATGGTACTGTATGATATCGAACATGTTGGCGGAACGGAACCGGCTACAATTGAGATTAATGCTCCACGTCAGGTGTATAGTCCAGGTGAGACAGCGGGGCTGCGGGCGATTGTGCGTGACCGCCTCGGTAATGTAGTAGAGAATTGCAAAGTCCTGTGGCGTTCTTCGGAGCCGCAGCTGATTCAGATCGATCCGGATGGTACGATTCATGCGAAAGAGAAAGGTGAAGCAGCGATAACGGTTGAATGTGGTCATATCTTTGCTACAAGCCTCTTGCAGGTGGATCATCGCCATGCCGAACGAATTGAGCTTGTCGGTGAAACCGTTCTGTATACGACACGAATCAGTCGCTTCCGTGCATTGGTGCTGGATCAATTTGGGCAGCCGCTTCAAGGGACCGGCATACGCTGGCATTCGTCGAATTCGGATATTGCAACGGTCAGTACAGCTGGAATCGTTCGTGCCTTATCCCCAGGGACAGCGCAAATTACAGCCATGGCTGGCAGCATACAGTCTACGGCGACAATCAAAGTCCACAAGCACGTCTCTCGTCTCGTTACGCTTCGTTATGAACGGGAGGATCAACAGTACGAGGGATGGGATGTTTGGGTATGGGGCACAGGAA
Organism: Paenibacillus sp. FW104-T2; assembly: GCF_058789975.1. Lineage (NCBI taxonomy): Bacteria > Bacillati > Bacillota > Bacilli > Caryophanales > Paenibacillaceae > Paenibacillus > Paenibacillus sp. FW104-T2. The sequence goes on along the minus strand of NZ_JBYTCE010000004.1, from coordinate 235,231 downwards.
TGGCAGATGGAGCGGTACCCCTTGAACGGGTGGGGAATGCCGCAGAGGCCCGTATTCGTGTAGCTCCAGGCCTGCATCATCTGGGGCTGATTATTCGGCTGAATGAGTGGCAGGCCAAGGATACCTGTGGAGACCGATATGTAGATATTGTGCCAGAAGACGGGAATGTGCAGATTGTTGTGCAGAGCGGTACAGACCAAATGCAGGTTATACGCGAGAGTGATGAAGAGGATAACCGTACCAGTGCTTGAATCCTTTTTTTAGATGCGTATAGTAGCTGTAGATAAACCTAGAAGCAGCAGGCAGTCGGAGGGTATTTCCGGCTGTCTTTTTTTGGTACGCAGAGATTGGATTTTGGTGTGAAAAGGGGATGAATTGTACAAGCCAATGTTTGAGAAGCCCGTTCATTGGGGTATATATAGATATGGCCCGAGATTTGGCCAAAGAAAAAGAAGACCCATTTGGTCTATGAGAGAAGCCGAATGCTTCCCAACACCAATACAAAGTAGGGATCCCTTGAAGGAGGATGTTCAATCATGAAATCCAACGGAAAAATGGCTCAACTTACTGCAACTCCACGAACTGAAAAGAAAGGTGCGGCATTGCGCCTGTTAAGACAAGGCGGACGTGTTCCGGCTGTCGTTTATGGTCCTGAGTTCGAAGGGGCCTCCATACATGTGGATGAAAAAGAAATGCTCAAGGTCGCTCGTACAGGTCGTTCCGAGATGTTCAACCTCAATCTGGAGGGTGGCAAAACCGTTCCTGTGCTGATTAAGGATCAGCAGGAGCGCAATGGACGTCTGCTGCACGTGGACTTCTTGCAAATATCCAAAAATAAACCGATCAGCGTAAGTGTGCCGATTGATTTCCAAGGTACGGCTGCTGGCTCCAAAGCCGGTGGTGTGTTCCAAACGCAGGAAACCGAATTGGAAGTGGAAGGACTTCCAGCCGACCTGCCGACTTCCATTGAGGTGGATGTCAGCGGGCTGGACATTGGTGATCGCCTGACAGCTGAAGATGTTAAACTGGATAAGGGCTTGACACTTATTACGTCACCCGATTCCATTATCGCATCCGTTATGCCACCACAAGCAGCTGAGGAAGAGCCAACAGCTTCTGCTGATGAGGCAGAACCTGTGGCTGCAGAGGAAGAGAAGGCAGCAGACGAATAATAGGGGCGTGGGAGTTCTGCTCCCCTACCCCAGACGAGGCCCGGTCATCATGACCGGGCTTTTTTTGCGATCGTAGAGATGGTTATAATAGATACAAGGATACACCGATCCGAAGCGGATCAAGGTCATATTTGCAAACAGGTCAGTATAAGTTCTTAGGAAAGTAGGCAATTTCATGTTTGATCCAACTGTGTACGACAATCTCAAGGTCGGTTTTGAGAACTATCTGTATGATCTCGACAATCTCGATGAGATCATTCACATATCCAACCGGAAAGACATTCTGGAGATGGCGAGTATGTCCAGAGAGTTTGTGCTGCAGTTCGTTCTAAGGGAGCATTCTGAGGTCAAAGCGGAGATTATACTCCGAAGCTCTCTGGAAGCGCTGGCGGCCGAAATATTGGAGTCACCCGGCAGCCAGCCTGGATGTCGGCTTGAACTTCGATTTAGCCAGGAGATTCCTGAGCCAGACAGGCTATGTCCCTCAATTCGCTCCATCATACAAGTGAGCTGGCCAGATCAGCGCTTGGTACAGAACATTCATTTTGTGTATGGAGAGGAACCCATCAGGTATAACGTTTCAAGTCATGTGTATTTCGATCGAAATGTGAATGAAGACCAAATGGAAGATATTCCGGAATTGTGTGAACATTTGGTGAACGTGTTGAAAAAATTAGTACAGCTGCATAATTAATCATCCGTAAAGCTCTGTCTCTTCCCACGAGACGGAGCTTTTTTGTCATTTTATTAGAATTGTTAAATAGGCTTCGAGACTTAGGTATAAGGGCTTGTATCTAATATTTTGCGCAATATAGTCAGAAAATGTATATTAATAAATGAGAAAAAGTGCAATAGAACTATACATAATTAGTGAATTTGCGAAATAATGAATGGGACTAAAGATTTATAGATGTACTAAAGGAACTAGTTTTCCTTGCCGATAAAATATCGAAGGGGAGAAACTACATGACAGAGAAATTAATTCGTCTGCTGCGTATACTTCAGGCTATACAAGCGTATCCCGGAATCTCAGCCAAGGAATTGGCTGCGAAATGTGATACAACTGTGCGCACGATCTATCGCGATCTCCGGATTTTGGACAGGGTTGCCCCTATCATGAACGAAGGCTACGGCAAGGGTTATCGGTTTATTGGGAATTTCGCCTTGTATCCACTCGATTTTACGGAGCAGGAGGCTATGGTCTTCTCCATGCTTCCGTCTGTCCTGGATACTTCCCAATTGCCGGCTGAATTCGATGCGGCTTTTGACAAAGTGATGTCAGTCCATACCAAGCTAAAATCAAGAAACAGTGATATCGTGGAGAACATTGCAGGTATCATACGCATGGGAACGCCTGCATACCGGGAGGAAGGAAAAGACCCCAATCTGCTTATCCCGATTATTGAAGCTATTCTTAATCAGGAAACCATACGTACCCGGTATCGTACACTGACCAATAATGATATTACGGTCCGTGACATTGATCCCTACTATCTTATTCCACGTGATCAGCGCTTTTATCTCGTCGGGTATTGCCATCTGGTGCAGAAGGTGCGATTGTTTCGCATGAGCCGTTTTCTGGACGTGAATCAGACAGGTACCCACTTTGACAAAGCGGATTTCAACATAGCGCAGTATATGAAAAATACGTGGTCTGTTGATCGAGGGGACGAACATATTCATTTCAAGGTGAGATTTACTGAAAAAATGGCACCTTACATAAAAGAAGAAGAAATGTTTGTTCGTCCGCGGATGACGGATCTGCCAGATGGTGGATTGTTATTCGAAGTCACACTAAACAGCAGTCGTGAGTTCCTGATGTGGTTATATCAATTTGGCCCTCAAGCGGAGGTTCTTGAGCCCCGAGAATTTCGAACAGAGATTCGCAAACAACTGACTCATTGGTTGAAGCACTATGAGGGAGATGAATAATTTGATTGGTTATTTTAACTTGAAACTTGGAATGAAGGAAAAGGAGAAGAACATGTTATGAGCAGCAACTTATTTGCAGCCATGGATCGAATGGAGCATTATCATGGTATCCAGGCATTAAATGTAGATGATACCGTATTTTTGGTTAAGGATCCCAATAATCGTACAGATCATCAGGCGATCAAGGTTGTTATTCCACCAATAGGTACCGTGGGATATATCGTGAACGACCCAGTCTTTGTTCCTCACGGTTGCTGGGCAGGCTCTGGATTTTATGATGTCTTTCACCAGCAGACCTGTGCGAAGGTCCGGTTTGCCATGAAAGATATGATTATTGTTGAGCTCATTGAAATGGTACATGTCCCCATCCCCCAAATGGAGTCATGGATCACAAGCTGGCAGTCACGGGAAAAAGCTTAATCCGTCCCTCGCAGCAATGGGGGCAGCTTTGTTATGACTTCTGTTCAATTTAGCTCATTGGCGGATAAGTCTTGTATAAGCTGCTTCGAGATGCATGGCCGTTCGGGCCCAGCCAAACTGGTTCACGGCAATTGCTCGCCCAGCCTTGCCAAGAGATTCGGCTAGCTTTGGATCCCGGGCAAGCTTCAGAAGGCAAGCAGCAAATGGCTGAGGTTTGTCATATGGAGAAACCAGATAACCGCTGCTGCCGGACTCAATAATTTCTCGAATGCCACCATTGTCTGAAGCGATCACAGGCAGACCGGAAGCCATGGCTTCAACGTTAACTAACCCGAAGGCTTCGTGCATTTGAGACGGGCAGACCAGGCAGTCAGCGGCCCGGTACAAATGGTGTATCTGTTCATGGGCAATCTGTCCGAGAAAAGATGAACGAATCCCGAGTTTTCGGGCTAGCAGACGCAGCTTGCGCACATAGACCTGCGGCCCCTTGCCTGCAATGATCAGCTGTACATCAACCTTCTGCTGCACAAGTGCTACTGCGCGAATCAGAATGTCCACACCTTTGCCTGGAATCAGTCTGCCGACATACAGCACAGAAAAGGGTTGTGAACGCTCTGACGGCGTGGAGTTTGTTCCGCCGTTTAGCGCTGGAACGAAGCGGGTCAGATCGGCACCCAGAGGGATAACATTCATCAGATGTTTCACCGAAGGGAACCTGCGTCCTAATCTGTCTCTGAGGGACAAACTGTTGACAGCGATGCAGTCGGCTTGTCGTAACAACGCTAATCTTGATGGTCCAGGCTGAGCGAAGGTCAGGGAGTGAAGGAACAGGATTGCAGGGGTGTCAGGCAGGCTTCGTTTGATTCGGGCCAAGCAGCGTGGCCTATTATCCACCTGGATCAGATCAAATGAACTGTCCTTTAACAGCCGGATAACGGCCTGAATATATCGATCAGGACTACTGGAAGGAACACGGCGGATCGTAATGCCTTCAAGCTGCTCTTTGGCTGGAAGACCAGGCATTTCGCGGCTAATAATTGTCACTTCATGACGCAGTGCAAGTTCGCGAGCGATACCCAGAATGCTTATTTCAACTGAACCGTTTCCAGGCACAGGTAGTTTCTCCGGTGCGACCATTGCTATTTTCATTGGGTGGCTCCTCCTTGTCCCATACGAGTATCGAATCTTCGTCACATCTTATGCTTTTACGAAGCGTTTGGCGCCTCGGCAGTACCGAAGAAATAGGTACTTGTGATATAATGAACAGGTTGCAGATTACTCTTTAGGTGGATAGAAACAGGAGGAACATGATGTTACATTCAACACTGGGCCGCTTCCGATTACTGCTGTGGCTGCAGGGACTTTCATATGTATTATTGCTGTTTGTTGCATTCCCCTTGAAAAATGCAGGGATTTTGCCTCAATCGGTTACATGGTTTGGTAATTTGTACGGTTTTCTGTTTTTGATGTATATGTTGTTTATGGTTAGTCTGTATACGACGCAAAAGTGGCGTTTACGCCGTCCGATCGCTTTATTTTTCATATCGTTTATCCCTCTGGGCAATTTCATTTATGACTTTTTTGTTTTTCGCAAAATGGATCAGGGTCAACGTATTGTTAAATAAAGCTTGACTTTGTGCAGCGTTGTGAATATGATGAGAACAGGTTATTTGAACCGTAAGAAATGCACCAACTAAAACTGCATATTCCTGATGTTAAAGGGGAGTAGCTTTCACAGTAAAGTCGTCAATTCGGGATTACATCCCCGGCTTTATTGGCAGCAATTTGTTGTTAGCGAGACCTTTACCAAGTTTTCATGCTGGGTAAAGGTCTCTTTTTATGGATAAAAAAGGATCTTTACCAGCGATGGTAAAGGTCCTTTTTTTGTACATCATAAGGATACTAAGGAGGAGTCAAATTTGGATTTGTCATTATTATTGGAGTATGGATGGGTACTAATCGTCCTAGTAGTCCTGGAAGGATTGCTGGCAGCAGATAATGCTTTGGTGCTTGCGATTATGGTTAAGCATTTACCGGATGAGAAGCGCAAAAAGGCGCTATTCTACGGTTTGCTCGGAGCCTTCATCTTCAGGTTAGGTTCCTTGTTCCTGATCTCGTTCCTCGTCGATGTGTGGCAGGTTCAGGCGATCGGAGCGCTGTATCTTCTCTACATCTCGATTAACCACATTGCCAAGAAAGTTATGGGCAGCCGAAACAAGACAGACGAAGCAGCCGATGATGCACCGAAGAAAGCCAAGAAACAATCCGGTTTCTGGATGACGGTTTTCAAGGTTGAGGTAGCGGATATCGCTTTTGCGGTTGACTCCATTCTTGCAGCCGTAGCACTGGCTGTGGCGTTGCCACCAAGTGGATTGCCTCCAATTGGCGGGTTGGACGGTGGACAATTTATCGTCATCTTCCTGGGAGGATTTATTGGTCTCGTCATAATGCGTTTTGCAGCTTCCTTCTTCGTTAAATTGCTTCATTCCCGTCCGGGACTTGAAGTGGCAGCCTTCGTTATCGTTGGTTGGGTAGGGGTTAAGCTGGCAGTCATTACGCTGGCCCATCCTTCGCTCGGTGTTCTGGATGAACATTTCCCGGAAAATAAAATTTGGAAATTCGGATTCTATATCGTATTGATTACCATTGCGGTATGCGGGTGGTTCCTGTCTTCCAAAGTACCAGCCAAAGAGGATGAAAATCCGGTTGAAGAGTTGGAAAAACAAGCAGGAAACTAAGCGTATAAGCTTAACACAAACAACATATGTTGTCGTAAAAATCAGGGGCTGTATGGATACAGACCCCTGATTTTTTTAGTATATGCATATTCATGCCAAACGGTTTATTTTCCAAGAAAAGGGTTGACATATCGAAACGAGTCCTATTAATATAAGACTTATCATTTACGAAGGGAGGCCGAAAGACATGATGGTTGGTTATGATGTTCGATTAACACAGACACCAAGTCGCGTAGATACAATTGCATATTCAGCTCATCGTCTCTTTGGCCTCTTACGGGCGACATAGGAGAATCGGCATATCTTTTCACTGTTCATTATGCAGGCATAGATATGTCAATCTCGGCTTATATAGCGATGGAGAACAGAGGTATTGCATTTTTATGCCGTTCTGTTCTCTGTTATTGTCATGAAGAAGTCATGGGCGAAGCGTCCATGGCTTCTTTTTTGGTTGTATCGACTGAAGCGGACATGAACCATGCGATACAAACATTCCTTATTTAGATAAACAACTAAAGATGAAAAACAGGAAGGAAAAATCACCATTTATGAATACAGAACCTAATTTATTTACAAGTCAAAACGAATTTCCTGGCGGATATCGGCATGAAGTGAAATTGCCAGCAGGAGACTTGACGGTATATGCCGCACAGCAATTGTTTTCCTCTTTGGACTATAAAGTGTTTGAAATGGCTAACAACAATCTGCAAATTCCTGGCATTTCCTATATGAGTTATACCCCGGATGTTCATGTAGGTGTAGGAACCTGCATCGGCACTACGGCTGTATGGGATGCAAAGACGGGTTACGTTTCTCCATCCATCGTTGGTAGTGATATCGGCTGCGGGATGCGGGTGCATATGACCAATCTGCACAGGGATGATCTGAAAGATGTAAAATTGCGCCGCAAGCTGGTCAAGGCCATTGAAAAGGTATTGCCTATGGAGGCAAGTCAGCGTGGGCATTTCTCGGATATAAGGCTCGAACACATTGTTCGCAAAGGCTTGCACGGCTTGCCGAAAAAATATATTCCGGACAGTTACACGCCGAAGAAGTCGACATCCATTACCCATGTGGAAAGCAGCAAATTTGCCTACGATGAGGAAGTGCTCAATCTTGTTCCGGATATGACATGGCATCGTGCACACCGCCAGCTGGGCACCTTGGGCGGGGGCAATCATTTTGCCGAAATCCAGTCTATTGAAATCGCAGAGGAAAATCGTGAGATCGCGGAAGCCTGGGGATTGGTTGATGGTCAAATTGTCGTCATGATTCATTCAGGTTCCCGTGCCTGGGGCGGATATGTGAGCCAGACCAGCTCGTCTGCCATTGCCAAAGTGATGCAGCGAAACGGGCTTGGTACATCGGATCCGAGACTGGTTTTTGCTCCGTTGGAACACGCCGAAGGCCGTCATTACGTCAACATGATGTATTCCGCTTTGAATTATGCTGTGGTTAACCGGCATCTGATCGCTTTCGCTATTCGGGAGGCATTCCGGGAAGTATTCGGACCCAAATGTGAATTCCGAACATTGTATGATCTGATGCACAACTATGCCTGGGAGGAATCTCATGCGAAAGAAGGCAGCGTATTCGTTCATCGCAAAGGGGCAACGCGTGCACTGCCTGCCGGGCACCCGGATAATCCGAAACCTTATATGGCTACAGGCCATCCTGCGCTTATTCCAGGATCGATGGGGACAGCTTCGTATATCATGGTAGGTCAGCCGCAGGGCGAAGATAACTATTATTCGATCTGCCACGGTGCAGGGCGCATTCGCTCACGTACCGCAACCAAGCGTCTGGTTACGGTAGAAGATTTTGCATCAGCACTCGGCGTGGGTACGGAAGATGAAATTGTGGTGAATCAGCGATCACTCGAATCGATTATAGATGAATCGCCACAGGCATATAAAAATGTCGATGAAATTATTGATAGTGTTACCGGTGCAGGCCTGGCTCAGGTTGTAGCCAAATGCAAACCGCTTGCAGCTGTGAAAGGAGCGAAATAATGATCATACCAAATGAAAAAGTAAATCACACCCGAGCTATCTATGCTTACGACCAAACACAGGACGACCAGATCCGAATCCAGGGCTATGCGACATATGCACGTCTGATCCGAGGCATTATTGAAGCACTAAGCAGCAAGTACGGGGTTCGTTATGAACTGTTTGCCAGTGATGATCCGAATAACGAATACTGGGAGCTGCTGAAGGAGGATTTGTTAAGCGATAGTAACGAAGTGGAGCTGGTTGCCCGTATTTTTGAGGATCTGGAGCTCCGTACCCTGCATTATGAAGATGATGGTGATGTGCCTACATATGGCGTGCATTATTCCATTCGGAACAACGTGTTTGCATATCCCAAATGGGGGGTTGCACTCGTACGTATTCCCTTTTTCCGGGATAATGGCATCTACAATGAGGACTTTGTATTCGCGGTAGGTGAGGAAGAACTCAAGCAGTTTCTGGGCAGTGTGCGTGAACGGGAGCGTCAGCAAAATATGAAAAAGGTTACGGTGTATACCGATGCCCGCAATGGCAGTGAACGCCATGTCGAATCCATCACCCGCTCGGTGGGAAGAGACGATGTGGTTCTTTCTCCTCAAATTAAGCAGGATATTTTCCGCTCGTTGGATCAGTTCTTCGAAGCGGATCGTTCCTTCTACCGGGAATATGATATTCCCTATAAGCGGGGGATTCTGCTGTATGGTCATCCGGGCAACGGGAAAACAACCTTGGTCAAATCCATTGCGGGCAGCATTCCGGGTCCAGCTGCATACTGGCAAATTACCGAGTATACCAACAGTGAGTCCGTTCGGGAAGTATTTGAGGCAGCCAAACGCCTGGCTCCCATGGTGCTGATCATTGAAGATATTGATTCGATGCCGGACGAAGTGCGCTCCTTCTTTCTCAATACACTGGACGGAGCAACATCCAAAGAAGGCATTTTTCTAATCGGCACAACGAATTATCCGGAGAAAATAGATCCAGGTCTCATGAACCGTGCCGGACGGTTTGATCGGGCTTATGAAATTCCGCTGCCAGATGAAGCACTGCGACTGCAGTACTTGCAGCAGCGGGGATTTCCGGTCTTTGCCGGCGAAGAAGGAACGCAGGAAGCGGCTCGGCTCACAGATACATTCTCCCTTGCACAGCTCGGTGAGTTATATGTCAGTGCTGCACTTGAATGGCATCAGAATGGCCAGACGGACATTGTACAAGTTATTCAGTCCATGCGGGGAGAGCTGGACAAGAGCCATAAGCATAACTGGCTGACTCAGCCTGGAAAAGGACGAGCCGGTTTTTATTAATACCATACACCGCCAAATATTATACATCTCAATTGGATATACTACGGTTGTCTGCTCCCACATACAATGACCTTCGGGAGGTACAATTAAGCCGTTGAAGCTGTTGAAGGTTGAACGGAAAGCAAAAATGAGTTGTTTCCTTGCTGAGATGGGCTCGTCGTGCGAATATGAAGCATATGAATAAAAGGTAATATACAACAATTTTTAATTCAGTTGTTTAAATGCTTCTGTAGCGGTTAATAGTAGACAGACAACAACAAAAACTTTTAATTGAGGTGAGTAGTATGGGTTGGTTATGGTCATTAATTATCGGTGGTATTATTGGATGGTTGGCAGGTCTGATCGTTGGTCGTGACATCCCAGGTGGTGTTATCGGTAACATTATCGCTGGTTTCATCGGTGGTTGGTTAGGCGGCGTGATCTTCGGAGAGATGGGTCCAGAAATGGGCGGATTCTACATCGTACCGGCATTAATTGGTGCCATCGTACTTGTAGCAATCGTAAGCTTGATCTTCCGTTCAATGGGTCGTAGTCGCGGGTAACGACGTTATTGCACTACGAATCCATGGGAAATAAATGATGTTTCCCGTTTATAATGAAGAGGTTGATGAGAAGCCATATGGATGGCTTTCCATCAACCTCTTTTTGTTTTAAGATATATAGGCAGCGGTTCATAACGAAACCTTGGTTTGGCTGACTAGCAAGGTTTCCTAATAATAGATGAGTGCACGAAGGAGAGAGAGACAATGGAGAAAGCGACATTTGCCGGGGGATGTTTCTGGTGTATGGTTACACCTTTTGAAGAACAGCCAGGCATTCACGGGATTGTATCCGGGTATACAGGCGGTCACGTTGAACATCCCACATATGAGCAGGTCAAAACAGGGGAAACCGGGCACGTTGAGGTGGTTGAAATCACATTCGATCCGGAACTGTTTCCCTATGAGCGACTGCTGGAGCTTTACTGGCCGCAGATTGACCCAACCGATGATGGGGGTCAGTTCCAGGATCGCGGAACCCAGTATCGTACAGCGATTTTTGTACACAATGAGCGACAGCGCGAACTGGCAGAGCAGTCCAAGCAGGAACTGGCCGCAAGTGGACGATTTAACCAGCCCATTGTGACAGAAATCCGGGATGCGGTTGTGTTCTACCCGGCTGAGGACTACCATCAGGATTACCACAAGAAAAATGAAAAGCATTACAAGGAAGACCGTGCCCAATCCGGACGGGATGAATTTATTGAAGCAAATTGGAAGTAAGACAATGGAAGATCGTATAGCAAAAGCCGGGCAGGCTCCTTTTGGAGTCGAACCGGCTTTTTTTAATCAAGGCTGATGAATTATTTTGTGGACATGGACTTAAGCACATGTTTGGATAGTGTATCATCCTGAATGGTGTAGAGGACACCATTGACATACGTTGAAGGACTTATAATAGAAGGAACCGAAGCACTGGCTGTGTACACATGCACGTCTTCCAGGGTTTTGGGGTCCACAATATAACCTGTTTTGGCAAAATCAAGTTGATACTGTCCACCCTGTGTCCGCTTCACTTGCATCAGCACAGGCTGTTGATCCTTGAACGTGCGCTCTGTTACTTTGCCTTTCATATTGTACAGCTCCAGCTTGGAACCTGTAAACAGGGTATATCCGTCGCCTACTGTCTGAATGAAGGCATTACCTGGAATGCTGCGTCCCCAAGCGAGCTTGCCATCTTCTCCGAAGCCCATGAGTTTGTTGCCCGTGTTCTCAAAGTTGGCACGCATGATGACGGAGCCATCGTTCAGTATGGCAAGTGACTCACCACCGCCGTCTCCCTGCGTGTTTGCATTGCTCGGGAATTGATAGAAGGACAGGCGAGTGAGCGAACGATCATAGATCTCCACTTTGGGATTCGCTGCAGGCTGCCAGTAACTACCGACTTTGATTCGTTTGCTGGCATCTACCACAATGCGGTCACTGCCTGCCTGGAGCACAGCACCATTAACCGTCTTTTCGGTAATCAGCTTGCCCTTCTTGTCATAAAGCGAGATAGCGGTTCGAACCGAACCGTTGGACTGTGCACCTTGACTGGAAGCGACTAGCAAGGTTTCGTCATCGAGAAGATACAGATCGGAAGGAGCATTTACCGTTCTGACCCAATTCGTTTTACCGGATGTGTTAAATGAGTATACTTTCTTGGTTCCATCCGAATATTCCATATATACATAGGCTGTGCCGTAACTGGTGTATATTGAATCGGAATAGGTCGTATACGGCCCGCTTTTCTCATGAAAAATATAATTCCATTTCACTTTGCCGGTTGTTGCATCCAGGGCTTGAAGTGTATCCAGCTGCCAGGCCAGCGTTGTGGCACTACTTGTTTTGGTCACAGGCTGGGAGGAATGTACGTATACCAGGTTTTTGGCAGGGACAGCGTTGATCTCCTTGACCAGAACGTCTTTCTCCGTGTTGACCTGGGATTGCATCAGTGAAGGCGAAGTCCAAGCAGGTTTGGGAAGCGGCTCACTCTGTACTGCGGCATAACCCGTTGTATTCATACTGAAGAGGAGCACGCCGCTGAGTAGAAGGGCTGCCAGAGTTTTGGTATTGCGTTTGTTTAATGTAAGCAAGTTATAAACCACCTTTCTTCGGTTCAAAATAGAACCGATTGTTGAATTCTACCATTTAATCCAGTTGGAATTCAACCTGAGAGACTGTAACCTTTTATCCGTGATGTATCCTATTATCTATGTTTGATGAAGTATAACGGTTACAGGGAATTCATCTTCTTCCGAACCAGGTAGAAGTTTGTTATATTAAGTGCGGTAATGATGGTTAATTCTAACCTAGGCACGGATTCAGACAGAGGAATGTACAAGGAGAACAGACATGAATTGGAATGACAACGTAACCCCTTGGGTCATTGGATCGATCGCTGTATTGCTGCTGCTAGCCTTGGTAATTCGGCGAATCATCCGGCGGGGACAGCGTATACGCAGTGAAGCCAACCCACGCAAGATTTCAATTAAGGACATCGACAAAATGGAAGATGGTTCGGAGTTTGAGTTGTATCTCTTTCATTTGTTTCAACAGCTCGGTTACGAAGAAGTTCACAAGACGACCAGCAGCCGTGACTTCGGCGCGGATCTTGTGTTTACAGACCGGCTGGGCAGACGGAATGTGATTCAGGCCAAACGATATGGAGCGAATCATCCGGTTGGTTTGAGTGCCGTGCAGGAGATTTACACCTCGATGCGTTATTATGAAGCAGACCGCTCAATCGTTCTGACTTCAGCGAGGTACACGGAAGCCTGCCGGACTCTGGCTGCGGTCAACGGTGTGAAGCTGCTGGACCGGGAAGATCTAATGGATCTGATTGTTCTGTTCAAGTCGAGAAGAGTGGAAGAAGCGATGGAGCTCATTGAAGAAGATGATCAGGAACCGGTAGAAACGTGGCAATCGAGACGAAAACGAACTACACGCTAGAGTTCTATATTAGAAATGCATTTATCAGGCCCGATAGGGCCTTTTTACGAGGAAATTAGGCAGGGTTCACCTTCACTTGCATGCCTGCACATGATATATTGAGTGTATTCAACCAAAGGAGAGTGTATATCCATTATGGCACGTACCCAAACACAAAAAGCATTACGCAGAGCAGAGCGCTCAGGACAATATTGTCCCGAACAGAGCCGAAGAGTAAACGAAAATTATGGTGCATTATCCCAACATGTTCGACTCATGCCAACCAAACAAGAAAAACTGCAAAAGGTCAAACACAAGAAGCGGATCATCCAGGATGGTGGTGCTTCTTTTTATTTTGTCTACGGGACGTGCGGCAAGGGAGCTTCATGAATGTTTTACTTAATACTTTGGTTGGATTGCTTCATTAAAGACTGATAAAATGGAAAAATAGGACAAACTGTAAAAATCGTAAATGCGAACCATGAATCCTGTGAGAAAGGACGAATGATCCATCATGACTACACCCCTGCGTACGACAAAGGCTGCTGTTCGGCGCTTTTTGCTGCATACACAATTGCTGCTGGAACGCTGGCCAGCAGAATCGGGATCGTCCGGACCGGATCAGGTTATGCGTCTGATTCGTACGTTAGGCTGCGTGCAGATTGATCCGGTTGCAGCAGTGATTGGCAATCAGCATTTAGTTCTGGGTGCCCGCGATCCGGGATACGAACCTGCATATTTACATACATTGCTTCGTGAGCACAAGGTATTCGAGTATTTTGCCAATGCCGCCTGTGTCATTCCGATGGAGGACTACGCGTACTTCGAACCTGTGCGCGCAAGATTAAGGGAACGGCTTAATCCATCCCTGCAGCGTCTGGAGATAACTGTACAGCATGTCCTGCAGCGTCTTGCTGAGGAAGGACCGCTGCCCTCCAAAGCATTTCGTGCGGTTGAACGAGTCAGTGGTTATTGGGATCGTCCGGATGCACCGAAGACCAAGGACACAAGTCTTGCACTGAACCTGCTGCTGGATACTGCCGCCATCCGGGTCGTTGCAAGGCAGGGCAATGAACGATACTTCCAGATCACTGAACCGAATCTTTATCAACAGAGGCCTGGCCTTCGTGTAGAACAGGAGACGCATATACAACAGCAGGCACTTCTGGATAAATACATCCATGCCTATCGGGTAGTGGATACCCGTGATGCCAGACTCGGATGGCTGAAATGGTCCGCAGCAGAGCGGCGTGCCCAGATGGCTGCACGTGTGGCGGATGGACGAATGATTCCCCTGGAGATTGAGGGGGTCGTGACACCCTACTACATCCGGACAGAGGATGAAGAGCTGCTGCTGAGAATGCAGCAGGATGAGACACATTATGAGGCATCAGGTCCGGTTCGTTTCTTACCCCCATTGGATAACCTGCTCTGGAGAAGGGAACGGATTGTGGATTTGTTTGATTTTCATTATAAGTGGGAGATTTACACGCCTGAAGCGAAACGGACGTATGGCTATTACGCCATGCCCATTCTTCACGGGGATCGGCTGATCGGGCGGATGGATCCCAGACTGGATCGTAAAACGGGAACACTCACGGTCCGTTTGTTATCCATGGAGGAGAGCGCTCCCCCCGTGGAAGAATGGATGTCCGATTTTCGGGATGGACTCGCCTTCTTCGCAATCATGCATGGAGCACAGTCCATCAAGGTGGAAAAGACAGTGCCTGCAGCACTAAAAAAGGGATTGAAGTCCCTCTGATCCTCTGATGCATGAAGGGTACATGAGATTGAAGAAGATAAATCATTCACTCACTCAATAAATCTGAACATAACAAAAGGAGAGCCTAGGGGCTCTCCTTTACGTTTATATCATTTCGTTTGATGTACGCACCCGCACTGTGTTATCTCTTAATAGCGATTAGCGCAGATGCGGTACTTCCACATTGGGATCCACGTCAGCTTCGTAGTCCACGCCATCGGTCTCAAAACCGAACAGCTGGAAGAACTCGCGACGGTACCCTTCGAGATCCGACAGATCGTAGATGTTGTCTGTGGTCAGCTCATTCCAGAGCTTCGCCACTTCGTCCTGAACATCCTCTCTCATCTCCCAATCGTCAATACGAATGCGTCCTTGTTCGTCTGTTGGAACGTCTCCTCCGGCATACAGGCGATCAGCAAACAGACGCTGCAATTGCTCGATACAGCCTTCGTGCAGTCCTTTTTCCTTCATGACTTTGTACAAGGCAGAGATGTACAGCGGTACAACTGGAATCGCGGAACTGGACTGGGTGACAAGAGCTTTCGCTACAGTCACATATGCACGTCCACCCGTGGCACTCATGCGATCATTCAGCTTGTGTGCCGTCGCCTCCAGATGATCCTTCGCTTGGCCAATGGAGCCTTCACGATAGATGGCCTGTGTCAGTTCAGGACCGATATAGGAAAATGCAATCGTCGTTGCGTCGTCAGCCAGCACGCCGCCTTGCTGCAGTGCATCCATCCACAGTTCCCAGTCTTCGCCGCCCATTACCGTTACCGTTTGACGAATCTCTTCTTCAGTTGCAGCCTCCAGGGTAACGGAAGTGATTTCGCCCGTATGGAAATTGACCGTTTTGTTCGTATACGATTGTCCAATCGGTTTCAGCACGGAGTTGGAAACTTCTCCGGTGTTCGGATCGGTGCGCCGTGCGGATGCCACACTGTAGACCACAAGGTCAACTTGGCCGAATTCGCTGCGGATCAGCTCAACTGCTCTTTCTCTCGTTTCGTTAGCAAATGCATCCCCGGTGATGCTGTAGGATTTCAGGCCTGCTTCTTCCGCGGCCTTCTCAAATGCAGCCGAATTGTACCATCCTGCCGAAGCGGTACGCTTGTCCGTTGAGCTGCTTGGGCGGTAAATACCGATGGTGTTCGCTCCTGCGCCAAACGCGGAGACAATACGTGATGCGAGTCCGTATCCGGTAGAAGCACCGATAACGAGCACATTACGTGGCCCTTTCAGCGCCGGCTGGGATTTCACGTATTCAATCTGTTCTTGCACCTGTGCGGCACAACCTACAGGATGGGAAGTCGTACAAATAAAACCACGCGTTCTTGGTTTAATAATCATTCATTGGCATCCTTTCATTATCAACTCATGTGTTAATAGTTAGTCCATATTCTCCATTGCATACCTCCTTATTGTAAAACAATTGTCACCGAAACGGAAACCGTTTCATTTGAATTCGTCAAAAGGGTGGCATTGATTCCCTGATTTTGCGATGATAGTTCATAGCATTTACAGCAATGAATTGAAAGGAACACACGCCCATGCTCAAGGAACGGATTGAATTTCTGAGTAAAAGAAAGCAAATTTCCCGCAAGGATCTTGTTGAGGGTCTGGTGACACAGGCTCATTTTGCGAACATACTGGCGGATCGTTATCCGCTCCCCGAGGACTTGGCTGAAGCCATTGCTTCACGCCTGGCAGTCAAGCCGTCTTACCTGCTGCACGCAGCGGATCAGAGTGAGGAGACGCTGGAACGGGCAGAGGCTATTTTTGCACAGCTGTCCATGCCGGCTTCGGCCATACCGGAAGACACCGTGCATGCGCTGGAAGATCGGGATGATGCGCTGACGGTTGAACTGACGACCGCTCTTATGAAAGCAGTGTATTACCAGCAGCTGAACGACGCAGCCGCTCATGAATACATCCATACTTCCTATTTGAATTTTTATTTGGAGAAATACGGTCGTCCGGATGATGTGGATCTGCCCCGTCCGCTGGCAAAAGCCCTCTTGTATTACAAGGTGCAGTATTATCGTTCCAAGCTTGCTTATGTCGACGTGTTGACTCATGCAACAAGGCTCAGTGAGCTGGCTCTCCCTGGTAGTGAATTTTGGCTGTCCGTACAAAATATCAAAATGGAAGCCTATATTCAGGTCAAACAATACGAAGAGGCTAAACAGGTCTTTGAACTGACGATGCGGCATGTGTATGATCAGCGTCTATTCCACCGCTTGTCGGGTTTATATGTTGCCTATAGCGGTTATTGCTTCGCCATGGGGCTTGTACAGGAAGCCCTCTCGGCTCTTACGATGGCGGAAGCCAACCTGGTGTATGCCGGGAATCAGGGCGATCTCGTTACTGCAATTGCAAACAATCGTATTGTCATGTTGACCATGACGGGGGAGTTAGACAAGGCTCAGACGGAGATTGAGCGATTTGAGACGCTGCTAATGCAGGAACCGGAAGAAACACAGCAGGCGATGAAGCCCCTCATCTGTGTGTATCGCTGTGAGGTCGCACTTGGCCGCAAACATTGGGGCATGCTTGCGCAAAGTGTGGATCAACTGCTTACATGTGCAATAACAGAGGATCAACAGATGAGTGGAACGTTTTATCAGAGTCATCTGGCCCTGGCACATGGGAATCGTGAAGCGTTTATGGAACAGGCTCTCGCATGCCTTCCCTATTTCGAATCGACACAGCATGCCATGAGACTGGAGCCGTTATATGAGGGACTCGCGGTGGTATCCGAGGATCAGCGCAGGTATAAAGAGGCAGCGATGTATTATAAGAAGCTGGTTTATCTGCTGCGCAAAAAATAAGGGAGTATATCGGCTTGAAACGCATGCTTTGATCACGTTTTTTGTCCAGCGGTGGTCCATTTTCTACAAAACAAAAGATTCCCAGACCAATTAAAGGGCCGATACTCGGCTCTTTTTTTGCGAATTAAATGATATAAACATAAAAATCAACCATCATATCGCGATTGAATTTACGGATTTGGCGTTTATTTTGTATGCAGTCAGAAGCATATTCAAAGCGAAGCCTTCCTGTTTATAATGAATATATAACAAAAAACAAACAAATGAGGTGTTTCGGATGGGATGGTTTAGCAAGAAGAACAAACAGGAAGACGCCATTGCAAAAGCAGATCGAGTGATGAACAAAGGACTTACCGGCCTGATGATGAAAGGCTTCGTACCCAAGCAGCACCGGGAAGCAATCAATCAGAGTCTGGATTCAGCGAAACAGGCACAACTGGCGGCGACGGGTTCACTTCCCTTAACGGCCACGGCTACGGTCCTCACGATTACGGATACAGGCAAGCTGATTAACTTTGATCCCATTGTGGTACTCGTATTGGATGTAACGGAGACGAGTGGAAGACAGTATCAGCGAACGCTGGAAACGCTAGTGTCCAAAATGCAGATTCCCCGGGTGGGAGACCGGATTGGATTAGGTCAGAATCCTGCGAATCCGTCGGAACTGATTTATATGGGATTGTTGACAGGTTAAGTGTTCACCCCAAGGATTAAGCACAGTACGGATAGAGAGTAGTTTGATTTATTCATATAACAACGAATTATAGAGATGAAGGAGTGGGGGATATGACAGGTATATTGAGAATGATTGGTGTGTTGACCGTATTCGGGGTGGGATTTTCGCCATTTCTGGCACAGCAGCTCTGGAATGATCCCTTTATCATCATGCAGGCCTGGTGGTATAAACCGGCGATCTTTGCAGGCTTTGGCCTAATCTTCATTCCAACCATTCTAAGTAACATCTTCGGCGTGGGTCGGGTGAAGTCAGGACTTCCTGCTGTGGGCGTCATTCGAAGCGTTCAGCAGACAGGCACGTATATTAATGAACAGCCAGAAGTGCGGCTCAGCCTGACTGTATCGCGCAAAGGGCGGGAGAAATATGACGCTGAATTGAAAACGGTCGTCCCCCTTACAGCGCTGGCACAGTTTCAGCCAGGAAGTTTTGTTCCGCTGGTCGTTTCCGAGAAGGATGAGCGTAAGGTGGGGATTGATCTGAAAGGACAGCTATCGCAAGCGGACCTGCAGGAACTGCTTAACGAGAAGATGATCCAGGAGGGTGTTTCTCCAGATATGATGGATATTGCCCGTACGGGGGAGAAAGCGATGGCCAAGATTCTCGACGTCACCCCGCTGGGAAATTCGGGAACAGGCAAGATTAAGCTTCAGCTCACGCTCAGCGTGACCCCACCGAATGGGGAGACGTTTCAAGTGACAACGCAAAAGGATATTCTGCCTTCCGCCCTGTCTCAGGTTCAGCAGGGTCACATCATTAACGTCATCTATTCCAAACAGGATCCATCCAAGCTGGTACTTGCATTGAATGTGCAGGAAGAGCAGTTAAGCCATTTGTTCTCATCTTGATAAATAAGTCTAAGACGGTTCTCTCCACATAGGAGGAACCGTCTTTTTCGATACCTGTTAGTTATGAATCGTGGCTGGACGCAAGTGGGGTGAGCATATCCTGGAATGATGGGAATAGAGGTACAGCCCAGCCTTCAAGCTGTTCGCGATTGGGCCATTCATTATGCACCAGCAGCTCATGATCAAACCAAACGACAGCATAATCATGTGCACCATAGGGTTTGCGAATGTCCCAACATACCGGTCCGGCGTCATCTTCGTATGTAGCGAGTGGAATGTACCCATCGGCAATTAGTGGTTTCCAGGCTACCCATAAATCTTGTAAGTCCCGTAATGGACGATCGGAGGGCAAATCCGGCAGACCAATGACAAAATCGTCGAAGCGCAGATAGACATTCATGACATATCTTGTGCTCAGATATGCACGATACAGCGGCGGGACGGGAACGGGCAATCCACAGGACTGTTCCAGCCTGCGAATCTCATCCTCGGTCACCATAGAAGCCAGCATTCTCCAGCGAACCCAGCCTTCTTCATCTATTGCACCATCCTGCATGTCCTTAGGAACGCCGTAATCCTCGTCCTCTGTTTTGGCTGGATGGGACATCAGGATGTCTCTATGAGGGGAATTGAAATAGTTATCCAAGCATTGTTCAATACAAGCCCGATCTTGCATCAAGGTGTTCAAATCATTCAAAGCCATTCACTGCCTTTCTTCCGGGTTGGATCTATATGATTGGAATAATGGGAAGATCAGATGATGCCCAGGCGCATGCGATAAGAAAACAAGACCGTTCTCGTTTGTCCGTCAAATATCCGGGTAGCGAGCGCTCTGAATTCATCTGCGGCCGTTAATAGTTCGTCCGCTCCAAGCTTCAGCGCTGTCTGCAAGCCGCCCTGGCTGAGGGCCAGATTGACGTACCGATCCGCATCAAACGTCTCATGGTGATGGAATACGATCTCACGCACATAGCGGAACAGGCCTGATTGGCTTATTTGCTGCAGATGTCCGTTCTTGCTCCATTTATGAGCCTGGTTTTCCTGTGCTGCCAGACTGGAAGCTTGATGATCAGCTTCCGCGATCAAATGCTGATATGCCTGCTCCAGCTGCCAATCGAGGATAGGTGGCCAGTCACAATCATAGGCGGCAAATATGCCTCCTGGTCGAAGTACACGTGCGAATTCACGAAGTGTGGACTCAGGCTCCATCCAGTGGAAAGATTGGGAGCAGGTTACAATATCCACACTGCCGTCCGGCAATCCCAGTTCATGAGATAAGCCTGATACAAATCGCAGATGATCCGGTTTGCCTGCAGCCTCCCATTTGGCCTCCGCCACGGCTCGCATGTCATCGCTGGGTTCTACACCAATAATACGTTCAGCTTTATTCAGCCAGATCCATGAGGATAACCCGGTGCCGCAGCCCACATCAGCAACCAATCTTGGTTTGGTGCCGAGATAGGTGTTCAAAATTTCCACGACTTCTGTGGGTGCAGCCGGGCGATTCTGGTCGTATAACGTACCGAAGCCTTTGAAACGTTCCACATTGTTGCGTCTGATGTCTTGCATGGATAAACCTCCTCTACAAAATGGGCAACTTGCAATGAATTAATGAATTCAAGCTCTTGGCGATTCCATTATATCATTCATTGGGCTAGCAGCCGTCAGGATTGAAGGCTTGCACGTGTTTGACAGCCTGTTGATATCGGCGGAGCAGTTCATGTCTGACATGTGGAGGTTCGAGAACGGTCAGTTCAGCACCAAAGGACATCAGAAACGAATACAGCCGCTCTCCTTCATGAATTTCCAACGTCACACGAAGGCAACCATCCGGCTGTTTGTTGATCCGGGAGGGTTCGAAGAAATCAAGCGCCCGATAAGCAATGGAACTTGAAAATAAGAGATCTAGGGATAAGGGAGCGTTCACAGGTGTCTTTTCCACATCGGCTGTGGACGAAGCTGATCCATGCTCTTGCAGCCTTGGCAGCAAACGGAGCTCGGAGATCCGTTTCATCTTGAATGTCTTTTTCTCGGTAGAATACGGCAGACTTTCGTCCTGTCCTTCGATATACCATGTACTATTTTTGAAAATGAGTTTGACGGGTGCAATGGTCTCCACACTTGCTTCTCCGTCAGAGTCGATATAGTTGAATGTCATCCCTTGCTTGGTCAGTATGGCCTGCTTCACTAAGTTGAACATTTCTCTTTCCTGCACAGGAATATTGCCCCACGGGGAGAAATCGAATTCAATCCACTCCAGTTTGTGATCAAACAAGGCAGTCAGCCGTTTGAGCATATGAACACTGTTCAGGTGTGGAATGGCACTGATACTGTACAGTCCAAGCAAAATTTCGTTCTGATCTTCTTCAGACAGCAGGGACTTGTCCATAACATAATTGTCCATCAGATGGATGCCACCGTGCTTGCCTGTGGTGGTGTAGACGGGAATTCCTGCCGCGCTCAGCCGGTCGATGTCACGGTAGACCGTGCGTACCGAGATTTCAAACAAACGGGCGAGTTCAGGTGCGGTGGCTTTTTTCTTTTCAAGTAACAGCAGCAGTATTCGGAATAATCGGTTATTTTCCATGCCATGATTATACCATGACAATAGGTGTCAGGGTATGGGTGCTACACTGGTATTATAGTGTTAAGCAGCTTATTCATAGGAGGACTTGTCATGAAAATGAAAGATGGATTTTACTGGGGCGGCGCAACGGCTGCCAATCAATTCGAAGGCGGATGGAATCAGGGCGGCAAAGGCCCGAGCACATCCGATATGATGACAGGCGGTACCCATACGACTCCGCGGCGGATTACGCCAGTACTTGAAGAAGGCACGTATTACCCGAGCCATGAGGCTGTAGACTTTTACGGACATTACAAAGAAGATATTGCCTTGATGGCAGAGATGGGTTTCAAAATGTTCCGCATGTCCATCAACTGGTCCCGGATCTATCCAAACGGTTACGATCTGGAGCCAAATGAAGAGGGATTGCAGTTCTATGATCAAGTTTTTGCCGAACTGAAAAAATATAACATTGAACCGTTGGTAACCATCTCTCACTATGAGACACCATTTGGTTTGACGCAAAAATACAACGGATGGGCTTCGCGTGAAGTGATTGATTGTTACCTCCGTTATTGTACAACCCTGTTCACTCGCTATAAGGACCAGGTGAAATATTGGCTGACATTCAACGAGATCAACTGTCTGACCATGCCGATGGGCGCATATATGGCGGCGGGTATTCTGTTTGAAGGAAAAGAAACGTTGACAGATGGCATCGACGATCCGCAGACTCGCTTCCAGGCATTGCATCATCAGTTCGTGGCGAGCGCAAAGGCCGTCAAGCTTGGACATGAGATTAACCCCGACTTCCAAATCGGCTGTATGGTTGCGTTCATGACAACCTATCCGAACACGTGTAATCCGGATGACATTTTGCTTGCACAGAAGAAGGATCAGCTTTCAAACATGATCTGTGGGGACGTGCAAGTGAGAGGAGCGTACCCTGGTTTCGCCAAACGTTTCTTCGCAGAGCAGGGCATTCAGATCGAGATGCAGCCGGAAGATGAGCAAACCCTGCGTGAGGGCTGCGTGGACTTCTACTCCTTCAGCTATTATATGTCCTTGGTTGAAAGTGCGGACGAGTCCTTGGAGAGAGCCGAAGGCAACCTGCTGGGCGGGATCAAAAATCCGTACCTGGAAGCTTCCGACTGGGGCTGGCAGATTGATCCGAAAGGATTGCGTTACACGCTGAATCATCTCTATGATCGCTATCAGGTGCCATTGATGGTCGTTGAGAACGGTCTGGGTGCAGTCGATGTGGTAGAAGAAGATGGCACCATTCAGGATGACTATCGCATTGATTATTTGAGAGGTCATATTGAGCAAATGAAAGAAGCAGTCGCGGATGGGGTGGAGCTCATTGCCTACACGATGTGGGGATGTATTGACCTCGTCAGCGCATCGACCGGAGAGATGAAGAAGCGTTACGGCTTCATTCATGTCAACAAGGATAATGATGGAAATGGTGATCTGAGCAGAACACCGAAGAAGAGCTTCCACTGGTACAAAAAAGTCATTGAATCCAATGGCGAAGAACTATAATGAATTGCCGATAAAAAGAGATGTCGTACCCGCTTGTTCCCTCTATAGGGAGTAGGCGGGTATTTGCTTTTGAATAAAATCTCGAATAATTTACATACTTAACTCAGAGACTGAGCATAAGTGAAGGTAAAACGCTAGCAGTGATTTTTTTCAGCAGATTCATATGTTCGTTCAGAAAAGGGGAGATCTCTGTGAACACTTCCGGGAATCGCTACAGCATGTCACCCATTCATCTGTATTTTGTGCTCTATGTAAGTTTGGTTGGCGTGGGTTTAATGAATTTTCAATATAAAATGCTGCGCGGCGCGGAGAAAGATGGATGGATCAGCATTTTGGCCGCCGCTGTCATGATCTCCATCATCCTAAAAATGATGTTTGTCCTGCTGTCACGCCAATCCCCCGGTCATTCCTCTCTCGTTCACATCAACAGGCGGTATTGGGGCCGAATCGCGGGTTCAGTCCTGAATTGGATCTTTATTTTATATTTTCTGCTGGGAGCTTTTGTAGCCTATCGCTCCTATATTCATATCATCCAGCTGTGGATTCTTCCCACACAAAATAATTGGCTGCTGGGCATCGTGGTTCTGCTGCTTGTCTATTACTGTGTGTCGGGCGGCATTCAGTCGGTCACCGGGATGTGCCTCTGGGGCACCCTCTTCATCCTAGTATTTGTCTTCCCGCAGACGTTCCTGATCTCTTCCTATCTTCATCCACGAAACCTTCTTCCTGTGCTGGATCACGATGTCACTTCCATATGGTTGTCCACACGGGATATGCTTCATGAATTTATCGGCTGCGGCATTCTGCTGGTCGTATATCCTTACATCAAGACGCCAGGTCGCTCCCTCAAATGGGCTTATCTCGCCTTGGTTACAGCGGCTATAGTGTATCTGGTTTTCTTTATCTATTCCTTTATGTACTTCAATCATGGACAGATGAAGGAACATTTGTGGCCTACCCTGAGCATGATCAGCATTATTGAAATGCCTTTGATCCAGCGGATGGAGTATCTGGTGTTATCCTTTTGGCTGTTAAAGATTCTGTCCATCATCACGTTGGGGCTATGGGCAGCATGTCATTGTTTGAAACTGGAGAGATCGATCAAGCCCAGTCTCGGACTGAAACTCGCCATTATCCTTTTTGCTATTCTTTTATTTGTTGTTAAAGACACCGTGGATATTGATATGGTCACCGAGATATACACCAGAACGGGGGAAGTATTGATTTTGTTATATGTCCCGCTTCTGTTTATCATCTCCCTGATCCGCAAGAATCTGGGGGGCTCTACCGGACATCAGGATATGCCGGACCAGCCCAAAGGAGAGGAAGCATGAATTCACCTGCCAGTGACAACCAACAGATGTCCAGTACATCTCATGACCCGCTCGATCCATGCCGTCGCTCTGATGATTTTATCATAAGTACGATGACCCTCTCCGGACTGGCCCTTGAAGTCTGCTACTATAAAACGCTCGTGGACAGCCATCTCCTTGAAGTAGCTATCCACTCCTTGCAGGAACGCATCCCTTCAAGCGAAGAAGTGAATTTGCATGAGGTGCTCATGCATATTCCCATAGAGGAAACGAGCCTTACCGATCAAGGCGAGGAAATGGTCAAATCCCTTCTTCAAGGCAGTCTGCTAATTCGGGAGTACGGACTGACTCATGAAGCCATTCTGGCTCCCATGCCAGGCAAGGAAGGAATACGAAGTGATAACGACACGGAAAATGAATTTAGCGTAATCGGACCCAAGGTCGGATTCGTCGAGGCATTGCCGGTTAACCTGCATCTGATCCGTACACAGCTGCGGACACCTAATCTGATCATCAAGGAAATGACACTGGGCTCCTTGTCCCAATCCCAAGTGGCCATTCTGTATATGGATGGTATTGCTCATCCCGAGAACGTCAGCCGGATGGAGGACAGACTGAAGGGAATCGATTTCGATGCTGTCTTGGATACGTCACAGTTGGATCAACTGATCGCGGATAATTCACTTACGCCGTTCCCCTTGTTTACGACAACAGAACGAAGGGACAGAGTCATCTATGCCCTGATCACCGGGCAGGTTGCCGTCATCAGCGAAGGCTCGCCAAGTTTTATTACAGGGCCATCCACGTTGTTTGATTTTTTTGTATCGCCGGAAGATTATTATCTGCCGTGGGCGCTTGGATCTTTTTTTCGCCTGATTCGCATTTTTGGAGTCATTTTCTCGTTGTTTGCCTCAGCCCTCTATGTGGCATTAATGACCTTTCACTATGAGGTCATACCCAAGGAGCTGCTTGGCAAATTGATCTCATCCAGACAAAATGTACCGTTTCCCCCTTTTGTGGAAGCTATATTTCTGGAGACGACGATTGAATTCCTGCGTGAAGCAGGAGCCAGACTGCCGAACCGGATCGGACAAACCCTGGGTATTGTTGGCGGGATCATTCTTGGGCAGGCCGCCGTAGAGGCTGCCCTTACGAGCAACGTACTGATCATCATCGTATCCTTGTCTGCACTGGCTTCGTTTGTGACACCGATCTATAAAATGTCCAATGCCATTCGTTTTTTGCGATTTCCGATCATTATACTGGCTGCCATCTGGGGCGCATTCGGGATTGCGATCGGTCTGTGCTTCCTCCTTGTCCATCTGTCGCGATTAAAGTCGTTGGGGTCGCCTTACATGGCTCCTTTTTATCCGATGCGGTTCAGGGATCTGAAAGACAGCCTGATTCGTGCTTCCTATCAACAGACGGATAAGAGGCCAAGCTATTTAAGGCCGCTCTCCTTTATCCGCTACAAGCCGGGAAGGGTTCATCAAACGAATCAACTGGATGAGGAGTGAGCGTATGAAACGTCTATCCAAACGGATCCTTGCCGTAATGTGCGTAATGGGGATGCTGCTGCTCAGCTCCTGCCAGGATACGAGCATTGTAAATGAGATCAGCCTTGTCCTAACTTCCGCATACGATCTGCAAGATAAACAAATTCACAACAGCGTGCTCATCGGTGAGTATACCGAGAAGGACAAGAGTGATGTCGAACTGCTGGAGATCGATTCAACCAACAGCTTCGATGTCATGCCAAGAATGAATATGCAGGCGAAAGAACCTATTGAGTATGGCCAATTAAGAATGATGGTGCTGGGTGAGGACTATGCGAAACACGGGATAGGCGATATTCTGCGCGTGTTAGCCCATAATACCCGGGTATCCAGACGTATGCAGTTTGCCGTAGCGGAAGGAAAGGCACTGGATATCATTAAGGCGTCCATCCCCGCTCATGATCCTCTGTATCTGATGAAATTAATCGAGCAAAACGGCAATTTTGCCAATCTGCCTCACTTCACTCTGCATCAGACATTATTCCAATATTTCAGCAAAGGACAGGATATTTATCTCCCTCGTCTTCGTTTGAACGATCAGGATAAAATTATGCTGGGTGGACTTGTGGTTTTCAAAGGGGAAAAAGCTGTACTTCAGCTGAGTGATGAAGAGGGGCTTTGTTTGAAGCTGCTTACGGAGGATGCCAAGAATGGCAAGTTTCTTGCACAGATCAATGAGGTTGAGGGAGCCCAGAAGCCATCGGCCAATACAACAGACAATGATGCCCTAATCAAAATCTTATCTTCCTCCGTGAAGCATCGGTTGGTTTCAGACACGCCAGCAGCAACGCTGGATTCAAAGATTCACATCAGCGCGTCCGTGATTAAGGCTTCGCGGAATGATTTTCTGTTATCCGGCAAAGAGATGAAGGAACTGGAAGCCGAAATGAAAAGGCATATGGAAGCTAAAATGAATCAACTGATCCGAAAGTGTCAGAGAGAAAATGTGGATCCGATCGGGTTTGGAGAGTATGTAAGAAGTCGTACCCACCATTGGGACAGTGAAACGTTCTATAAAAATTATGGCTCGATGGATATTCGGGCTCACGTGGACCTGACTCTCGTCCAGGACGGTATCCAGGAATAACTACAGGAAAACCCGCTCTAACCTCAGCTCTGAGGGTGGCGGGTCTTTCATATGTTCTAAATTTGATTTTCTATGTCAGAGGTTTGGAATGAAGCAGGGAGAGCCGCTCCACATAACGCTGATAAAACCAAATGCAAATGGCCAGCCAGCTGCCGCTCAGAAAGTAACCTCCGGCAATATCACTGGGATAGTGCACACCCAGATAAACCCGGCTCATGCCAATGGTCAAAATAAAGGCTGCACTGACGATAATCATGATTACCCGACCTGTTGCCGTGGGGATATGTTTCCAGATCAAAAAGGCCAGTCCACCATACAGGCTGAATGCTGCCATTGAGTGTCCGCTTGGGAAGCTGTATCCGCTTGCTTCGATAATGCGGTGAATGGTGGGTCTGGCACGCTGAAATGCCAGTTTCAACAGGGTGTTTAGCAGCGTGGAACCTGCAATGACTGCTGCCAAAAACAGAAGTTCCCTTCGGTGTCCCAGGAAAAGATATAAAACCAACATGGAAATGATCGTAATGATGATCACAGGCCATCCGCTGCCAATCCAGGTGAACACCTGCATCCACTTGGTCATTCCGGGAGCTTCCATCCCTTGTATCCATCCAATCAGGTTATCATCAAACCGGTGGATCTGGTTATCACTGATAGACAGGGCAATCAGTGCAAATACGGTAAGGCTCAATGCTGCAAGGAGCAGCGGGATAGAGAAGGCCTTTTTCCCTTGCTGTTTCAAATGTCATGTTCCTCCAGGATGTCTGAATTTCATATGTTGGGCCGCCAGCCATACGATATGGATATTATGCTATCATTTCACCTTAAATATAGCTTGAACAAAAAGATTAGCGCCTCAGTTCAGTTGAAGCATATATTCATACGCGGTAACACCGAAGACACGCTTAAAATGTCTGTTCAAATGCGTAAGATCGACGAATCCGCATTCGGCTACCGCGGAGTAGACATCCTTGTGCTTCTCTATGGCCTGCCGGGCATGTTCAACCTTGCAGTTCAGGAAGAACTGGTAGGGTGATATGCCGGCATGTGACTTGAATTCCCGGATAAACTGAAACTTGGACATATTGAATTCGGTACAGAGATCATCCAGTTTCAGCACATCATCGAACCTGCTGAACATCATTTCTTTGGCCTTTCGGACAAGCCCGTCACCAGGTCCGGGAATGTGAGTATCAATCTCCGACCGGGACAGCAGATGTACGAGGCTGAAGAGCAGTTCACTGCATTTGGCTTCATCCTGCCCGCTCTGAACGGCATGGTTCAGCATGAGAATACTTCGTGCCAGCTGCGGATCATAGACAATGGGAGTGGAGAAACGCAATTCCTTTTTCCCCAGAATGTCTTCTACCACTTCCGGCTTCAGATACAACATGACATAGTCGATACCAGCCTTGTCGTAAGAACTGCCATCATGGGACTGCTCCCGATTAAACAGCATGACACCGTTCTGGTGGGAAGCCTGATAATGACCATCCAGATGGTACTGCTGGATACCGCGCAGCGTTACACCAACCGCATATTCCTCGTGACAGTGCTTCTTATACGTAAAATCCGTAAAACTGGCCGAAAGGGCCAGGACATCAGACGACTTCTTATAATTGAACAGCTCCACTCCATGCATACCTCCAATCTAGATGAGTCCCGATACCATAATGGCTGAGTATACCAAAAAGAGAGCCATCACGATACTAAAAGCTTTTTGATGATCATGCAAAAATTGCCTGAACACAGAGCCGAAAACAACCCAGCTGGTAAAGGCCAAAAATCCAATCAAAGTGATAAGACAGACAAACAGCATCGTTGACAGCGAGGTGTCATAATAAGGAAGCACATAGCTGGGGATGACGGTGAACGTGAACAGAATTACCTTCGGATTCACAAACTGCATAATTAAACCGCTCACAAATCCGGTTGCTTGCTTCGGTGCCTCCTCGGAAGATCCCATCTTGTAGATCTGATAGGCGAGGTACAGCATATACAGGCTGCCAACGATCTGCATCACATGAAGAAGACTGGGCAAGATGCCGGCCAGAAGATGATTGAGGAAAGCCGATGCGGCAAGCAGCAACCCAAAAGCCACGGTGGCTCCCCATACATATTGCATGGTTTTGCGTGCACCCGCGTGCTGAACTGAAGATAAAATGACAATATTGCTGGGTCCTGGCGTAAAGGTAACCACAATGCAATAAATCAAAAAAGATGTAAGGTTCATCGTTTCATAGTGCCTCCCCGGGTTGTAGTTTCATGATCATACTGCGGGAATGGGGGAACCGATAGTACATTATTGCAGCAGCACAACCTGAGATCGAAAGTATGAAGATACTTTGGTTGGAGAGGAAAGCGGTTTCTTTTTTGCGTGTTTGCGTTTACAATTTAAGCGAAACACAAGTGGACAGATCTCAAGGATGTGAAAACGAATATGAAAAAGACATTGCTGGTCTACATTTTGCTTATCTCGGCTTTTGCACTGTATGTACTCAGGTATGAATACTCAAGCGAAGCGAATGGCTCTTGGGAAGCCAAGGGACTGCGTGGAGATATTGGTGAAACATACATCATGATTACATTTCAGTCTGGCTTGGAATATTGGAAAAGTGTGCTCAAAGGCTTCGAGGATGCGGGGGATGCGCTCGGAGTAACCGTGGAGTATCGGGGAGCTACCCGATATGACCCGAAGGAACAGACCACGATCATTGAGCAAGCGATTGCACGGAAACCGGCAGGCATCGCCATCTCCGCCATTGACCCGCAATCGCTTATTCCTGTGATTAACAAAGCATTGGATGCAGGGATTCCGGTGGTTTTGTTTGATGCGGATGCCCCGGACAGCAGGGCCTATTCTTTTCTCGGCACGGACAATTATCAAGCAGGGGTGACTGCTGCGGACAAAATGGCCGAGCTTCTGGGCCGGGAGGGAGAAGTCGCCGTTCTGACCATGCCGGGACAGCAAAATCATGAGGAGCGAACGGAAGGGTTCCGTAATACCATCCGTGATCGGTACCCTTCCATGAAGGTTGTTGAAATCGCGGACGGGCACGGAGATGCAATGAAATCGAGGGATGAAGCTCTTCGAATGATGAAGACATATCCGGAGCTCGGCGGTATTTTTGTAACCGAAGCTACGGGAGCAGCGGGCGTTGGTGAAGCGGTTCAGAATGGGGATGCAGGTTATCCGCTACAGATCATATCCTTTGATACCAATAAAGCTACACTGGACATGATCAAGAGCGGCACAATCTCTGCAACGATCGCACAGGGAACCTGGAACATGGGTTACTGGTCCCTTCAATACCTGTTTCATTTGCACCACCAACTCACCGTACCTGCACCGTCTTCTTCGGATGAAAATGCACCGCTGCCGGTTAGGGTGGATACCGGAATCTCTGTCGTGACACGATCGAATGTAGATGATTACTATG
The DNA here is from genome assembly GCF_058789975.1 of Paenibacillus sp. FW104-T2. NCBI lineage: Bacteria > Bacillati > Bacillota > Bacilli > Caryophanales > Paenibacillaceae > Paenibacillus > Paenibacillus sp. FW104-T2. The sequence continues at coordinate 204,526 of NZ_JBYTCE010000004.1, read as the reverse complement.
CCAAATAAAACAGAACATCGTTCTCGAATGCCCCTCGGCTGGAAGAAAATTCGTTTCTGGATGAAGAGCGGATTGCAGAGACTGCGATTGCGTAATATGCCACTGCGCTATCAGCTGATGCTGCTCTTTTTGCTCTTTGCAATCGTTCCTTCAGTGGGACTCGGACTGCTGGTGAACTGGACAGTGGAACGGATTGTTGAAAGGCAGGTCGAGGGACACACGATGCAGCTAATCGGCAAGGTCAATGAAGCACTTGACAGCAAGATGGAGAATTTGCAAAACATGACCTATCTGATTGCGTTTGACCCGGATATCCGTGCGTTCATGGAAGGGAAAACGGAGTTTGACGGTCATACAGGAGCAGCCGTATCCGGTGGCGATTCGAATCAGTCCAAAGATCAGGAACAACTGTATGGGATCAAGCAGTTTTTGCAGGGATTCACGACATTGTATCCGGAAATTGCAGGAATTGTCCTTGTGAATGGAGACGGAGATTACATTAGCAACGAGATGTACCCGAAAACCAATCAGAGCCTGGTTCAGGAGGAGTGGTACCAAGGTGCATCCCGGAATGCCGGCATTTTTACTGTTCTGGGTCAACCGAAACAGCGTAACATCACGACACATGTTCGGTATAAGGATAGTGAAATTGTGTCTGTTGCACGTTCCATCACGGATGAAACATCAGGACGCGTGCTCGGTGTCATTATGATTGACCTGAAACTGCGTACCGTATCTCAGGCCGCCAGGGATGTAACGTTGGGGAAATCCGGATATGTGATGGTGACCGATGCAGAAGGGCGAAGTGTCTATATGCCGGATAACCCACTTGTTGAGCAGATCCCATCCGCGTGGTTCCCATCCGCGGATAGCGGAATATTTAACGCTGAAGCGGATGGGAAGGAGTTGTTATTCATGTACCAGTCTTCCTCGTTTACAGGATGGAGAACTGTAGGGGTATTCCCGGCAAGGGAATCGATCGCTGAAGTCCGCCAGATCCAGTTTTACGTCGTCAGTTTTGTGTTCGTGGTCTGTCTCTTTGGTCTGAGCGCTTCCCTGCGGTTCTCCAGTTCCATTGCTCAACCGATTTTCCGGTTAATGTCTTATATGCGCAGGGCGGAAACGGGAAATCTCAGATCGGGCCGCTGGAGCGATCGTGCTGATGAAATCGGCATGCTGGGCAGAAGTTTTAACCGAATGCTGGCACGGATCCGGCAGCTCATGTCTCTTAATGAATTACGGGAGAGGCAAAAACGGGATGCTGAAATGCGAAGCCTGCAGGAGCATATCAAACCTCATTTTTTATATAACACCCTGGATACGATCCATTGGATGGCACAGAGGAAAGGTGTGGACGATGTATCCGAGATGGTGGGAGCCCTGTCCAGACTGTTTCGTATCGGGCTCAGCAAAGGCAATGATTTCATTCCCTTGAAATCCGAGGTTGAACATATATCCAGTTATCTGCAAATTCAGCAGACCCGGTACCGGAATCGACTTCAATGTGAGCTGGTGATTCCGGAGGAGCTGAAGGAGCTGTTCGTGCTTAAGCTGGTGCTGCAGCCTATTGTGGAAAATGCCATCTATCACGGGATTAAGGGCAGACGAGGTCCGGGTAAGATTCGAATTGAGGCCAAAGTACAAGATCATAAGCTGTATCTGACGGTACAGGATGATGGCGCCGGGATGTCCAGCGAGCGGCTGCACGAGATGGCGCAGCTGCTCGGTACGCCCCTGGAAAGCATGGAAACACAGGAAGCCGGTCAGGGCGGCAAAAGCTATGGCATGCTGAATGTACAGGCACGCCTTCGGCTTTCTTTTGGAGAAGAATATGGGATTAGTTTGAATAGTCGGGAAGGTGAAGGGACTTGTGTGACCATCACTCAGCCGTTGATGAAAGAACTTCCACAAGCGTTGCAATTCGATACTGAGGGAAGGCGGGATAGTCAATGAAGGAAGCAATGATCCAAGCAGCTTGGACAGAAGCAGAGACGGAGAGTACGGCAGCATCGGTGGCTGCAGCCCAGACATTGCAGTCGGCCCGGCGTTACCAAGTGCTGATTGCAGATGATGAACCGATTATTCGCGAAGGCATTCGGGATGCCATTGACTGGGAAGCGCTTGGCATGGAGGTTGCCTGTGAAGCGGAGGACGGAGAGGAAGCGCTGGAGCTGGCTGTCCAGTTCGGTATTGATATCCTTCTAGTCGATATGAACATGCCATTTCTGAACGGCATTGATCTGATCCGTCGCCTTCAGGATGAGTGTCCGGATTGCCGCTGCCTCATCATCTCCGGGCATGATGAGTTCGCTTATGCCCAGGAGGCTGTGCGACTTGGCGTGGAGGATTACATTCTTAAGCCGGTAGATGCAGAGCGGCTGCATGCTGCACTTATGCGCCTGAAACAGCGCATGGATGAAGAACGTAGACGTACGGCCTACGTCAAGCAGGCTGCCGACCAGATCGAACGCAACATTCCGCTGCTGCGACAGCGTTTTTGTCTGGAGTGGCTGGAAGGACGGGCGGAAGGAAAAGATCTGACAGAGCAGCTTGCGTTCTTGCGCCTGCCACCGGATCCGCCTGTGCAGATCGGGGTCGTCCGCTGGCCTGCTGCCGAAGCACGGCAGTCCCTTATGCGGGAGAATGATCGTCAATTGTTTCTGTTTGCCGTGGAGAATATTATCGGTGAACTGCTGGGAGATCTTCCCCATGTCCTGTTCCGGGACCCGAATGGATTAATTGGCTTTTGTCTCTGGCAGGCAGCTCCGGAAGAACTGGATTGCACGATTGAACAGCAAATCAGTGCCTGTCTCAACATTGCTGTTCATGCTCATGTGGAGCAGAATACAGGTGAATTGGAGGACGTCCCGAGTGCTTACCGGTTATGCCGTGAGCTTATCTATGGGGAAGCCCGCTTGTCTCCGCTGGTGCGCAGAGCTCGGCAGATCATTCATGAAGGGTACGCGGATCGGGAACTGACACTGGAATCGCTCGCTTCGCGTCTGCAAGTCTCCTCGGTATATCTCAGCCGGGTGCTCAAGAAAGAGTTAAACGATACATTCGTAACGCTGGTCACCCATGCTCGCATCCGCAAAGCAGTACAGCTGCTGGATTCAACGGCACTGCCTATCCACAGCATTGCAGAACGGGTCGGTTACGATACCCAGCACTATTTCAGCACGGCGTTCAAGAAAGTGATGGGCATTTCACCCGCACAGTACCGGAAGGATGGGGGCACAGGGCACAGTACCTCCGCAGATCGGGTGTAGCATCACAAGACATGGCGAAGACAACAGAGTTGCTCTGCTTCTGCGAAGCGGATCAGCTCTTTTTTTTCGTCCTGGAGATGGATCTGGAACTGTATTCAATGAAAGGGATGAGGTACTCCTTCTGAGAATACAAAAGTTAAATTTTTATAAAAAAGGTTCAAAAGCTGCAAAGACTGTTTAAACGTGACAATGCTACGATGGGGTCAGGCAGAAACAGAAGGCAATTGAAGTTCATTTCTGGATTGTAAGCGTTATCTTGTAAAACACAATCAGATCCGCATGATTCGAGGAAAGGGGAACTTGATATGAAAAAAGGAGCAGTGATGATCTGGCTTCTGGTGATGACATTGATGTTATCGGCCTGCAATCTGGCTGAGAGCGGAACAGGCAGCAAGGAAAAAGGATATGTCGGCATCTCCATGCCAACGAAATCGTCCGAGCGCTGGGTCGGCGACGGTGAGAACATGGTCCGACTATTTCAGGAGCAAGGGTATAAGACAGATCTGCAGTACGCTGAGGACGTGGTCGAAAATCAGATTTCACAGATTGAGAACATGATCACCAAGGGAGTGGATGTGATGGTCATTGCATCCGTGGACGGCAATACACTGACGGATGTAATCAAGAAGGCTCACGATGAGGGCATTCAAGTCATATCATACGACCGCCTGATCCGGAACACGCCTTATCTCACGTATTATGCAACGTTCGATAACTTCAAGGTTGGGGTACTGCAGGCTTCCTACATTGAGCAGAAGCTTGGCCTCAAGGAAGGCAAAGGACCATTCAACATTGAGCTGTTTGGCGGCTCACCCGATGACAACAATGCGTACTTCTTCTTCGACGGCGCAATGTCTGTACTGAAACCCTATATCGATTCCGGCAAGCTTGTGGTACGTAGCAACCAGACCACAATGGCACAGATTGCGACCTTGCGCTGGGATGGAGCACTCGCCCAGTCGAGGATGGATAACCTGCTCAGTGCCTATTACTCTGGAGATAACCTGGATGCAGTGTTGTCCCCATACGACGGAATCAGCATTGGCATCATCTCGTCACTGAAAGGCGTCGGATACGGATCAGAAAGTAAGCCTCTGCCTGTTATTACTGGGCAGGACGCGGAGCTGGCCTCCATCAAATCCATTGTTGCCGGAGAGCAGACACAGACGGTATTCAAGGATACACGCAAGCTCGCGGAGCAGACGGTAGAGATGGCCAATAGTATTTTACAAGGAAAACAAGCAGAAGTGAATGACGAAAAATCATATAACAACGGTATTAAAATAATTCCGGCCTATTTGCTGGACCCGATCTCCGTGGACCGGACCAATGTGGAGAAGGACATTGTCGGCTCCAATTATTACACCAAAGAAGAAATCGGACTGAAATAATAATGGAAAGGAGCAAGTCCCATGACCGGAATCATATTGGAAATGAAGGGCATCACCAAAACCTTTCCTGGCGTCAAAGCACTGGAAAACGTCAATCTCAAGATCCGGGAAGGTGAAATTCATTCCCTGTGCGGTGAGAACGGTGCAGGTAAATCCACGCTGATGAAAGTGCTTAGCGGTGTATATCCACATGGAACGTATGAAGGAGATATTTTATTTCAGGGGAAAACCTGCGAGTTCAAAAGCATCAAGCAGAGCGAGGATCTGGGAATCGTCATTATCCATCAGGAACTCGCACTAATCCCTTACCTGTCCATTGCCGAGAACATCTACCTGGGCAACGAGCGTGCCAGCAAAGGCATCATTGACTGGAAAGAAACATTGGTCGGCACACGTGAATTGCTCTCCAAAGTGGGCTTGAGCGAAAATCCGAACACCCTTGTATCCAACATCGGTGTAGGGAAGCAGCAGCTGGTTGAAATTGCCAAAGCACTTTCCAAAAAGGTTCGTCTGCTCATTCTGGATGAACCGACGGCAGCGCTGAATGAGGACGATAGTGAAAACCTGCTCCAATTAATGCTGGAGTTCAAGAAGCAGGGAATTGCGTGTATTCTGATTTCCCATAAGCTGAACGAGGTGTCCAAGGTATCGGATTCCGTCACGATATTGAGGGATGGCAAGACCATCGAGACGCTGGACATGAGGAAGGATAACGTCACCGAGGACCGGATTATCAGCGGTATGGTGGGCCGTGATCTGACAAGCCGCTATCCCGAGCGTCATGCGGATATTGGTAATGTCATTTTGGAAGTGAAGGATTGGACGGTTTATCACGAGCATCATGCTGATCGCAAAGTGCTGGACCTGGTCAACATGAATATTCGGCGTGGTGAAATCGTCGGCATAGCTGGTCTGATGGGTGCGGGACGCACAGAGCTGGCCATGAGCATATTTGGCAAATCCTATGGACGCAACATATCGGGCCAGCTCATCAAGGATGGCCAACCGATTCAGAACAACAGTGTAACGGAAGCAATTCAGAATGGTTTTGCCTACGTGACAGAGGATCGGAAGGAATACGGACTTATTCTTATGGATGATATCAAACGCAATATTTCACTGACCGGCCTGGGCAAGCTGACCAAAAACGCCGTTGTGAATGAACGTGAAGAAGTGCTGGTTGCCGAAGAGATGAAGAAAAGCATGAATATCAAGGCCCCAAGCATCCTTCAGAAAACCGGCAATCTGAGCGGGGGTAACCAGCAGAAAGTGGTGCTGAGCAAATGGATATTTGCCGGACCGGATATTCTCATTCTGGATGAACCGACCCGCGGAATCGATGTGGGCGCGAAATTCGAGATCTATACGATTATTCACCGGCTTGCTGCTGAGGGCAAGGGCGTGCTGGTCATCTCATCCGAGCTCCCGGAGGTTTTGGGCCTGTGTGACCGGATTTATGTCATGAATGCCGGGCGCATCACGGGAGAAGTCAGCCGCGAGGAAGCGACGCAGGAAACGTTGATGAGATATATGACGAAGTCTGGAGGCGAGAAGCATGGAAATGCTAACTAAACTGTTCAAAAACAATATACGCCAATACGGCATGATTATCGCACTGGTTGTCATTATGATCTTGTTCGAGGTGCTGACTGGTGGGCTCTTGCTGAAGCCGATCAATATTACGAATCTGATTCTGCAGAACAGCTATATCCTGGTGCTCGCCATCGGGATGGTACTGGTCATCATTACAGGACATATTGATCTGTCGGTCGGATCTGTTGCAGCCTTTGTCGGTGCAGTGGCGGCAATTATGATGGTTGACTGGCAGCTTCCAGCCTGGCTGGCAGTGATTGCTTCTTTGCTGGTGGGGGCGTTAATCGGGGCCTGGCAGGGCTTCTGGATCGCATATGTGCGGATTCCGGCCTTTATCGTAACCCTTGCGGGCATGCTGCTCTTCCGCGGCTTGACGATGATTGTGCTGGAGGGCCAGTCCATCTCTCCTTTTCCGGGGGGATTCCAAAAGATTAGCTCCGGGTTCCTGCCTGATATCCAATTCTCAGGTTTCGGTCTCATCTCGATTCTTGTAGGGATTGCGCTTACAATCTGGTATATCGTAAATGAACTGCGGGAACGCCGCTCCCAGCGGAAATACGGATTCGCGGTGGTGTCGCAGGGACTTTTCCTGCTCAAGCTGATTGTGGTGGCTGCGGTAACGAACCTGTTCACCTTCGTACTCGCAAGTTACGCCGGAATTCCGAATATCCTGATCCTGCTGTTTGTTCTGATCGTCGTGTATTCCTTCGTCATGAACCGAACTGTAATGGGACGTCATGTGTATGCACTTGGTGGAAATGAAAAGGCCGCAGGACTATCCGGAGTCAAAACTAAAAAAGTGACGTTCTGGGTATTTGTAAACATGGGTGTGCTCGCTGCTGTATCCGGTCTGATCTTCGCTGCTCGTCTGAATGCGGCTACCCCAAGAGCGGGTACCAACTTCGAACTGGATGCGATTGCTGCCTGCTTTATCGGTGGAGCTTCAGCTTCCGGAGGGATTGGAACCGTGTTTGGAGCGATCATCGGCGGCTTGGTTATGGGGGTACTGAATAACGGGATGTCCCTCATTGGACTGGGCATTGACTGGCAGCAGGGAATTAAAGGTTTGGTGCTTCTGCTTGCCGTAGCCTTCGATATCTATAACAAAAATAAGAGATCGGCATAGATTGATAGAAAAGTAGATCATTTCATTTCATCGATATCTTAAAGCTTGGATGTCACTTATGATTAGATGCACTGTTCATTCATTTGGAAAGGCATAAACAGACCCGCTATCCTTCATAGTGGGTCTGTTTTCCGTATGTCAGGCACAGCCGGTTTTACATGAGTGCATCCAGAAACCGGGTTGCGATCCCGAAGTAAATAAACAGCGACAATATATCGTTCAGCGTAGTGATCAAGGGTCCGGAGGCAACGGCGGGATCCACCTTGAAGCGACTCAGCAATAGGGGGATACATGTACCTGTCAGTGTACCGATAACGAGTGTGAAAAAGAGGGACACGCCAATAATGGTGCCGAGCAGCCAGTCCCCCTGCCAGAAGTAGGCGATAACTGTAATCATGACTCCGCATACGAGTCCAATCAGGGTACCTACCTTGATTTCCCGGCCGATCAACGCCAGTACGGTGGACTTGTCGAGCTTGCGTCCAATGAGGCCGCGGACGACGACAGCCAGGGACTGTGTTCCCGTGTTCCCGGTCATACCGGCGATCATGGGCATGAAAAATGCGAGTGCAACCACCTGATTCAGCGTATCCTCGAAGAAGTCCACAATGCTGCCTGAGATGAGTCCGATGAATAGTAACAGGATAAGCCAGGGGAGCCTGCGTTTAACCGCCACGAGTGGTTTGGTATCAAAATCAATATCCTTGCCGCCGCCCCCCATCTTGGCAAGGTCTTCACTGGCTTCATGCATGATGATATCAATGACATCATCCATCTGAATGACACCACAGAGTCTGTGGTTCTCATCAACGACGGGTAAGGCGATAAATTCATAACGCTGCAGCAGCTGCGCAGCTTCTTCCTGGTCCATGTCCACAGTCGCATAAATGACGCGCTTGGTCATCAGCTCCTCTACCCGGGTCTTGTCACCCGCCTGAAGCAGGGATCGGTGACTGACCACTCCAACGAGTTTGCCTTCATCATCCGTAACGTACAGATAGCTCGTAGCTGGTATAGGCGGAGTGCCCTGGGATTCCCTTATCGCTTCCTTCGCCGTCTCATGCGCCAGAAGAGTCCGGTAACGGTCGGTCATGATCCGGCCTGCCGTCTCCGGAGGATAGTTCAGCACGGAGCGGATAATGGCAGAATGGTCGAGATGCATGTTCGACAACAGATGTTCCCTGCGTTTGGCAGGCAAATCATGCAGGAACCGGATCAGATCACTCTTGTCCATCTGCTGCATGACCTCAAGCGTACGTTCAGGACCAAGCTGTTCGAACAGCTTAATCTGTTCGTGAAGCTTGAGCGATTCGGCCATATCGGCGAGAACATCTGGCTTGAACAGAAGCAGCAGCCGCTTCGTTTCCTGTTCGGGAAACTTTTTGTAGATGAGCGTAAGATCGTAAGGATGCAGCTCTTTTATCGCTTTATAAAATTCGGGGAGGTCTTGGGTTTGTACATATTGAACCAGCAGCGCGGTGATTTCTTCGATTGAATTATTCTTAGGCGATTGAGGTCCGTTCTTGTTCATATCAAGACTCCTTTCTAGAGGCGGGGATCCGTATTTTTAAACGCAATGTAAGCGAGGTAAACAGCAAATTGGATGAGTGAAGCATGGACTGCGCTATTGAAATCTTGCTCAACCATTCGGAACGTGCTTACAAATAGGCGCTGCGGAGATATACTGGTTGTACAAGTAACTGATGAGGAGGACTTGCACGAGTGGAAAAAGAGATCAGAACACAGCTGCTCAGTCTGGCCGAACCGGAGTACCAAAAATTCTCGGCTGCATTGATTCCCAATATTACGAATCTGATGGGTGTTCGATTGCCTGCGATACGAAAGATGGCGAAAAAGCTCGCTGCAGGGGACTGGCGTGCATACCTGGAGACGGCTGACGATGACTATTTCGAAGAAGTGATGCTGCAGGCCATGGTTATTGGTCATGTCCAGGCGGATCTGGATGAATGGCTGGAGCATGTCGCCGCTTTTGTTCCCAAGATTGATAACTGGTCGATATGTGACAGCTTCTGCGCCGGATTGAAATATACGAGGGTGCATGCAGAATCCGTGTGGAATTTCCTACAGCCTTATCTGAAGTCGGATCAGGAGTACGAGATACGTTTTGGCGTGGTCATGCTGTTGAACTTTTATCTGGATGAGACATACATTGATCGGGTTCTGGTCTCATTGGATCAGATTAAACATGAAGCGTACTACGTCAAAATGGCGGTAGCGTGGGCAATATCGATGGCCTATGTGAAGCAGCCAGAAGTGACGATGCCATATTTGAAAAACAATACGCTCGATGATTTTACCTACAATAAAGCTCTGCAGAAAATAACGGAGTCTTATCGCGTGGATCCGGAGACCAAGCAGATGATTCGCGGCATGAAGCGGAAGACCAAGAGATCTATTCGTGTTTAGCCGCGGAGCCTTCTTTATATAGAAAGAAACGAAATGAAATACTCCATAGGGAGGAGAGTGGACACATGCGAAAAAAGATCATATGGTCTGCCTTGGAGCTGGACGGCAGTCCGTGGGTGTTGATCGCTACGGAACTTGGGATCTGCCGTATTGTCATGCCGAATGAAACGTTGGAGGACTGGAGCAGCTGGATTACCCGGATTGCCCCGGGAGCAGGGCTGGTACAAGATGAACAAGCCATAAAGGGGACAGGCATGGTGGACTGGCTGCAAGCTTACTTTGCAGGGGAGCCGATTCGTTATACGGACGAGATTCCACTTGATCTGATTGGCACAGCATTCCAGCAGCAGGTGTGGAAAGAGCTGGGGCGTGTCCCTTATGGTGAAGTTTGCACATACGGCGAGATTGCGGCTGCAATCGGCAGACCTACGGCGGTTCGTGCAGTTGGGGCGGCGAACGGGGCGAATCCCATTCCCCTTCTGTTACCATGTCACCGCATTATCGGTGCCAACCGTAAACTGACCGGATTCCGCGGAGGCTTGGAGTTGAAGCGCAGACTGCTGGACTTAGAGCGGATTGAAGGCGTGACTAATGGCGGGCATGAGCGGTTTCATTTTTGAAGAGCGGTGGTTTAGGAGGGTGGATAGGGTGCAGGCACTTAGTTGTGCCTGTTTTTGCGTTCTCTGATTATCGTTCCGAGCGTCTGTGGAATAACTAGAACAAGTAGGAGAATCACCGTGTACGAACCCCAATGCACTTCTGAAAGGGACGTCCCGGTTACCGTATAGTACAGCAGCATGAAAAGCGTAATTGCGATTGCGCTTACAAGGATAGGAAGCCATTTGTTCATGTTGAGGGCACACCTTTCCGCCAGTCAGATCCAAACGATCATCGTATGGAACACCAACGTTTTACATATTTTTGCCTCGTTCACCCCTATGGTACCATAGAGCACAGATGATCGATACCATGCACGGCACACTTCGTGGAAAGAGGGATGACATGTTAAATCAGGCATATTGGTTGACTAACGTAACGATGGAGCAAGGTTATGTTATGGAAGAGGGCCAGGTAACGGGAACACAGACGAAGAAGGTCCGTCTCCGGGTGGAGAACGGAATCATTATTGAGATTAAGGATGAGGGAACGGAACCTCAGACGGATCTGCCTCAATATGATGGGAAAGGGCAGCTGCTGCTGCCGTCGTTCGAAGAAGCACATATTCACCTGGATAAAACATACTACGATGGACCTTGGAAAGCTGTAAGGCGCATATCCAGCATTTTCGAACGGATTGAAGAAGAGAAGGCGCTGCTGCCCAAGCTGCTGCCGGATGCGAAACGTCAAGCGGAGAGTATCCTGCACCTGATTCAGGGCTATGGGTCCACTCATGTACGCAGCCATTGCAACATTGAGCCCGTCAGCGGATTGAAACGGCTTGAGGCCACCAGACAAGCACTGGAAACTTTCTCAGGCAAACTCTCCTCGGAGATTGTGGCATTTCCGCAGCATGGGCTGCTTCGCTCCAATTCGGTGAAGTTAATGGGCCAAGCCATGCAAGAAGGCGCTACAATCGTAGGTGGACTTGATCCGCATACGGTGGACGAGTATATCGAGAAATCGCTGCATGCCATGGTAGATCTGGCTGTGCAGCATCAGGCGGGGATTGATATCCATCTGCATGATCGCAACGAGCCGGGCAAGCAAACGCTGCAGCGACTCGCTGATCTGACGGAAGAGGCAGGACTTCAAGGGAAGGTTACGGTGAGTCATGCATTTTGGTTCGCTCAAGCGGAGCCGCAGGAGGCAGAGGATATGGCGAAGCGCATGGCCTCACTCGGCATGAGCGTGGCTTCAACGGTGCCCATCGGCAAAATGGTTATGCCCCTTCCGATGCTGCATCGCGTGGGGGTCAACGTGAAGCTGGCCACAGACAGCCTGACCGATCATTGGTCACCTTTTGGCAGCGGGGATCAATTGGAGAAAGCAGGGCGCTTCGCCGAATTATATGGATACAATGATGAACGTTCGTTGTCCCAATCTCTTGGATTCATCACGGGTGGAGTTACACCGCTGGATTCGGAAGGGAAACAAGTCTGGCCTAAAGTAGGCGATGAGGCGAGCTTTGTACTGGTTCAGGCGAGCTGCTCGGCGGAAGCCGTTGCCCGTAAATCTGCCCGGCAGGCGGTTTGGTACAAGGGGCAAATGGTGAGTGGAACTGTATAAGGGAAATGCAGAAATCATGTGAAGCCACGGGAAACCGTGGTTTTTTTGTGAAGTTAAAAGAAGATACACCTCAAAGGAGAGAGGAATAATTTATTCGCATATACCATGATTTGGGTTATGATGGATTTAGTTTTCCAGATGTATATGTGTTGGATAAATTGTAGGAAAGGTCCGTGCAAGTATTTATATGGATTATGGTAAGACGATGATAAATGATTAAGGGGAGGCCATCATGTCAGTAGAGAACGTCACACTAAGGTTGATAACGAAAGAAAACGAATTGGAATGCATGAACCTTAAACCACGGAATGAGCAAATGAACCTGGTCGCTACGAATTCGGACTCGCTCATTCATGCAATCAAGGAGACCACTTCCAAGCCATACGGAATCTACGCGGAGGATCAGATGGTGGGTTTCATTCTATTTGACAATGAAATCTATAGTGACGGGTATTACTGGATTTTGCGATTTATGATTGATGAGAGATACCAAGGAAAAGGCTATGCCAAACAAGCGATAAGAGAAGTAATCAACAAACTAAAAAGCAGAGCTGATTGCCAACAGATCAGAGTGTCTCATGTACCGCATAACGTTGTGGCTAACACGCTATATAAAGCTTCTGGATTCCTGGACACAGGCGAAATTGAAGACAATGGAGACATTATATTGAGTTATCAGCTGAATTAATTATGTTTAGAAAATAAGGAGCGTGAGCGTGATGATCAGGGAAGCAGAGCCAAGAGATGCGCAGGCTATTGAACGTTTGTACAAAGAATTATTGCCAAACAACTTGAACACAAAAGTGCTGGGAGAACGGATTGAGGAGATCCAATATAATCCCAACAGTTTCTTGCTCGTGTGTGAAATTGATCAAAAGGTCATTGGTACAGCGCACTTACATATTTGTCTGGATGCTCTAGTAGAGGATAGACCGTTTGGAGTAGTCGAACGAGTCATTGTTACAGAGCATGTTCAGAGCAAGGGATACGGTTCAGCACTAATGAAGCATATCGAAAATATATGTATACAGAAAAATTGTGTGAAAATGTTTCTAACCAGTGGAGCATCCCGAAGCGAGGCACATCATTTTTATGAAAAACTAGGGTACGATGGAGAGTCAAGCAAAGCATTTAAGAAATACCTATAGAAGAACGAACCAAGTGAGCAAACAAAATCTAATCGAATGAAATGAGGTTATAGAGCGATGAATAGCCCAAAGCAAGATGTTGAATTGCAGATTGCATATGAAGAGCATGAGGATGACTACAAAGCCATTTGTGATCGTTTATATAACTACAATGTAAGAGAAACGAAAGGCTTATTAAAGAAGCCAGGAAAAAGCATCAATCTATTTCTGAGGGATAAGGAAGGCAGGGCTGTAGGTGGAATCTTCTGTGCTACATACTGTGAGACATTATATATTGATAACTTTTGGATCGACGAGGAATATAGAAATCACGGGAGTGGGAAGTCTCTCCTCTTGCAAGCGGAAAGCATAGCCTCAAGTATGGGGTGCAAACTTGCTCACACCAGCACGTTTTCCTATCAGGCTCCAGAGTTCTATCAGAAGATGGGCTATGAAGTGTTTGGAGTCATCGATGAATATCCAGAAGGCATAGTTCAGTATTTTCTGAAGAAAAGGCTGTAGATTTTTGGAAACGTAATAACTATTACGTATGGAAGAGCGTTATTTTATTTATAAGTTATCAGCAGGATAAACAACAAGGAGAATCTAGTAATGACTACAATAAATGTTTTAGAAACTCAACCTTCCAGTCGGTATGATGAATTAGATCCATCTCAGGATGGGAATAAAAACACAACATTCGCAGATCTCATTATCGATGGAAAGTCTTTATATCAGATGCTTAAGAGGCACGATCTGGTACCAGCTCTGGGATGGGGAAGTGAGGGAAATCAAAGACAAATGATTCAATACCTTTTGTTAAAGGAACCCCATGAGTATCTGTATTATAGATATCCCATTTTAGTATGCCCTTGGTGCGGAGACGAAGAGTGTGGTTATATCTCTGTGAAAGTGGATCGGGAAGAGGATGTAGTTATTTGGAAGGACTTTATTCTGGAGCACAAGAACCAACCATTAAACGTGGGTCCATTTTATTTTATGTGGGAAAACTATGAGAGATCTATTCAGGGTACTCTTGGTATGGGTGAGCAATAATGTGTACAATTCAAGCTCGGATTACCTAGACGTCGCTTAACATTTTCGATTTAATACTAATAGGCCTGGCATAGGTCAGTCTTAATCAATGAATAAAAGCAAGGATGGATTAGTTTTTTGAACAGAGTTCGATCTTAAAGTAAGGTGAACAAAATCACTTATAGGGAGCGATATAATCATGGCTAAAACTACGGATGAAATGATTGAGGAATTCAAGTCGTTTACTTCTTATGTGAGAGAGTTGGAGAGTCTATCTGAGCAGGTTTGGAATACGCCAATAGCTGAAGGCAAATGGACTTTGAAGGACGTTATCACGCATATGATGCTGTGGGATCAATATTTTTATGAGGAAGCTATCTATAAAATCAAACAGGGCGAACCATTGACCGTAAAGCATCTGAACTTTGACGAATTTAATGCAAATGCGATGGAATACTCAAAGACCAGATCGAAGAAGACCATTGTTGAAGAATTTATAGAAAAACGAATGAACATTATCCATGACATTACGGGATTGAACGAAGAAGAATATACACGAGAATATAAGGATGGAGACAAAAAGAAATTCAGTATTAAAAAGTATGTAAGGGCATTCATCTCGCATGATAAACATCATAAAAAACAGATTGAAGCCTTTAAGAAGACGCTACACATAGCTAAGTAAAGGTGAGGTGGTAACCACGATATGAATTATGAATTAATTCAAGCATCCAAGGAACATAAGGGTATCATACAAAATCTCATGCAATTCTATATTTATGACTTCTCTGAATTTATCCATTGTGATGTGGAAGGTGATGGTCTATTTAAGCCATATCCCTATTTGGAAGACTATTGGATCGAAGTGGATCATCGATTTCCATATGTCATCAAACAAGAGCATAACTATATTGGTTTTGTGTTAGTGAGATGCATAGAATCAGAAGAGAGAAAATACTTTTCCATTGCGGAGTTTTTTATTATGAAGAAATACAGGAAAGAAGGCATAGGCACAGCGGTAGCTAAACAACTATTTGATATGCATAAGGGGCACTGGGAAGTACACCAGCTTGAAAATAATGTGCCCGCACAGCGCTTTTGGAATAAGGTTATACACGAGTACACACAAGGAAACTTCTCAGATCGAGTTGAGGACGGGAAAAGGATACAAGAATTTATAATGAGTTAAATAGTTGAATGATAAAGACTTTTAAAAGACAAGGGCGAGAAAAATTAAGATGGTTTACAAGAGAATCCATATTATTGGTTCCACAGGCAGTGGAAAAACCTATTTGGCCAGAGCACTGTCCAACCGACTAAATATTCCATATTACGAATTGGACAAAGTGATGTGGAGCAGCTCCGTTGAATTTGCCGGAAAGAATCCACCTGAACTCCGGGATAGACTGCTTGAAGATATTATAAGTGAGGATGCGTGGATTATTGAGGGAATTTACTACAAATGGGTAATGCGGAGTTTTGAAGAGGCAGATTTGATCATATTTTTGGCCCCAGAACCAATGGTTAGAGCAATAAGAATTGTACTGAGATTCATTAAACAAAGAGTTGGATTAGAAAAGGCGAATTACAAACAAACGTTCAAGGGTTTGATCGACATGCTTGAATGGAATTACAAATTTGATCGTGAAAATAAGAACAAGATTCATGAGATTCTTGAACAACATAAGAGGAAGTTAATCATAGTGAATAGTAATAAGAAAGTGCTCTCTATGAAGATATTCAAGGGGGAATAACGAATGCAGGTAGCTGAATGGTCTGAAAACATGGAAACGTATGATATATCCAGCGAATATTCTATTCGTAAGGCTGACCCGGAAGAGTGGGGAATATATTGCTCGGTTTATTACAATATGCGCTTTGTTGGTTTTTTTCGAGAAGAGCGGTTCAGTGCTAACCGAAATAATGCGTATTGGATCTACCAGGGAGAATCGAAAATTGGTGGGGTACGGATGGCACCCAATACTATATATCATTTATTTTTTATTCCACCGTTCAATCAATCATTTGAGGTACTGAAGCTACTGAAAAAGATCCTGGTCAGCTGGTCTGATCGAACCCAAGCCATTAAAGCTTTTGAAATTCTTCCGGATCAGGTTCATTTATTTGCCAAAGCCGGATTTTGGCCAGTGGAGTTCAGATGCCGCTGGATGCAGCGTCCCACTGAAAAATTCGATGTGACATGGGACGACGATCTGATCATCAAGAGTCCTCAAATTATTGAAGATGAAACAGGTACCAAGCGATTTACAAATGAAAATGAAATAGCTCATTGCGACTTCGCAAACTTTGTAGGAGGTTTTGAGGCGTTAAGAAGAAATCAGTCTTCCTTTGAACAGTTCATACCTGATGAAGATCCGTCTCTAACCAATGAGGTGCTCACGGAAGCATCTACACTTGTGTATGACAGAAGTACGGGAGAGCTTGTCGCCAATTGCAGGATTTGTTTACAGGACACGGAGGCAGCAGTATACAGTATAGGTGTCATCCCATCGCATAGAGGAAGAGGGATTGCTACATACATGCTGCAGAGGGCTTTGACAATCCTGAAAGGAAAATATCCCATCCTACGGTTGTATGTCATGGAAGGAAACGATGCGGAATCCGTGTATTATAACCTCGGGTTTATTCCTGGGGTACAAGAGGTACAACAAATGATTATTCCTGCGGAATCAAATTAAAGTGAAAAGGTCTTGAGAAAAGGAGCATGCTGTGAAAAAGTTCAGAGAGATCGGATATGGAAACCATTGGTTCATCCGAACGGAATTCGAACACGAAGACGGTACGGAAAGTGAGGTCAAGGGATTTACTAGACCTTTCCGTCTTAGGTCAGTGTACGTTAGAGTATGGATCGGAAAAAAGGTAATGATCATCGATACAAAAGAGGGAATTAAATTTATGAATAAAAAGGTGAAGAAGGTAAAAATCATTCTTGGATTTTTTGGATATTAATTGGAAAATCTTGCACAGGAAGCTTAAACCCTGATTAATGGACACGGGCCGTGACCGAGCCGAATTATATTGCAGAGATTTTGAGGATGCTGTGAACTTTATCATGAGCCAAGTCGTACATACCTAAGGTGGAGGGAATTAAATCATGAACATGGATAACATTTATCTGATAAGTGACATACCGGGTTATTCTCCACAGATTAGTCGCCTAATTTCAATGATGAACTATGCCAGATATACAACGATTGAAGAAGTCAAAGATCTATCCATCGATCAACTGGATTTTTTGCTGGATTCGGAAAGTAACTCGATTGGAGCATTGCTGCTGCACTTTGCGGGGGTTGAATACGCTTATCAGGTGGCGACGTTTGAGAATCGGCAGCTGAACGAAGAGGAATTATTGGAATGGGGCCCGGCCCTTCAATTAGGTAAGGAAGGACAGGAAAAGATCAAAGGTAATGATATCACCTTTTATTTTACGAAAATGGACCAAGTAAGGATGAGAACACTTCAGTTATTTCAGACGGTAGGTGACGACTGGTTGAATAAGGAAGAGGAGTTTTGGTATAACAAGCCGGCCAATTTTTATTTTATGTGGTTTCATGTTTTCGAGGATGAGATCAATCACAGGGGCCAAATCAGAATGATCAGAAAGAGAACTTCGTGACGCTTAAGGTGGCGAAGTTTTTTAATAGAGAGGGGAATCAATGAAGACCAAGAATATCATTATTGTTGTTTCCATCGTATTCAATATCATCTTGATCACGTACGTTTTTTGGAGAGAAAATCACTTGAGGGAAATCCATTCGGGTTTATCGTTTGGTCTTCAGGGCGATTTGGTGCAATTGGAGAGTACAATTGATTATCAAATGAATAATAAGTGGAACGACGAAAATATGGTTCTTGAGAAGATTGAGGATATTACAGAAGGTATCAACCAACTAATGGTTACAGGCAAAGATGCTGGAATGATTACGGAATCGCAAGAAAATGACTTGTGGGCATTATATAGATATTTTGCTAAATTCCCCACATTCACAGGATTTCCAAATACCAAATTGGACAATGATGAAATTAGCAAGCTAATCCAATTAAGAAATGATCTAAGGTCGGCGGGTTGGGGAACAAATGTAGGATATAGTAGTGACTGGGAGAGTTTTACAATGAAAGTAAAAGATTTAACGAATTAATTATCTGCTGCACTCATTAACAGTTATATTACGATAATTCATTTTGGAGGGAGTCCATTGCTCTATCTCATTATAGTCGTTGTTATTGGTTTTGCAGGCATAATTAGTAATCAATACGCAGGGTTGAGGAGAATGGAATCGTTACAAAAATCATTGGATGAACTGAATCATCTGCGAGAAGTTGGACAGATCCAGTCTGTCAATCAGGTTGAAAAGGAGTGAATCATGATGTACAAGCAAAAAACAAAAGAGACAGACAATAGTGTTATTGAGTTTATTGAGAGCGTGGATCATCCAAAGAAACGTGAGGATGCTTATACGTTGCTGGATATTTTTGCTGAGACAACAGGCTATGAAGCCAAAATGTGGGGACCAAGCATTATTGGATTTGGTTCGTATCATTATAAATATGATTCCGGGCACGAAGGTGATGCCCCACTGGTGGGTTTTTCGCCCCGTAAGGCCAAAATTAGTTTATACTTTGCAACTGGCGATACAGAACGAGAGTCACTTTTAAAGGACCTGGGGAAACATACGACGGGAAAAGCATGCGTGTATATTAATAAAGTCGAAGACATTCATGTGGATATTTTGAAAGCTCTGATAAACCAGTCGGTTAAGTTCTTACAAGAGACCTACCCGAATCCGTAGTTATATTTCATGGTATGACCTACAATATGCTGCTATGAACAAGGCAAGGAGGAAAAATAATATGCTGCATGACCTGCAAAGCCAAGCCAATATGTCACCTGTAGTTGGGATGTTATATTCAGCAGTGAGAGAGAATAGCCAGCGACTTCAAACCATTACAGAAGGAATGTCACAGGAGGAAGTAGACTACAAGGGACCCGATCATAACCTCAACAGTACAGCTCAGTTAATAAAACATATCCTATACGTTGATCTAAATTGGGTTTACAGGATCAAGGGAGTACCACTGCCCCAGTCATTGATAGAACAATACGGCCCGATGATCGATGAAAACAATAACCTTCCCATGGTGAGTGGAGTGTCAAGGGACACGCTTATCTCTCAATATGAGGGAGTAATAACTGATCTGAAAGAGACATGTGAGCAATTAACAGATGCTGATTTGGACCGTGTTGTTACTTTTGGACATGACCTTGAAAAACAAGCCACACTACGCTGGGGAATATGGCATATGGCTGACCATAATCGTTACCATCAAGCTCATATTAATCAACTAAGAAAGTGGTTTAAGGGGAAGGGTAATTAAATGCACGAATGAACAATAAACACACGATAATGAGTAACAAAAGGCGATAGGACTTGTTATTTATGATATAGCCAATACATATCGAAACGAGGTTGAGGTTCTGTATGGAAGAGCAATGGAGAATTGCAACGCATGACCCGGCATGGAGGTCGTTGTTTCTAGAGACGGGATCCAGATTGAGGGAGGCATTAGGAGAAAAAGCTCTACGCATCGACCACGTCGGATCAACTTCTATTACCGATTTAGACGCCAAACCCATTATTGACATTCAAATTTCGGTGTTGAATCTCGATAACTTACCGGACTTCCAGTTTCATATTGAAAGGGTCGGCTTTGTGTTTAGGGAGGATAATCCGGATCAGAGCAAAAGATATTTCCGCGAAGCACCAGGGAATAGACGAACCCATGTACACGTTAGGCAAGCAGGGAGTTTTTCGGAGCAGATGACATTGTTGTTCAGGGATTATTTACGAGAACATCCACTGGATTGCCTGAAGTATGCGGAGGAAAAGCATAGGCTCATGCGTTTATACAAGGAACAACGTTCGAAGTATGTGGAGGGCAAAGGGCCTGTAGTGTGGGAAATCTTGCAGAAAGCCCATCTGTGGTCTCAGGAAGTAGGCTGGAAACCGGCGGATTCGGACGTATAAGTACCTTGGATTAATTGTGGATACCCATATTGGAGTGGTGAAATGAACCTGGGTAGAAAGCTGTTAACTTCACTTTTAACCGTAATCTTGTTTAGTTTAGCTGCAAGCTTGTTATCTATGAGTGAAACCTATGATTTTGGTTTTTATATTGCAGTGTACCCTGTCTATGCAGCTCCGTTGATCTTTTTGATAGGCTTACCTTTGTCGATCGTAGTAGACTTCTTGCTGAACAAAATCAGATTTACTAATCATGTACTCTACCTAATTGTAAAATTACTGAGTTACGCGTGCGCTGGGTTCGTCGGCATGTGCATATTTTATCTGGTTATCGGAGCTAGAGAGAATAATTTTAATCTTAAAGAAACGTTCCCTCTAACTTTGTTTGGTGTATTTGCAGCGATGATCTTTGTACTGGTCGATCTGGGGCTTGAGGCCCTCTTCAGCGTTCGCAAAAAGCGTAGATAGTGTAAGCAGTGTTTCGAGATTGTTCCATATTTATAAAAGGGTGATGCATGTGATATCTTACCGACGGTTGGAACCGCAGGATCCGGAATTGGTTAAGCGATTAATGGCCGAATATGCGCTGCAGTTCCCCGCTTTTATCATTGACCTCTATCCAGAACGTTGGGCGAGCTATATCCATCATTCCAGTGATTCAGAATACTGGGTTGCAGTTGAGATGAACCAGATTGTAGGACATGCGGGGTTTATGTATAACAATGATGAAAAGTCTTACGAAATCGTAGGTGTCGTTGTATCGCCCAGGCATCTGAGAAAGGGAATCGGGAAAACTCTTTTGGACCATGTATGTGAAGCGATTCAAGAAAAAGGAGTAACTGAAGTTATGTTGCACACCCTCGGCCATCCTGGTAATGAAGATACACTAGTATTTTATAAATCGATTGGTTACTCGGTATCGAAATTGGAGAAGGATTATTTCCAAACTGGATATTCGCGTGTTACGTTTAGGAAGAGTTTGAATTAATGGGAATTATGTAATAGATCAGAAGGTTTGGATAGAGTTCTTTGATAACAAGTTGGAAGGAACGTATCATCAAGAAAATTGCTTAACAGGAAGGGAGAGTAGAGAAGAGAAATGGTAGAAATTAATGCGATAGATTACGAAGATAAACATGTATTACATAACCTGATGCAACTATATCGATATGATTCAAGTGAGTTCGATGGACATGAGTTGAATATTCATGGTCTATATCTATACAAGTATATTGATCATCAATGGACGGACACCTACAGGCGACCCCTAATGATCAAAGTGAATGGGGAGATAGCAGGCTTCGCCTTATTAATGCTGGATGTTCCGAGAGAGTTCGTGCATGTTAGTGAAGCATCCAGGACAAATATCGTTAGTGATTTTTTTATTGTGCGCAAGTATAGAAAGAAAGGATACGGTAAGCGAGCAGCGTTCCATATCTTTGATCAATTCCCTGGTGCGTGGGAGATTCGGCAAACGCTAGCCAATAAGCCTGCCAATCAATTTTGGAATCGTGTTATCGATAGCTATACGGAAGGAATGTATAAGGAAATGATCCTGAATGAGGAACGATGGACTGGACCGATCCAGGTATTTGGAGATGAGCCTAACAATACATTGGAGTGATGAATATGAAACAGCTCCCAGAGGAATGGAAGTCAGAACGACTCATTATTTCGGATGTGGAAGAATACGAGATCCCCGAGATCCAGTCCATTTGTGAAACAAGCCGTTACTTACAACAATGGGATGGACGGGAGTATGAACCGGATTATGTGAAGAAATGTGTTAAAGAAGGCAATCTTCCACCGGGAGGAAAGCTGGAGAATTACCGGATTCAATCGATCCGTACAGTCGAAGAGAATCAAAAAATCGGTCTGCTGAGTATGTACCATGGTTACCCATCTGAGGATTCCATTTATCTTGAATTTTTATATATCCAAAATGAAATACAGAAGCAAGGATATGGACAGGAAATGATTCAAGCACTGAGTCTCCATCTTTCCTCACTCGGATACAGGGAAATCAGAATCAATGTAGCGCTCAAAAACTGGCCAGCATTACGATTCTGGATTAAATCCGGATTCAATCAGATTAGTGGGATATACGGGGATCTTGAGCATTCGGATACCACATTTGCCAATACGGAATTGATCAAAACACTCTAGAAACACAACCGGAAAAGGAGGAATGGAAATGGAAACTTTTTTTCGTTATAACTGGATGGTGCGTGAACAGTGGTATGCGTGGTGTGAGGATCTACCGCTTGAAGAATTGCTGAGGACTCGTACAGGCGGGGTAGGGAGCATCTTGAAGACGTTTTTCCATATCATTGATGTAGAGTGGAGCTGGCTTCAGATTCTGCAAGGTAAGCCGGATGGAGCGGAAGATTTTGAACACTACAAGAGCCTTGAAGCTGTGCGACAATTCGATCGCAAGCTGCGTCCCGATGTAGAGGCATTTGTTTTGGCGTGGGACACGAGCATGGAAAAGAAAGCTCATATTGATCATCTACCGAATGGCAAAGTTGTAATAGATTCATGGGGAGAAGTGATGCGCCACGTCATCGCTCATGAAATTCACCATATGGGACAATTGTCGGTATGGGCGAGAGAATTGGGCAAGGAACCGGTATCCGCCAATGTGATTGGTAAAGGCCTGATTATCCCTGACTGACCGTATTAGGTAGACCAATAATTAGCCGGAAAATGGTAAGAGTGATTTATTTTTCCCGGGGTAAGACCATGTGTAGAAGGGGGGGAAGTGATGACCATCGAACTTAGCCGTATGAATTGGATCCAATTGGATGAACATTTAGGGCTTATGATTAAAGGGGGATATGATGTTATTCCTTTGTCACCTGGACTGGAAGCAGATGTGATGAAAATCGTATTTGATGATCAGCCGTATGTTCTGAAGATATGGAACAAGGATTCCAAACCGAATGTCGGCAACCAATATAAGCTGCTATCCAAACTACTCCATAATGGGATCCGTGTCTCCACACCTTATGGCTGGGGCATGGATGAGGAGCAGAATCAGGTGCTGTTAACGAGCTATGATGGTGCGCCTGTTACCCAATTAACATCTTCCAAGCTGGCACATTTGGCTCGGAATTTAATGGAGGTCCATCGTTATCCGCTGAATGAAGCAGGTGCCGCACAAGATGGAGCGTACATATCCAGGTATGATTTTGTTGGTTATTTCTTTCCTTCCATAGAGCTTTACGAAGACATCAGCACTCATCTGTCGCACCTTCTTCAATGCGTCCAGCTTAGGCAGGATTGCTTAATCCATGGGGATTATAATCTGGGTAATATTCTTGAAATGCAGGATGACTATACCATTATCGACTGGACGAACGGACAGCTGGGCGACCCGAGGTACGATGTTGCATGGTCTGTTTTTCTTATTACGATCTACAATGGAGAGAGTTATGGAGAGACATATTGTGCTGAATTCAGGCGTACAGCAAGTTACTCGCTGGAGGATGAAGGGGTTTTTGAAGCAATGGCTTGTCTACGCTGGATTCTGTTAAGCTGCGTCGCCGATGTACCCATGGGACCAAAAGTAATGCAGCGGGTGTGTGCAATTGTTCGCAACAATCCGTATTTGAAGGAGAGTCTATTGCAATCATGACGGAGTACCCTAAGAAGTTGATAGAATGGGAGTAGTCAGTTAAAACCCGTACTAATGGCTGGAATACGACCAACGGTAATCTCCGGTACAAATCATGGATTCATTATTTCCCCGGGAATAGTCATGAATAGCCTGTCCTAAACAATCGTTTCCTGCATACCTATGGTATAGAGGAGCGTGATAGGTCATGGAACAGAAGGTGCAAACCTATTTTCAACTGAAGCAGCAGCAAAAAGAGATTGAGCAGCAATTATCTGTACTACGAGATGAGATTGTCGCATATTGTGCCGAACAAGGGGTATATGAGACACGGGTTGGCGGTTATACGGTGAAAACGGTGCTTCAGCAACGCAAGGAATATGATGACCAGAAGCTGTACACCGCACTGCCTGATCCGGACATTTGGAGACTGCTGTCCAAGGTAGATAGTCATAAGCTGAAAAGCCTGATCAAGCTGAACGTGTTATCCGAAGAGCAAATCAGTCCTGCATGTACCATAAAACAGGTTACGCTGCTGCAGGTGGACAAGCTATAGCTGTATCTCCCTTTAGTTCAACAGAACTTATCTGAAGAATGTACGAGCTGTTCATTGGTTGAGATACATCATATACATCAAACAAAAAAAGCAGGCATGCATTTACCTTGAGAGGCGTTCTGACCGTCTCTCTGAGTGTAAATGACATGCCTGATCTTTATTTATGCTGCAAATCCCGTGTGATCTTGCGCCCTGTCGGGGTCTGGGCGAGGCCGCCGCCTGCCGTTTCGCGTAATGATTCAGGCATGGCTGATCCAACCTCAAGCATGACCTGTATCACCTCATCGGAAGGGATAACACTGCGGACTCCGGCCAGCGCCATATCGGCGGCTCCGAGAGCAGTAATGGCACCAAACCCGTTCCGTACGATGCACGGAATCTCGACAAGCCCCGCTACCGGATCGCAGATCAGACCAAGGGTATTCTTCAGCGCAAGTCCTACGGCGTGGATGGCCTGGGAAGGGGACCCGCCCCGGATATCCACCAGCGCTCCGGCTGCCATCCCGATGGCAGACCCCACTTCCGCCTGGCAGCCGCCTTCCGCTCCAGAGATGAACGAATTGTTGGCAATGACATAACCGATTGCCCCGGAGGCAAACAGGCCGTAGACCATTTGTTCATCGGTCCAGCCGAATCGCTCCTGGCTGCTGATAAATACCCCGGGAATAATGCCGCAGGAACCCGCCGTCGGTGTAGCAATAATTCGGCCCATCGAGGCATTGACCTCGGATACCGCAAGTGCGTAACTCATGGACAGACTGGCATGGTCCCCGAGCATGGATTGTCCATCTGCGCGAAAAGCCATCAATTTACGGGCGTCTCCTCCAGTTAATCCGCTTTTGGAAGTGGTATCGGTGTGAAGACCTTGGTGCACCGCACTTTTCATAATCTCATAATACTCTTGCATCTGACCGAACACGGTGCCCGTGTCATCGCCTGATTCATGACATTGCTCTTCCAGCATGAGCTGGCCGAGGGAAAGATTGCGGGTCTCCGCCAGTTCGGCAAGTTGTTTTAGCGTTCGAAAGTTCATTGGCGTAGGCTCCTTTATCGATTAAGCGGAAATCAATTTCAATATTCAAATTAAAGATGGAGCAGTGTGACTTCCTGGACTTCCGGAATCACTTCAATCTGCCGCACCACGGCCTGGTCAATCCGGCCATCACATTCGAGCACCATCATGGCTTCACCCCGCCGGTTCTTACGATCCACAGACATGTGTCCAATATTGATGTGATTATCTACAAGCAGGCGAGTGACGACAGCAATGACACCGGGTTCATCGCTATGACGAATGATGAGTGTAGGATAGAGAGCCGTCAGCTTCAAGTTGTAGCCGTTAATCCGGACAATTTCGATATTCCCTCCGCCGATTGACGTTCCGATCATGTTTAATGTCCGAGTTCCCGCTGCGTTGGTTAATACAATCTCTGTCGTGTTCGGATGCGGGTACAGACCTGTTCCCGGACGGATAACGGTTTGCATGCCAGCCATGTCTGCATGGGCAAAAGCCTCGGGTAATCCGGGATCATCCGTGTCCATATCCAGCAGACCGCCAACGATGGCGGTGTCGGTACCATGTCCTTTGTACGTTGCGGCAAAAGAGCCAAACATGATGATTTCTGCATGGGAAGGGCATTCGCCGAACAGTTGGCGAGCCGTGCGGCCGATCCGTGCTGCTCCTGCAGTGTGGGAGCTTGACGGTCCAACCATGGCTGGACCGATAATGGAAAATACGTCTTTGAACCTCACTGTCTCATTCTCCCCGTTTGGGAGGCTGAACATCTGCGGGAACGAGGCAGTCGTATACTTCCCCGCCGAGTCTGTCCAGCAACTCCTGTTGTGCTTCCTTGACGATCTCTGGATGCAAAATGGATTCAATGGCCGTAGCTGCCATCGCTTTGGCAGCGAGCAGCATGCCCTTGTGAGCAAAACTGCTCTTGCCCTGGGCAACGGTTTGCCAAGCATGAAGCGGCGTGCCAAAGGCCATCGTGGTGGTAATACACTGAGCGGTTGGCACATTCCAGCTGACATCCGCTACATCGGTTGATCCACCCATGAAGGTCTCCTTCTCATCCGAATAAGGAGCAATAAAGTTGGGCAGTGGTCGCTCAGCCAGAAGAGGGGCGAGTTCAGGACCAACTAACGCGCCAGCTTCCTGCTGATTTTGGAGCGGCAGCGTCTCATAGATGGCTTTGGCATAATCGTATTCGTCCTCTGCATATTCGGGTGCACCGAAAGCCACGAGATGCTGATGCATCACTTTCTCAAGCGTGCTGTTCGGAATCAGGTTGGCGCATGCGCCTTCATATTTAAAATCCATCGTGGTTTCCGTCATCAGGGCAGCCCCTTCTGCGACTTTCACCAGACGTTCAAACAGACTCCGTACCTGAGCGCTCTTCGGTGCTCGAACGAGATAAGTGACCTCGGCTTCCGCCTGCACGACATTGGGTGCCAAACCGCCCGAGTTGGTTATGGCGTAGTGAATTCGGGCCTGATCAATCATGTGCTCCCGCATATAATTTGAACCGATGTTCATCAGCTCAACGGCATCGAGAGCACTTCGTCCCAGGTGGGGAGCGGCTGCAGCATGAGCACTGATGCCTTTAAAAGTAAACGTGCCGTGAATGACTGCATTGGAGCTTCCATGCATAACGGCATTCATGGAGTGAGGGTGCCAGGAGAGTGCAGCATCCACATCTTTGAAGTAGCCCTCACGAGCAAGATACGTTTTACCATATCCGCTTTCTTCGGCCGGGCATCCATAGAAACGCACCGTTCCTTGGGTATCCGGATTATCCTGAAGATAGTCTTTGACTGCGACTGCCGCAGCCACAGCGCCTATGCCGAGCAGGTTATGTCCGCAGCCATGACCGTTACCACGCGGCTGAACGGGCTGGTAGGTGCTGATTCCGGCTTCCTGGCTGAGATCAGCCAGTGCGTCATATTCGCCCAGTAAGGCAATAACAGGCAGCCCCGAACCATAGGAGGCGATGAATCCGGTCTCCAGTCCGGCAACACCTCTCTCGATCGTGAAGCCTTCGGATTCAAGCAATTCGATCAGCAGCTCTGCGGATTGAAATTCATCGAACCTTGTCTCTGCAAATTCCCAGATTCGGTCACTAGCTTGGGTAAACAACTCGCGTTTTCCTTCAATGGCATCGGATATATATTGGGTTAGATCAATCGTTGTTGTCATGGGATACACCTCTTTACATGT
Organism: Paenibacillus sp. FW104-T2; assembly: GCF_058789975.1. NCBI lineage: Bacteria > Bacillati > Bacillota > Bacilli > Caryophanales > Paenibacillaceae > Paenibacillus > Paenibacillus sp. FW104-T2. The sequence goes on along the minus strand of NZ_JBYTCE010000004.1, from coordinate 176,896 downwards.
ATTTTATGGTGAACAAGAAATGTCTTGTTTGTTATGGCATGATTCTTATCTAGAAAAAGGGTACTAAGCTGCGTCTTTAAACAGCCGTCGCCTGCACTTCAGAACCACTGTCTTGTTTCGAACGACGCGAGAAGAATAATGAAAGGGAGCAGATGAGGGCGAAGGCGATCAACATGATGAATGCCGTTGCATAAGATCCCCCTGAAGCCTCTACCAGAAATCCGATCAGCATCGGTGTCAGGAAACCGGCGAGCTGTGCACCTGTGTTAATGAATCCATTGGCCGTTGCGACTATAGATTCGGGCATGGTTTTTAGTGATTTGGAAATGATCAGCGTGGAAATAAATCCAGCCATGGCCGTTACGATGGTCATGTACGTAATAAATGTAGCAATGCTTCCCGAGGAGCCCATGAGGTACAGGAAGAAGGCCACAAGTACACCGAATACGGAAGCGATAATCCGATCTTTGCCAGCCGGGATGCGGTCAAGCACATAGCCACTGAGGAGCATGGTGAAAATGCTGACGACAGCCGGGATGGCTGAAAGCAGTCCCATTTGCGTCATATCGAGTCCCCGGACATTGACCATGTAGGTTGGCATCCAGGATTGAAGTCCCCAGTTCACGGCATAAATGCTGAAATAGCTAATAAACAAATTCCAGATCAGCGGCGTTTTCAAGACGTCTTTAAGCGATGTTTTGGGTTGTTGTCCCGAGGCAGAGGCAGCGAGTGAAGGTTTAGCCGGTTCTTTGAGTAAAAAGAACATGAGGACAGTGATGAGGATACCCACCACACCTATGATATAGAACAGGTTACGCCAGCCGATGGTGACAAGGGCGTGTCCAGTCAGAATAGGAGTGACAACCCCCATAATTGCAGCGGACGCCAGCATGATCGACATGGCTCCACTTCGCTGATTGACCGGGAAGTTGGTGGCGATAGCTTTGGAACCGGAAGGGAAGAAGCTGCCTTCACCAATACCAAACAGGAAACGAACGAAGATAAGAGAGAGTAATGACCAGGCGGAACCGGTCAGAATGGTGAATATGGACCAGGAGAACAAGGAAACAAGAATGACCTTACGGTAGCCGAAACGGTCGGCGAGTGCTCCGCCTGGGATTTGCATAATGGCATACCCGAGGAAAAAGCTGCTGAGGATGATTCCTTGTGCGGAAGCGCCCAGACCCAGGTCCTGAGTTATTCCCACAATGGCATAGTTGATGACGAAGCGATCCAGGTTGCCTAGGCACCAGCCGAGAAACAAGAGAGCGAGAACAATGTACTTGAAGTGTTTGCTGTGCATGATTTTGGACATTGTGTTACCTTCTTTCTCATCAATTGTTAACTTGATTTCTGTGTTGATATAAAGTTACAGGATGAGAGGGTACCAACACAATGTATATATATGTATAATAAATTGTAGTTTTATGTGAAAACCTACATTGACTTGGGGGCGGCTCTGTTGAATGGAATCTTACATGAAATCCTGAGAGAACGTTTGGGGAAATGCGATTATGAGGTTTGGATCAGCAGTAATTGGGAAGATTGGGTGCTGAATGAAGCCATTGGTAAAAAGGAAAGTATACCACCTTGTTTTGATGAAAGTCTCCCTCTTCAACACCCCAAAGTAGAGCAAGAATCAGATGATATCGTGTTAGTTTTTCTGCCATATAGCAATAATATATGTGTGGCAATTCGTGTCTTTATGAACTGGCACTGTTCTGCGGAAGATTTAGTTACGCTATCCTCATTACTCTACCCGTATTATACGGAGGCTGTGGCCAGCAAGCATGAACGTGCCTTGAACGAAATCATGAACAGTATCCGTGATGTGACTCAGCTGTTAGATCTGAATGAGCTGTTGGGCCGGATTTTGGTGAGTGCGCTATCGGTCATTCCTTATGAATGTATCGGGGTGTTATGGAGATACGATCCTTCAATTGATGCACTGAAGGTTAAGGCGAGAGCTGGAGAAATGGGCGAGGACATGATGAAAATGAAGCTGAAGCCGGGTGAAGGCATTATTGGCAATACATTCAAGCGAGGCATACCCAAGCTTTACAACAGTTTCTCCACAGTGGAAGATGACTTTGGCAACATGACCCCTGACAACAAGGATCATTTGAATTCGGCATACGACTTTCAGAATATCGGGTCAATCATTTCGGTGCCGATCAAGGTGGGAGGCGAGCCGGATTGCGTGTTAATCGTTTATCAAAAAGGTAGGGTCCCCATATTCACGGAATCGGATGTAAGACTGCTGCAGAGCTTTGCCGACCAGGTTTCCATTGCCATCACGAATGCCCAGCTCTATGAGGATCTGAGCAAACGGAACGAAACGCTCATCAAACGAGACGAGATTCACTCATCCTTAATGCGGCTTTCGCTGCAAAATAAGGGTGCGGTATCCATCGTTAACGAATTGACACGTATTATTGGCGTGCCAATCGTATTTATCGATTTTATTGATAATGAATGGATTCCCAAACGGAGCAGTGTCCTGAATGATTGGGATATGGAGAAACTGCGCAATCTGTACGAATCCTTGCATCATCCTGATTATCTGACATGTATCAAGGGGGAAGAAAGCCAGGTATTTCAATATTTGTACCCGATTGCTTCGGCTAATCAATGTCTCGGTTATCTGATCATGCAGATGAATACTCCGCTGGAACCATTGCAGTTAATTGCGCTGGAGCAGGGGAGCTCCATTCTGGCTCTTGAATTGATGCGCAAGCAGTCTCTGGCTGAATTTTACTTCAAGAAAACACAGCAATTCTTCAATGAACTGAGACTTAGTCAGGACTCGGAGGATTACTGGCAGAAGTCGGGGGAGATCGGGATCGGTCCTTCAACATCCATCGTAGTCGGCCTTTTGGAGTTTGCAGATCGGGTGAATCCATCCACATATAGTCCATTATCCGTTCAGCTCATTGCTTATCTGAGAGAGAAAATGCCAAGCGGAACGCTGCCTGTTGCTTTTGGGGATGAGAGACGAATGACCTTGCTGCTGATCGTGACTGATGCGTTTAAACCCGGTAAGCTGGAGCAGCAGTTCAGCTCCCTGTTGAAGGATTGGGAGAATCGAAATCAGGTGAAATTATTCGGAGGCTTAAGTTCAATCCGATCAGGTTTAGATGCGATTAATACGGGATTCCAGGAAGCCGATAAGGCACTGGCGTATCAGAAGACAAGGGGAGAACGGGGAACCATTCGCTACACGGATATAGGTGTCAACCGTTTGTTCATCCGGCAATCTGCGGAGGATCTGAATGCGTTTATGGCAGAGATCTTTGAACCGCTTCGACCTGTCAAAGGGCAGACCGGCGGACTGGAGGAAACGCTAATGACATATATGGCTTCCGGGGGATCTGCTGCTCAGACGGCAGCCACGCTTCATATTCATATCAATACTCTGTATCAGCGGATTCGCAAAATTGAAGAGATTTTGGGCATGTCCTTGAGTAACCAGGAGCACCTGCTTCATCTGCAGCTGGCCTGTTATCTGCGGCAGACATACCGCTCATCTTGATTTTTTGTAATTGGACCGAACCCGGCTACCAGAACGTATTGTCGACAAGGTGTATCTGCATCAGGATTTTTCCTCTATCAAGCTACGTTTTGTATGTGTGAACACAGGCATTGATATCAATGCCTGTACTTTATCCTATCAATCTAGTGAGTAACAGGAGCGCTATTAATCATCTTCGATTTCCTTCCATCCTATTTAACCATCGAGCATTTGGCCATTACCAATTGATATCGCTTACATTTAAATTCAAAGTGAAACACCGAAATAAAACGGATTATCCTCCTAAAACGATCGATCTGCCGTTAATTAACTATGCCAAATGTAGACCCGATTTTATAAGCTTATTCTTGTAGGCCAGAGGCTTCTGGACTTACACAAATAAGGGATAAAGGAGAGTCTTCGTGAACGTGAACGCAATGGCAAAGGAGCGTCTTCCCTGGTCAGGTCTGCTTGCATTGGCTATGGCTGGATTTATATGCATCCTTACAGAAAGTCTACCGGCGGGACTGCTGCCGCAAATAGCACAAGATCTGGAAATCAGAGAAGGTTTAGCTGGACAACTCGTCACATTATACGCAGTGGGATCTCTTCTGGCAGCGATCCCCTTTACGACTGCTACACGTGGATGGAGACGCAGGCCTCTGCTGTTATTATGCATCCTCGGTTTTCTGATTTTCAACACGATTACGGCCGTCTCTTCGGTATACGGAGTTACCCTTGCTGCCCGTTTTATGGCGGGTGTGTCTGCTGGCGTATTGTGGGGAATGACTGCCGGTTACGCACGCCGGATGGTTTCAAGCTCGTTAAGGGGGAAAGCGATGGCAGTGGCCATGGTGGGCACACCTTTGGCGCTTGCACTGGGCGTTCCCTTGGGTACCTTTTTGGGCAATTACGCAGGGTGGCGTCTTATTTTCGGAACAATTTCGTTATTGACGGCTGCGCTTGTAGTTTGGGTCCTATGGAAAGTACCTGATTATAAGGGGGAGCCTGCTCGTCATCAGCTTGCGCTTTATCGAATTTTTGTTATTCCTGGGGTGCGTCCCATATTATTAGTTGTTCTGGCCTGGGTCCTCGCCCATAACATTCTGTACACGTATATATCACCTTATCTGGGTGAGACCGTGCTGTCTGAACGGGTGGATCTGGTTCTGCTGATCTTTGGACTGACTTCAGTGATCGGTATATGGATTATTGGGCTGCTGATTGATCGTTACATCAGGCTCTTGGTTCTAATCAGCTTAGTTATATTCGCACTTGCCTCGCTGGCGATGGGGGTTTTTATCCATCAACCGACTGTGATCATTATGGGGGTAGTTGCCTGGGGACTTACATTTGGAGGGGCCGCTACGTTATTGCAGACTGCAATTGCGCAAGCCGGGGGCAAGAGTGCTGATGTCGCCCAATCTATGCTGGTAACAGCATGGAATCTGGGAATTGGGGGAGGAGGGATCATCGGAGCCATCCTTTTGAACCAGGTGGGAGCTCGTTTTCTGCCGATTTCCTTGATTCTGTTGATTCTTATCGCCTTGGTTGTCGCCTGTTCCGCCAGAAAACATGGTTTTCCCAAAACGGGCTAAGAACGAAACTACCATTTACAGCACATTCGTTTCTTCGATGAGATTTTTGGCTGCGATAGGTGAAGATATGGCGATAAGGGTAGTGTAGGTACCGTATGGATCACATCGGTCTCCAAATGCTTCAAGATCAGCAATGGAATCCGTCATGATCTTTAACAGGTAGTTATGTTCTCCGCTCACGCGATGACATTCGACCACTTCCGGTGACGAACGGCAGAAATCAAGAAAGGCATGACAATCCCGTGTGCGAAAAAGGAGATAGGAAGTACTCGATTTCCCTATTTTCTGTGGAGAAATGATGGTGCGGTACTCCTCAATTACACCGCTTTCTTCCAATCGTTTCACACGTTCTGTTACGGCGGGTTGAGATAAACCTACCAGCTTGCCCAATTCTGTCATAGATAGCCTTGCCTGGTTTTGCAAATGAAAGAGAATATTCGTATCGATTTGGTCCATGAAATGGCCCCCTTTAAATTATAGGAAATGCATTGTAATTACCTTTATATTCATGGCAGATTATTGTGGATAACTTGGTTGCCTTATGTAATACGGATGAGGACATTTATATAATAAGCATACTTACTTTAAATAATCAAGTGGTAGCACATGGAGAGGAAGAGGGAAATGGGAGACAGAGATATGAAGTTTAATTCTGTATCTGTGGATGAAGTCATTCACCGGACATTGGCAGAAAAAAGAATCGTGGGTTCCGTTGTTCAGATTGCCTGGAAAGGGGAGCTGGTCTATAACAGCGCTGCTGGCCTTGCAGATCGGGAGCAGAACATACCAATGCAAGAAAACGCACTGTTTAGGTATGCTTCTGTAACCAAGCCGATTGTATCTACCGCTGCCATGGTATTGATTTCCCAAGGAAAATTAAAGCTGGATGATCTGGTAGCAACATGGCTTCCTGAATTTCTTCCTCAACAGCCAAACGGGGAAGTTGCATCAATGACGGTTCATCATCTAATGACACATACGGCGGGGTTAACGTATCGCTTTTTTCAGGAAAACGGGGGAACCTACGAACTTGCCGAAGTATCAGATGGGATGGATATCGCTGGCGTTACACTGGAAGAAAATTTGCTCAGGATTGCTTCTGTACCACTACTGTATGAGCCCGGGAAGATGTGGAGATATTCGATTGCAACGGATGTACTTGGTGCAGTCATTGAGAAAGTGACTGGGATGACACTGCGCGAGGCGGTACAACGGTTCGTCACTCATCCACTGGGCATGAAAGACACGGATTTTGCTGCTGTCGATCCGGAGAGGTTGACTGCTGCCTATGCGGACAGTTTTAACAGTAATGGGCGACCTCGTCGCTTGCATGATATGGACCATGTTCCTTTTATTGAAGGAACGGCCGGCTTCCGCCTTGCACCAGAAAGAGTTCTCGATCCATCGGCCTATTACTCAGGTGGCGCGGGGATGGTTGGAAGTGCAGGAGACTTTCTTCTTTTGCTTGAAACGCTGCGTCAAGGTGGGGGCTCTCTTCTGCCTAAATCACTGGTCACCGATATGACGACCAATCATATTGGCGATCTTGACATGCCTTATTGGCCGGGCAGAGGATTTGGGCTGGGATTTACGTTGCTGAAAGATCCGATAGAGGCGGCTACCCCGGAATCCGTTGGAACGTGGCGTATGGGAGGAACCTATGGTCACTCATGGTTTGTTGATCCGACAGAAGAGCTGAGCGTTGTTGCGTTCACGAACACAGCTCTGGAGGGTATGTCAGGCAGGTTTACAACTGAATTGTGCGAGGCTGTCTATGAGGGGATTGGGCGAAAGAGATAACTTGCATTATGGATCAATATGGAAAAATATGATAATGTAGAGCAGTAGGTTACAGTTGTGTTCTGAATTTGATCCCGAAATGAGATGAGAAGATGGACCGAATAAGGAATTACTTGTTTCTTTTTGCAGGCCATTTTGCAGCTGCCTATATGATCTTTCCTGAAAGTACTATTGGAAAATCCATGATGTTTGCTGTACTGATGCTGTTACTGATCATGGGGATGGATTTCATAAAAAGCAAAATGCGTTATTCGCTGGATCAGCAGTAAGGGTGATTGCAGTTACCTGTTGATGTAAAATATGTTATTATTTTTCAATAAATGAGACCGATTCTCGACAGAGGATCGGTTTTTTGTGTAATGTTGAAGCATGAATGACACAAGAATGGTTAAGCCTGAAGGCGGGGTACTTTCATATGATTCGAAAACAATTTAATCAATGGGCCGAACAAAAGGCAGGCCCGCTGCGAACGCTTCATATTACTACAGAACCGGTGAACCGTGGCCATGTGAACGAACAGTATATTCCCGACCCCTCGACCGGGTTTGTTCATGAATCAGGGTGTGCCATGGGCCAAGTGACTGTCTGGGAGTCCGGACAAATGGAATACGAGGTAATAAACATCGAAACGGAAGAATTGATCTTGTGGAAGTATATAGAGCAGATTCAGGAAGAGACTCCTGATTTTGATAAGCTTTTGCAAGGTTATTTCCAAGTGTTACAGACGGGCGTTAATGCTTAACGTATACAGCGTGAGACTGCCCAGAAGTGTTGGTTGCCGACTTCCATTTACATCATGTCCATTGTTCATTACACTTGAAGTATAGTCATACGAATCCCCACTACAGATGATCAGGAGGAAACCATTCATGCATCAATCCGAACATATTCAAGAAGCTAGAGATTACATATTAAACCGAATCAACACCAAGCCTGTCGTAGGCATGATCCTAGGTTCCGGCCTTGGAGCACTTGCGGACGAGATCGAGAATGCTACAGTTATTCCCTATACGGATATTCCGTATTTTGCACAATCTGAAGCTGTTGGTCACGCTAACGAGCTGGTCATTGGCGAACTCATGGGCAAAACAGTCGTCGCGATGAAAGGACGTCTTCATTATTATGAAGGTTTCACGCTGGATGAAGTGACGTTTCCGGTTCGCATCATGAAGGCGCTGGGTGTTGAGCAATTGATCATTACCAATGCCTGCGGAGCGATCAACACAAGCTTCCAGCCAGGTCAGCTGATGCTCATTACGGATCACATTAACCTGGTAGGCAACAATCCATTGATGGGACCCAATAACGCCGAACTCGGTGTCCGTTTCCCTGACGTGTCCCAGGTATATAGCCGCGAGTTGCGCAGTATTGCCCTTAAGGTTGCAGAAGAGCAGAAGGTCAGCCTGCAGCAAGGGGTGTATGCGTGGTGGAGTGGCCCTGCGTATGAGACACCAGCCGAGATTCGCATGATTCGGACGATGGGCGCGGATGCTGTAGGTATGTCTACGGTTCCTGAAGCGATCGTAGCCATCCATGGCGGCATGAAGGTGCTGGGCATTTCCTGTCTGACCAACATGGCCTGCGGCATTCTGGATCAGCCGCTCAGTCATGATGAAGTCATCGAAGTGGCTGCAAAAGTGAAGACGACCTTTATCGGGCTTGTCAAAGGCATCCTGCAAGAGATGTAGGGAAGAGAGGCTTCTCCTTTTCGTAGAAATAGCAACACAGAAAGAAGCATTGTTCATGTCGGATGATATCCGGTGGACTATGCTTTTTTTTGATCATAATCCTATGCGAAAATACTCCTAAACGGGCAGAAACGACCTATAATAAGAGAGGACTTGTCTTCAAATTTGTCGTTTGGAACCGTTCGAAGATTATTCGCGAGATTATACGTGCCAAGAAAATGGATAATGAATTGATGTAGAAGTCAGCAAGCAGTAGTACATATGCGAAGAAACAGGTAGTGGAAGTATTGAATACGGAGGTTGTATTAATGAACCAACTAACAATGCATCAAGCTGTGCAGGAAGATGTGGAGCGGCTTGCTGATTTGCGTGCCCTGGTTCTGTATGATGATCTGACCAGATTGGGAAGGTATGACGGTGAAGGTTCGGGAACGTTTCCGGAACACATTCGATCCGATCTATACATGGATTATACAGCTGGAGGGTTCACCTGTAGGTTGTGTGTCACTGAAGCCTACGGCTGAGGGTGCTCTGTTGGAGCACTTTTATATTCATCCGGATGTGCAGGGCAGGAGGATTGGAACCGAAGTATTGCAAAAGCTACTGGAAAAGGACGAAGTCAGAGGTAAACGTGTCATATTGAATGTGCTGCAGGGAAGCCGGGCGAAGCATTTATATGAACGTTTCGGGTTTCTTGTAGATCGTGAAGATGAGGTAGATGTTTTTATGTCTATCCAGCTAACTGAAAATTGAGCGTTAAATGGCATAATGACAGGCCCATTCATTTAATTCTTGAATGGGTCTATTGAACTTTTCTATTATACTTTCCTGCATCCGTATCCTAATATGGATAATAACCTACTTATTTTATAGGAATTATATACTATGGAGAATACCGATATGCCGGATTGGAAGCGTAATCTGTATATTCTGTGGTTGGGGCTTTTTTTCAATCATATGTCGTACACCTTGTCCGTGCCGTTCTTTCCTCTGTTTCTGCAAAATGATCTCGGAATTGAGAGCGGGCTGGAGGTCTGGTCCGGTGTCTCGATCTCGATCAGCTTTCTGATCAGCGGACTATGTGCGCCCTTCTGGGGATCACTGGCTGACAAATACGGCAGCAAGCTGATGCTGATCCGTTCAGGTGTTGGGCTGGCGATTGCCCATTCTGCCAACTATTTTGTTCAGGATCCTTACACCTTCATTGCTGTTCGGGTCTTTCAGGGACTCATGGCAGGATTCAATCCGGCCTCCATCACATTGGTTGGCACGAATACGCCGGAGAAACATGTGGGCTACGCGCTGGGTGTCATCTCCACATCCACTGCAGCAGGCGGAATTCTTGGGCCTCTTGCTGGAGGTGTGCTCAGTCAATGGATTGGGCTGCGGGGATGCTTCATTGCCTCCGGGATCATTACACTGTTCTCGGCTCTGCTGGTTCTTGGTGTAAAAGAGTCGCGCAGATCTCATAAAGTGGCTTCCACCAGTATTCTTGGAGATCTGAAGAGAGCGGCATCCACTCCCGGTTTAATGCGGATCTATGGACTTATTTTACTCGTCTCCACGTCCGTGCTCATTATCGAACCGGTGCTGACGCTGTATGTCGTTCAGATCGGCGGAGATATAAGCCATGCGACACTCAGTGCAGGCATCGTTTTTTCAGTCATCGGCGTAGCGACAGTCATTATGGGACCGAAATGGGGAAAGATTGGTGGCAGGATCGGGTATGAGAAAACCTTGTTTATCGGGCTGATCGGCGGCGGCATTGGCAGTCTTCTTCAGCTAACCGCGTATAATCTCGTGTATTTTGGAAGTTTGCGATTTATCTATGGTCTGTTCTTCGCTGCGGTCTACCCGGCTCTCAATGCATTAATAATCAAATATGCGGAGCACGAATTCCGGGGCAGGGCAGTTAGTCTCAGCCAGACGGCGAGCCAATTCGGTATTGTGCTTGGACCTTTGATTGGCGGCTTTCTTGGTGGATGGACCGGCATTCCTTTTATTTTTCTGCTTACAGGGATCGTACTTCTCGGGGCAGCCTGGGTGGTAAAGGTAAGTGATATGAAGCCATTGAACAAGAGTGACCGGATTACCCACGAAAACATAGGGAGGACTTGAATATGACGAAACGACAATTGAAATTGGGGGCCAATCTGAACGGAGTCGGGAATAGTATTTCCTTCTGGCGACACCCTGACATTCCGATTAATGCCAGTGTTAACCTTGATTTTTACAAAAAACAGGCGCGTAAAGCGGAGGAAGGCAAGTTCGATCTCCTATTCATTGCTGACGGTCTCTTTATTAACGAAAAATCCAATCCTCATTTCCTGAATCGCTTCGAGCCATTGACCTTGTTGTCTGTGCTGGCAGGAGCCACTTCCAATATTGGGCTGGTTGCGACATTATCGACTTCCTACAGCGAACCGTTTACGGTAGCGAGGCAATTTGCTTCACTGGATCAAATTAGCAGAGGACGGTCGGGCTGGAACGTAGTCACTTCCCCACTGGAAGGATCGGCACTGAACTTTGGCAAAGGCGAACATCCAAACCATGCGCTGCGCTATGAAATTGCCGAAGAGCACCTGAATGTGGTCAAAGGACTGTGGGATTCCTGGGAGGATGATGCATTTGTCGGGGACAAGGAGAATGGTGTCTTCTTCGACCCTTCCAAGCTCCATACGCTGAATCACAAAGGGAACCATTTCTTGGTACAGGGGCCGCTCAATGTGGCACGTTCGAAACAGGGTTATCCGGTCATTTTTCAGGCAGGTTCATCCGAATCCGGCAAAGACCTGGCAGCGAAATCAGCAGATGCTGTATATACGGGACATGAGACGTTTGAGGAAGCAAGGGAGTTTTACCGGGACGTTAAGGCAAGAGCGGTAGTATATGGACGTCAGGCTGAAGACATACTGATCTTTCCGGGTATCGGTCCAATTGTGGGCAGAACAGCGGAAGAGGCAGAGCAAAAGTATCAGGAAATTGCCGGCCTGGTCAGTATTGACCACGCGCTGAATTATTTGGGGCGTTATTTTGACCATTATGACTTTTCAGAATATCCGCTCGACGAGCCTTTCCCTGAGATTGGTGATGTGGGCAGCAACAGTTTCCGCAGTACAACGGACAAGATCAAGCAGCAGGCACGAGAAGAGGGGCTGACTCTCCGCCAAGTCGCGCTAAGAGCGTCAACGCCGCGAACCTCTTTCATTGGAACACCCGACCAGATTGCCGATCAGATTCAGGAGTGGTTTGAAGGCGAAGCCGCAGACGGATTCAATATCCGTACGGTTGTGCCGAATGGACTGGCGGATTTCGTGGATCTGGTTGTCCCCGTTCTGCAGGAACGAGGACTGTTCCGAACGGAATATGAGCATGAGACGCTTCGGGAGAACCTGGGACTTGAAATTCCGCGTAATCGGTACACGCTGGAACGTGTGAACTAAATGAAGTAATATGACGATGGATATTCAGGTTTGACAAACTTGACCAAAGCCCCGTTAATAGGGGGATAAAAAAGAGCGGTAATGACGTATTTTCAACGTCATCACCGCTTTTTTGTATGCAAATCCGCTTGGTTCAGAATGCTTTGAAGGAAATCCAAACGGATCCCATCATGACAACAATCCCGCCAATACTGGTCATCAAGTAATAAAAGTCGCTAGGTTCGGGGTCGTTCACCCAGATCCAACGTAGGGAGATGAGGAAGAGGATATCCTGAAACCTCCGGTAGTAGAAGCTGCACCATCCAAATATCAAACCGGCGAGTGCTAGAAAAAGGTAGACGGGCTCACCTTGCGTGTGATGGTATGCCGGGTACGCAGCAGTCACGATTGTATCCGGTGAAAATCGTTCCTCGTCCTCGCTAAGTATTCTCTGGTTGTTAACGTAAAAAGCGATGGAATTAATGATATTGCCTTCTTCATCAAAACTTCTTAATATACCGCCATGGTCCTGAACCTCATACGTGTCTCCTTTGGGGTATAACACGCTATATGCTGCATTAGGTGTGGAACTGAGTTCTGTTATGATATATTTCTGATCATCGATGAATACGGTGCGCTTCTGCTGCTCCACTTGCACCTGAATGGAATCAGCCGTTCTACTCCGGTATATCAACTGGTTTTCTTCTTGGCGATCCAATAAATACTTGTTATTGTCTGCATAGAATATGTGTTCCGTGAAATAAGGCTTGGATAGGAAACCAACGATCACAGAAAGCACCAAAAGGCATGAAAAGAAAATAATGGTAGGGGACTGAATTGTCTTGAGCCATTTCGTCATCGTATCACCTTCCTTTCCACTTTTTTCTATTACGCTGATTCCGGGAAAGGGTTGCGTAGGGTTTGTGCCATAAAAGAATGGAACTTACTGGTTTCTTTTTTTGAAGCTGCTGTTATTATGAATTTATACCCTGAATTTGAGCTTAAGAGGGTGCAGCAGTCGTTGCCTATTAGACAAGTCACAGGAGGAGATTGGGATGATTAGAGGATTAACGAAAGCAGGTTTGGGGAAGATCGAGTCTGATGAACAATATATTACGAATGCGGCCGAATATGGCTTCCAGTCCGTAGATTTGAATCCGCTCTCATTGGTTCAACAATACGGCAAGGAGCAAGCCGCACACCTATTGGAAAGCAACGATATCATCATCGGTTCAGCGGATTTCACCGTGGACTGGAGAAACTCAGAAGAGCAATTTCGTGAAGGACTCAAATCTCTGGTTGAAATGGCTGAAGCCTCTGCTTCGCTGAATTGTTTCACTTGCTGCACCTATGTTCTACCCTCGACCGATCAGCCTGCAGCATCTTTCATGGCGGCGGCTACCAGACGATTGAGACTCTGTGCAGATATTCTGGGGGCATACGGTATCCGGCTAGGGCTGGAGTTTGTCGGCTGCCATCATTTGCGTACCCAGTGGAAGAATCCGTTTATTTGGAGTGTGGAAGACACGCTGGACTGGATCGAGACCATTCATGCTCCCAATGTAGGCTTACTGGTGGATTCCTATCATTGGCATACGCTTGGTTTGAGTATGGAAGAGGTGCTGCAATTGAAAAAGGAACAGATTGTTCACGTTCATATCAATGATGCATATGATCTGCCAATTGAAGAATTGCTTGATAATGAGCGCCTGTATCCAGGCGAGGGAGTCATTGATCTGACGGGTTTTCTGAAAAACTTAGGGGCTATTGGTTACACGGGCGTTGTATCTCAGGAAGTTCTGGCACCTGCATCAACACTTGATTCAACCGAGCTGTTTGCCAAGTCGAAAGCAGGCTTTGACAAGGTGTTTGCAACGCTATAAATTGAAGGAGCAATGAAGAATAGGCATTATTGCAAGAAGCTGGCGGGTTCACAAGTATTGCATCAATGGATTCGCCAGTCCCTTTTTATTCTATTATTCAGTTCATGAAGAAATTAGAAATTAAAGTGATATATATGAATATCCACAATAGAAGGAGTACATAAAATGAAGTTTTTGTTTGAATTGATGTTATCTATGCTAATGCTCACCAATGGTTCGAGTGGCGAACCTCTTACCAGAGAGGATGTTCAAGGCTATCTCAAAGCTCATCATCTGCAATACGCTGATACAAAAATAGTGAGTGACCACTCTGCACTGTTGATTGATGTAAAAGGAGAGCATGCCAAAGCATCTATCCTCACCAAAACAGCGGATAATAAGCTTGTAATGCAACCAAACGAGTATGTATGGGATGAAGACGAAGAGGGCATATCCGTAGAAAAGGTAGGTCGATATTTATGTATTGTGATCCACGATAAAGCGCTCAGTCATGATATGGATTTCGTTAACATTGTCTATGTAGATGATAACGGGGATGAGCGAAAGGATCGCTACTATTTTAAGGGGAAACAAGCCATTATTATTCCAATGCCAACCCGGAAAGAGTCCATTGTAGTTGCCATTTACGGGAATGATGGTTTTATCCACGACATGGTTAAACGCTTCCCTGAGCTCGTGTTACAGCAAAATAAACTATAGTGAATTCCAAAAATCGGATAGTACAATATCAAGGGAGCGAAAAGATAAGGGGCTGATCGAGGCCCCTCTAGCCTCCTCTCCTCCAGCACTGAACCAATATTAATCCAGCAAGCCGCGTTCATTCATCAATTGATGCGTTACCGCCCACAATTTGTGTTGCATTCCTGCATCTCCGCCTGGATCCACGGGAGTAATTGCCGCCCCGCTTCCCACATTGAAATAACCTCCCGAAACCTTTCCAAACTCGGGTTCCACAGCGAGACGAGTCATGATGTCCGCGCCACGGCGTGGGTCGCCGATGTGCAGAAACGTTAATATGCGCTCAAGCACACTCGCGAACCACAGCTCTCGTCCAAGACCAGTGACATTGAAACCTGGATTCAAGGCATTCACACAAACCCCGGTCCCTTCCCATTGTCTGGCTAGTTCGCCAGTAAACATAATATTCAGCAGTTTGGTTTTGCCATAGATCGGAGAGGAGCCACGTGCTGTAAAGGGAGTGGTATCCATCAAGTCATCCGGCAGCACCAGTTGGCCATGATTCCGAGAGGCTTCAGATGCAATGTTCACAACGCGGGCATGACCTGACTGAATCAAGGAATTACGCAACATATGCGTTAGCAGCCAAGGGGCCAAATAGTTCACGGCCATCATCTCAGCAAACCCTTCAGAAGTCACTCTCTGTTCAAACGCATGGAGTCCGGCATTATTCAAAAGTACATCGATACGTGGATACGCAGCTGCCATTTCAAGCCCAATACGTTTTACATCACTCAGCAAGGATAAGTCTCCGAAGAAAAATTGGAACTTGGCAGAGGGTACAATTGCCCTGATTTTGTTTCTGGTAGCCTCGGCGCGCTCTTCGCTTCGGGCTGTGAGTACAAGATGTGCACCACGTTTGGCAAGCTCGATGGCAGCAAGCTGCCCCAATCCGCTTGTTGCTCCAGTGATTACGATAATAGACTGTGTTGTTTTCATAGTGAAGTCTCCTTTTGACACGAACAGAGTCGATAGATATAATTGACATAAATCAACTATACATATTAATTGAATATTAATTGATATTTGTCAACTATATTTTCTGAACGCCTGCTTTAACGAATTAAGGAGAGGGGAACAAAAAATGAGTGAACATGCAATCAAAACCAAAGACAGAGAAGCCCTGGAATTGGCGCTTGGTGAGCAGATCCATGCCCTGATTAGTGCTTCGCATGCACTTAATGTTCGGTCTGCCGAGCGTTTTGATGCGACACTGCAGCCTGCTGCTTTTCACCTCGTACGGTGGCTGTACTCTTATGGTCCTACAAGCGCTGCAGCTTTGGCGGAAGCGACTGCCATGGACCGCAGCTCGGTAAGCCGCCTGATTAAGCAGCTCGAAACGTCAGGATATGTGAGCAAGGAGCAGGACCCTGATGATCGGCGCGGCATTCTATTGTCTCTGACGGAGCTTGGCGAGCAGTCGACAGTGAATGCGTTGAAAGAGAAGGAGTCGGCCTTTTATGACCGCATATCCAGCTGGGATGATAAAGAGCTGGGACGTTTTACCACCATGCTTCGACAGTTTAACGGGTTGGAGGGGTAGTGTGGGGGATGTAGCGCAAATTGTGTTGATATAAACGTAGTCATTGTAAAAAAATCAAAAGGTGATATCCACATTTCCTTGGACATCACCTTTTGGTCTACTGAAAAACAGAATCTTACTTATCGGCAAGGTATCCTAAACCATGTTTGAATAAAGGACTCGTATCTACAGGAAGCATGAACGTGACATCAGGTAAACTGCCGTCTGTTTTTCTAGCTGCCGATAATTGAGTCGTATCCAGACTTAAAAAATCCTCTGAGGTGAGCTGAAGACCGCCATCAATGGTCCAAGAATTATTGGACACATTTTCAATGGGGTTGTTATCATTCTTGATGGTTGTCCCCATATAGGCAATGTTATTATGTAACACTTCCCTGTAACCAGGAATATTGGTGATATCCGTTGGACTTACGCGTTCAAGCATATCGTAGTTAGCTCTTCCATTATTGTATGCTGTGTTATTGGTCCAGTTAGCGGATTGTCCTGGCTGATGATTCGCATAAAATCCATTTGCTCCGTTATTCACAGCAAGTGAATATTGGACCGTATGAACGGGCACTGGGTCCGGAATTCCGGTTGTCCGGTAGGCATATCCTCCGACTTTAAAACCATTTTGGTCGCCTACGCCATTCTGGTTGCCTCTGTTGTTAAACGACCAACAATGATCGTACACCACAGGTCCCTTTGAACTGATACTGTCAAATCCATCATCGCTGTTATTCCAGGCGCGGGAATTGATGAACGAAACAGCTCCGCCATGAGCTCCGAATCCATCTGTATTTCCTGCAGATACATCCGTCGGGCCAATGTTGTCATAGGCATCAGAGTTAAGAACGGTTCCTGTCCCATTCCCTGTATAATAAAAACCAATGGCTTCATTTCCGTAAGCGGCCATATTCACGAAATCGGCTTGACCTCTGATTCTGAAGGCCTCCGATTGAGGTTGCTCACCTACTTTGACTCCAGTGACATCAAATCCCTCGAAAGTGACACCTGTTACACGGTCCTCAACAAAGAAAGCAGCTACACGTAAATTGGTTGGTACATTGCTGAAGTCAAATACAGGCCTCTCACCCGGATATGCCTCGTAGGTAATTCCATTTTTGTTGAAGGCATGAACGTAATTATAATTGCTGTCCATTTTAGCGATTTCAAAATCGTCATACACTCCGCCGCGGATATAAACGGTATCGCCGGACGAAGCGAGGTACTGAGCTTGCATCAAGCTTTTCACTGGCTCATTTATCGTTCCCGCATTGGTATCATTGCCGTTCGGAGAGACGTAATAACTCGTCGCACTTGTTGTTGCAATGGTTCCTTCTTTCCTTGAATCCAATGTATCTCCAGTTGCCATAACAGAACTTGTCATAAACAAGGCTGTAAGCATGGAATAGATAATGAATAAACTCCCGATTTTTCTCACAATGCTTTTCTCCTTTTGGGTAAATCAATGGTTTGGTGACGTCTTAGCAACCATGGCGCATGAGTTTTATCGGTCCCCCATAAAGAGATTTTTATAAAACCATCGTGAAATAATTCTTTTGCAGTACGTTTTAGGTATAAAGTAATGGTGTTATAAGAAAGCTTTTGATGGGGAAAGTCAGCCTCTGTTGGAATTAATTTTTGCCTCTTTATATATAGTAGATTTGCCATTGAGATTAACCTCCCATTAACAATCTTTTTACGTAACTAGAGATGTAAAATTCAAGTCAAAAGGGAGCATTAACCGAGTATCCGTGGGATATAGAGCTCATGAATATCTCTGAAATGGGTCGCACGAATGACAGGATTTAGAGTCATATTCACATGACGATTTTTACATAATTCTTCAGCTTGATCCCATCTATCATAGAATTCTCTCAAAGCTCTTCCTGTCATCCACAAGAGTGGTGAAAGTTTCCTGAATGGTGAACAAACTTTGAACGCTGCAAGGAGCCGAAACGTGCCGTGTTTAATCATTTTGACTCATAAAACGAGAGATTTAGAGAGGATACAACATATGTATACAGCAAAAGAAAGCTTTAATAGAATGTAAACGAATGCAGCTCTATGTAAAATTTTTAATAGGCGCTTTCAACGCGTTGACCCTACCCTCAAAGTCTCATATATTTACTCCCGGCACAACAACACAGAACGGGTGGAGGGATCAGGTTGTTCAACAAAAAAGGAAAGAAAATGCTGGCTATGCTTACGCTGATACCGCTGGCTACAGGAATGGTCATGGGAGCTTTTCCTGCGGCGATTACCCATGCAGCTGCGGGAGATAACACGCCAGTCAACAGCACAGCTGCAGGTTCTTGGCAAACGGGGGATTTGCACGTACATACATTTGAATCGGATGATGCGCAAAATTCGCTGGAGAACGTCCTGGACGCGGGTTTGACGCAATATGGGCTGGACTGGATCGCGCTGACGGATCATTTGCGGTTATCCAAGCGGGATCACAACGGAAATGAAATTCCTGGTGGGTCCATTCCGATGTCCGTGGGAATGAATGAATATCAGGTACCTCAGATCAAGGCACTACAGGAGCAAGGCAAATATGCAGGCAAAACGATCTTCTCCGGCTTCGAATGGGACATGCCGACGCATGAACACGTTGGTGTGGGGATTCTCACCGATGAGCCGAATTCGACCGAAGCGCTGGAAGCTGCCAAAGAATTCGAATATCGTTTTACCAATCGCGATGCGAGTCTGTTCGATCCGGCCGATGTAGCGGCCTGGAATCAGGAAGGCGGACGTGCCTATACGACACATCAGGATGCACTAACTGCCATTAACTGGCTGAAAACCAACTATCCAACAACGAGCTATGCGATGATCAACCATCCTTCGCGTGGCAAAAATAAATATACAATTGCGGACTTCCGCGATTTCAACGATCTGGCGCCACAAGTGGTATTCGGTATCGAAGGTATGCTTGGTAACCAGATGGAACCGGATCGCGGCGGGTATAACACAACCTACAACGTATCTAATCCGAAGGCAGACGATGGGTACAAATACCGTACATATGGCGGTGTAGACTACATGGTGGCCAAAGTGGGCGGACTGTGGGACGCACTGCTGGGAGAAGGGCGCCATTTCTGGAATTATGGTAACTCGGATTACCATTTCAAAACCATTGGTACGAATTCCAGTGGTTACTTCCCTGGGGAATATGCCAAGACTTACGCGTGGGTTGAGGGCAGCGGAATGCAGGCCGTGCTGGAAGGTCTTCGTTCAGGAAAATCCTTTTCCGTATTCGGTGATCTGATTAACGCACTGGATTTCACCGCTTCCGGAGCAGGCGCTCAGGCTGAAATGGGTGAGGATCTGAACGTGACTCAGGGCGATGAAGTGGAGCTGAAGATCCGGTTCAAGAGCCCAACGACCAGTAACAATTATGAAAAGCCAATCAACAGCGGTATATCCGCTGGACAGGTACCTGTGGTCGACCACGTTGACCTGATCGCAGGGGATGTGACAGGCAAGGCCGAGAAGGGTACAGCCGCATATAACAAGGATACCAACGACTCCACGAGAGTGCTGGCTACCTTCACATCGGACGATTGGACGACAGATGCCGAAGGCTACAATGTCATCACATATAAGATCAAAGCCACGGATCAAGACCAGTATTTCCGCCTGCGCGGGACGAATCTGGATATGAACGTTCCAGGTGAGACGGTGAATGGCGAACCACAGCTGGATCCGAAGAACACGACTGCAGATGCAGAAACGCGTTTCAACGAAATCAATGACAGCAATTATCGGGATCTGTGGTTCTACTCCAATCCGATCTTCGTGAACGCGGCACCTTATAGTGATGTGCAGGCGGTAAATGACACGCTCCAAGCGATTGATCTGGGAGACCTGAACGCGGTCACTTCCGACCTCACTCTTCCTGTTGAAGGGAAACATGGAGCGACAATTACTTGGTCCAGTTCCAATCCGGAATTGATCGATAATCAAGGCAAGCTGCTGACACAGCCTGATAACAATGAAAGATTGGAACTGACAGCCACGGTACAACGCGGCATCGAAATACAAACGAAAGTTTTCACTGTCATCGTAGAGGGCACCAATAATCAGGTTCTGATTCTGAAAAGCAATATGACGACCACAGACGGCCAGCCGTATCATACGGATACATGGACGAATCAGTCTGTAAACGTAAGTGTAACGAGCGCGGTATATGCACCGGCCACTTCGGCGACCATTGAGCTGTCCCGTGATGGAGGTCAAACGTATGGCCCTTATACCGAGAATACGTCTCTGGAGATTGCTGAGCCTGGAGAGCACAGCCTGTTGTTCCGAGCTACAGACGATCTGAACAGTGAGTATACTTTACTGATGGTTGTCAAAATCGACCGCGAAATTCCGGTCATTACACTGCAAGGCAGCAGTCAGATGACACTGAACGTGGGGGATACCTACAGTGAACCTGGAGCATTGGCATCCGACAATGTGGGGATCAGCGGTTCCGTGCAGATGGAAGGCACCGTGAACACACAAGCAGCCGGAATCTATACGATTCGTTATAACGTAAAAGATATCGCTGGCAATGCAGCAGCAGAAGTCACACGTACTATTACGGTACAAGCCAGTTCGAACAATGGCGGTGGATCAGGCGGCGGTAATGGAGGCAATACCGGTGGCAGTGCCGGAGGAAGCACGCCAAGCGTACCGACAACCCCTACAGTTCCTACAACACCATCCACTCCGGGCACCGGATCGGATTCCTCGACTGAAGTGAAGGTTGAAGTGGAAGCGAATCAGCCTGTACAGACGGGTATTAAAAACGTGGTGGAATTCAAAGCTCCGGCTGGAGCCGTTGGGGAAAAAGATACTTTACAGCTGTCCGTGATCGCACAGGACAAACTGCAGAATACAGCTTCGCTGAATATTCTGGGTCAAGCGGTACAGATTAGCCGCACAGGTGGACGGACGTTAAACCATTCGGCTGAGTTGAGCCTGAATTATGATCCGGCAGGTTTGATAAGCGGAACGAAGCCGGCAATCTATTATTATAACGAAGCTCGTCAGAGCTGGGTATTTGTCGGCGGGGAAACGAATGCTGCTGGAACCATTACGGCGAATGTGAATCACCTGGGTACCTTTGTAGTGTCCAGTTACACACCTGCGAACCTGACGGATCTAAATGGACACTGGGCATCTGATTATGCGGATCGTCTGATGGGCATGAACGTCATCCAAGGGTATGCAGATGGAACATTCCAACCGTCCAAGGAGATTACAAGAGCTGAGTTTGTCACATTGCTTAGCAAAGCATTGGCTCTCCAAACGGTAGCGTCTACGACTTCATTTGCTGATGAGGAAGCTGTACCTGCATGGGCGAAGTCCGAGATTGCAGCTGCCGTGCAAGCCGGTATAGTGACAGGCTATGGAGATAATACATTCAAGCCTGATCGCACCATTACCCGTGCCGAGATGGCTGTGATGATGGCAAAAGCACTGAAGTTGAGTGATGTGCAGGCGGGAACGAACGGTGAGAATGCCAAACCAAGCTTCACCGATGCAGCACAAACGCCAGCTTGGGCACAGGACGCCATGGATGCAGCTGTACAAGCTGATATTATTAATGGTTATACCGATAATACGGTTCGTGCGGAGAATATGACGACCCGTGCGGAAGCGACAGCTATGATTTACAAATTGCTGCTTGCGATGCATCTGTAAAGAATAAATGTACTTGTAAAGAATACTTATAAAAATGAGGACTACCACTATTGTGGTAATCCTCATTTTTTCTGTATCTTTAAGAGCAAAATCACAATATAAACAAGCAAAGTAAGTACAAGGGCTGAACCCAAATAAAGGCCAACAGTACCGATGGCAATGATGACGTAAGTCACAATTAAACAAGCCACGTACAACGATAAGATCTTTAGCAATTTTATTATAAATTCCTCCTAGATAGTAGTATAAGACTTACCCAATAGGATAAGCCTCTTAAGTTTCGCTGTCTACCAAATAATTACATACCATTTTATAACACAAAAATAGGAATAAATAAGGCCGGAAGCAGATTCAAAACTTTGATCTCCGTAATCTTCAGGACGTTCAATCCGGTGCAGAGCGCCAGAATACCACCAATCAACGTGATTTCGTTAATGATGTTGGCCGTCATGTATACGGAGATAAAGTCAGCCGAGAAGAAGACCAGAGCTTCAATGACAAATAAAATAATCGCTGAAAGCATAATGCCAAAGCCGAAGGAGGAAGCCAGAATTAGGGCCGTAATGCCCGAGAAAATGGTATTGATCTGCAAAAAGGTGTTATCTCCCTGCAGTGCACTTTGCAGCGGTCCGAGAATCGGTATGGACCCTAAGCATAATAAGGAGATTGCAACCGTCAATCCTTCATTTAGTCCATTGGACGAGAAACGGGTCATGATCCTGGACAAAATCTGATCGAAATTAATCAGTTGACCGATAATGCCGCCTATCGTAAGAAAGATAACAAACATCACCTGATACTGGCTCGTAGAGATGCTGTTGATGGTAGTGCTAATGCCGATGATGATAGCACTGATCCCAATGACTTGATACAGAATGGCTTTATATCCGTCATTGACAAACTTTTTAGTGATCGCTCCAAGGGTACTTCCGAATACAATGGAAAAGCAATTGACTAATATTCCTAACATGATTTCACTCCTGAATTCACCAAACCGAGTTTAGAACATCGTCTACTTGCTGTATTCTCGTCACAGATGGTGATTGAATTAGATTTCCTTTGACCATGACCATACGTACATCGGATAGTGCTTCAATATTTTCCAACGGGCTTTGGTCCAGCACGATCAGATCTGCCTGTTTTCCAATATCGACCGTACCTGTAACGTCTTCAATGCCGAGGATCTTCGCGTTGGTTCGGGTCACCATATCGATCAGGTGTTTGTTGCTAAGATTAGTCTGTTTGATATAGTAGTCCATCTCTCTCCACATGTCATAGTGAGTCACATACGACATGGCGGCATCGGTGCCAAGACCGATGGTAATGCCGTTGTCGATGGCCTGCTGCGCACCTTTTAACATGGATGTATACACGAGTCTGGCGTTTTCATTCACGGTTGCACTCACCTTCGTTACGCTGGTATCGAGCAGAGCAGAGGGATAAGCAGCCAGAAAGGTTGGAATAAGCGCAGTATAGCCATTCAGGGCATTCGGATTGTTTTTGAACAAGCTGATAATCTCGTCATCCATCTCGGAGCCGTGCTCAATGGTATCGACGCCGCCTTTTAATGCGACTCTGACACCCTCCGTGCTTTCCACGTGAGCTGCCACCCGCAACCCGATTTTGTGGGCTTCCTCGCAGATCGCGGCAACTTCCTCTACCGTCATCTGCAAACGGCCTGCTTCGCCGACCATTTTGGCATCCGTAACGCCGCCCGTCACGCAGATTTTGATGAGATCCACGCCGTTCTTCACATTGAGGCGTACATTTCTGCGAGCTTCCCAAGGGGAGTCCCCGACCAGAGCCAGGAAAGGAGCACCATGACCTCCCGTTACACTTAGGAAAAATCCAGAGACAAGCAGATTAGGGCCAACGAATTCACCGTTGTTAATTTCATCCCGCAATTTCACATCGGTATAGAAGAATTCGCCGACACTGCGCATCGTGGTTACGCCCGCGTGCAGTGCGGTCAGCGCATTGCGTTTCATTCTTTTTTTCAGAACGTTCTTGCCGAATTTCGTGTTCAGGATTCGATCATAGGCGAATTGCAGCATGCCTTCGCTGACCGACAGGCTGAAGGGCTTACCATCCGCAAAGAGATGGACGTGAGCGTTGATCAAGCCAGGCATCACATATTTTCCCGATAGGTCGATAACCTCATAGTGGCTCGGAATGGCCAGTTCACTTGATTTTCCAATCCCCTGAATCAGCCCTTGCTCATTGATCAGGACGGTGATGTTTTTCTCCAGATCGCGATTAAGGTCTCCATGAATCAGATGGCAGTTTTTTAATGCATAAGCTGTTTTCGTCATTGGGTGTTCCTCCTTGAAATGAGCATCGAATTTAAAATTGAATTATTAATTCATTTTTGAATCAAAAAAATAAGGGGGTGGATTAGGCATTTTTTTGGCGTGCGGACCAAGTACGTTTGTTGACCTGATCTGCACGCTGTGCCAGCTAGGCATATAGCTTATTCGCTCAAACTCTTCATGCCGTATAACCGGTATACATATAACGCTTCAAAAATCTGCTTGCGGCTGTCCTCGCTCATGTCCCGTTTCAACAAATCCAGGTTCATGTCGATCACATTGTGCGCGAGGATATCGAGCAAGATCAGGTGTTCTTCCATTCCAATCTCATAATGCTTGTACTGCTTTTTGAGATAGGCTTTCTTGGTTTCGATCATGGTCTCGACGAGCTCATTCTTGGCGTTGGTGTAGATCGTTCCTTTGTTCTTTTCGAAAATGATGATGATCTGGTTCCGGTATTTGCGCAATACATCAACCTGTTCCTGTAACAGTGCCGTTTTCCTTTCGCTGTCCGTTTCCGCCTCGAACAGGTTCTGGTTATCGAAGTGAATGGTATCGACCAGCACTTTTTTTAGGTAATCAACCAGATCCGGTGGCACGACCGCATAGAACAGATCCTTTTTGTTTTTGAAATACGTATAGATATTGCCTACCGAAATATTGATTTCATTCGCAATGTCGCTCATTTTGGCATCCACAAAGCCTTTCTCATAGAACACCTTCAGCGCTGCGTATTCAATTTCTTTCCTGACTTCGTCTTTCTTGGCTTGCACCATTGAGAACGACTCCTTAATAATGAATGAGTGATTCGTTATTAGGTTAGACCTGTTATGGAGATTTGTCAATGGGGACGAGAAGATCATGAAGTATACGTTACGACGATCGGGTGGATTGTCACATGCGCCAAGGAATCTGTGGAACTTTATATCGAAAAAAGTGGTTTTCATCTTTTTTAACATAAATCCATGGTGGTGGTATTGGAGTACCTTTTGCTTTGTACAGGGCTTTGCCCTCGTCACTGGATGCATATTGTTCAAGACTAAGAGTATCTTCAAAACTTACTGTTCCTTGGTAAGATAATCTCTTGCCTTGTATTGCTATATCAGGTGCATCTGAAATCATCCTACATACTGTATTAATCAATCCGATTCTCCCCGAAGACCAAATGAATAATTCACTTAGCAATATTAGGCCCACCAAAATAATCGAAAGCATAAAGCGTCCCTTTTTCCTCATCGTCTGTGTCTCCTTTGACAATATACTATGATGTATCAACCCTCTCTCTAATAACATTAACATTGTTCCCGCTTTCAATTAAGCATTGACTTTCCCCGGGTGTCCCCCTAAACTTCAATTATTAAAATACTTTTAAAAACATTCCTTCGAATGATAAATTAATTGAAAGGAGGGTTCAATTCTACATGCAGCCTACATCACACAACACACAGCAGGTGAAGCGAATTAATGTGGAGCTGGTGAAGAACACACTTAGATCAACGGGCGTGGGTACGAAGTCTTCCATTGCGAACTTGACGAAACTCAGTGTTGCGACCTGCGGCACAATTCTGAACGAGCTGCTGCAGACGGGGGAGATTATCGATCTGGGCCCGGATGAATCAAGTGGGGGGAGACCTGCGAGCAGATATCAATTCAATGCGGACTATGCCAGCGTGCTATGCGTGTTTATTCGAACAGAGGGCGGTGTTCACTCGATCACGCATCTTCAGGCTAATCTGAATGGCGAGATAAAGGATGAGCAGACGCTTATTTTGGATGAGATTACCGTGGCTACAGTGGAGGATCTGATTGCAGCTTTGATTGAAAAGTACAACAATGTGCAGGCGGTCGGGATCGGTATACCGGGGGTGGCGCACAACGGAATTATTGGCATTTGTGATGTGCCAGGTCTCGCAGGTCAGCCGCTGGGGCCAAAGCTCAAGGAGCGATTCGAAGACGTTGAAGTCACTATTGATAACGACATGAATCTGACGGTGTACGGACTGTACAACGAGCAGCATTTTGAGGAAGAGAAAAACTTTGCGGTGGTCACTTTTCCAAAAAATCATTATCCCGGGGCAGGCTTCATCATTGACGGTCACCCGTTGAAAGGGAACACACATTTTAGCGGCGAGGTATCCTACCTGCCTTTTGGGGTGTCATCCGAAGAACAGCTTCACCTGCTGCAAACTCCCGAGGGACTGCATCAGCTTGTGGTCAAAACGCTGGTATCCATCATTGTCATTATTAACCCGGCAGCGATCGTCATTACAGGAGACACGATGGACTCTGGCATGCAGCACGATCTGATCCAGGGTTGCCTGCAAACCATACCACAGGAGCACATGCCACAAGTCATGATTCAAAATGACACACGGCGTGAATATGTTACCGGCCTGGTTGCTGTCACGTTGGAGAGCCTAACCTACCGCATCCAGTTAATCGAGAAAAAATGGTAGATTATATGTGACGAATCGTTTATTTGTCTTATACAACAGGAGGTACTTATTTTGGAGCAGCAAGCGAGTAAAAAGAAGTTTGATAAGATGTATGCCATGCAGCTGGCGACGATCTTTATTGGTTTTATTGTTTTTGGCATATCGGAAAATATTAAAGGACCGGCGATTCCGCGCATTCAATTCGACTTCAATCTGGACGAGAAGCAGCTCGGAACGTTGTTATCCCTGAACGCGCTGGGGTATCTGATCGCTTGTTCGTTTACGGCCATCCTTGTCCGCAAATGGGGCATCAAGGCGGTTAGCATTATCTCCTTTGCCTCCATGATTCTCTCGGGTGTGTTCATTTATTTATCCCATACATATCCGCTATTTGCTTCATCGTATTTCTTCATGTACATCGGTAACGGCATGCTGGAGATTGCGCTGGCGATTCTGGGTGCTCGGATCTTTGTGAAAAATACAGGCATGATGATGAACCTGTCCCATTTCTTCTATGGTCTCAGTTCAACCGTAGCTCCGCTGCTGGCAACGGGCGTCATGTCACTGACGGTGTTTGGGCATGAACTGGACTGGCGCGGCATGTATCTGGCGATGTTATCCCTCTGCCTACTGCCTATTATTGCGGCAATGCTTAGTTCGTTTCCGGGAGATGATCTTCCGCATGAAGATCGGGTTTCCCTGAAAATGCTGACACGGGATCCGGCCATCTGGATGATGGTGCTGATTCTTTCTTTTGGCGTGGTATCCGAACTGGCCGTGGGCGGCTGGCTTGTAAACTTCCTGGAAAAGGCGTATACCTGGGACACCGTGAAGGCTTCGGGGATGCTGTCTGCATTTTTCCTCAGCTTCTCGCTCGGGCGTCTGCTGCTCGGTCCGCTTACGGACCGGATTGGTTTTGTACTTTCATTGATTGTTTTCTCAGCTTTCTCAGCTGTATGTACATTTGCGGCCATCGCGGGCGGTGAGGGGCTGGCGTTCCTGTTTGCCGTGTCTGGTGCAGGTATTGCCATGATCTATCCAACGGTGATGGCATTTATTGCGAAAAGGTATCCAAACGGAAGCGACACCGCCATTACGTTTGCGGTTACGCTGATGGGGGTCGGCAGCGTCATTGGTAACTATGCGATTGGCTGGGTTATTGAAGGCGTGAAGAACGCGTATGGTGCAACTACTCCGTTGGGGCTGCTTCGCGGTCTGCAGGCGGGTTATGGGTTCATCGGTTTATGCGCTGTGATCTGTGCGGCGTCGGGGGTGGTGCTGTTTGTATATCTGAAACGGAAGCAGGAACTGATTTAGTAATTATTCTATTTCATTTAATTATGTGAGATGGCATAGGAATCCTCGTTCAAGTTAAACGGGGGTTCTTTTATTTATTGAATCTGAAATACATGATGTTATTATTTTAGCTGGCCGTAGACGGATAAATTTTTCTTTTTACGGACGGATGTAATGCACTTTTGGTGTTTCATGGAAAAAATAGCGGGGCGAGGTATAATTGGAGCAACTATCAAACGAAAGGTATGAGATTGCCATGACTACAGCCATACTTAGAAAATGGGGAAATAGTATCGCAATTTGTATTCCTAACCAAGTACTTAAACGTCTTAATCTGAAGGAAGGTTCGGAAGTTGAGATTTTAGTGACGGCAGACAATAAATTGTTGTTGCGCCCAAAAACCAAACTGACCAATTACAAGGAAGAACTGCGCTCTCATCAAAAGACTCTGCTCTCTAAAGTGAAAGAGGATAAACGACACGATGAAATAGACTTTGGCACGGAAGGGAACGAGTTGCTTTGAGTTCCCAAACGAGATCCCATACTTAAATTCACGTCTATCTCAATGACGTGGATTTTTTTGTTATTATCCCGAAAGGAATTTTCGAACTCTTCTGTTCTTGTTTTACCTAGTTTTAATAAAGCAACGAATTATATTGTTTCGATATAGAATTTGGAATTATCCGGTGATTAAGTGCATCTAGTAGACATTCCTAGTGAAAGATAGATTTTTAATCCTCTGAAAATCTTTCCCATTTATAGTATGATCATACTATCGATAGCTTCTGCAAACACGTACTCTATCATCTCTGTGGCTATCGGACAAGGTCGGGTCATTACGAACGAGTACCCAAGACCACCCTATACATATAGCAAAGGGGATAGAGACATGGCAGTCACCTCAAATCTAGAACAGATCCGCATTATCGAATACGATCACTCCTACGCTGCCGCACTGGCAGACATGTGGAACCGCAGCAATGAAAGCTGGGGAGGAGGGACGAACCAGAGAACGGAAGATACCGTACGCCGGGAGATGGAGAGTTCGTCCAATCTGCATGTGTTTCTCGCGGTTCATGAGCATGAAGTGGTTGGCTTTTGCAGCTTTGCCCACTACCGTTTCGATGAAGGTGCGCTGTATGTACCGTTACTGAACGTGCGTCCCGATTATCACGGCCATAAGGTCGGACGCAATCTGATTCTGAACGCCGTTCGCAAAACCGTGGAAGCGGGGTGGCCACGCCTCGATCTGTTCACGTGGGCAGGCAACACCAAGGCTGTGCCGATGTACAAGAAATGCGGTTTCTTCTGGGAGAAAAAAGAGGACAATGTGCACCTGATGAACTTCATCCCGACCGTCTTGCAGACCGAAGCGCTCGCTCCATACTTCGAGGTGTTGGACTGGTATACCGCTAGTACGCGTGAACTCGTTATTGAGCCGGATGGTCGGCGTGAGCGAGGCTTTGATTTCTTCGATTACACTTGGAAAAAGGGAGACATCTCCTTGCGCGCCGAGTTCGAGAAGTCCGGTCGCGGCTTGACCGCACTCGACACGCCAGATTACGTAATCACTACAGAGATCGATGACCATGATCTGGTGTTTGGCTCCACATACAAGGTTCGCTACCGAATCAAGAACTGCTCAGCATCTGAGCTGACGATAGAAATCAAGGGGCAGGACAACAAAAATATTCGCTTTGCTTTGCACACCACAAGAGAAGTGGCTCCGGGGGAGACGATCGTTGTGGAAGGCGAGTTCCATCTGGACCCGGTCACAGAGGAACAGAACCTGATGAAGACCCACCCTGTTGTCGCCAGTACATGGCTGATTGGCGGCAGGAAAGCGGAGTTCCGTATAGGCGTTGCACCGAAGTTTCCAGCCAAGCTGAACCTGGTGCTGCCTGCGAAGGAACTGTACACGGGTGTCCCCGCAGAGCTGGTTCTGAACGTGAAGAACAATTATGATGCCGAGGCCGAGTTTGCTTTTGACCTGCCCGAGGATGATTTTCTGGAATGGACAGAACCTTCGATACGCCTCACCGTGCCTGCGAAGGGTAAAGCCTCGATACCCGTATCCTTTATCCTGCGCTCGTATGGAATTTATTCGAGGAAGGTGGAGGTGACAGCTGTTCCGGCAGGTCACCAGTCAGTCGTTTTCACAAGTAAACTCTCCGTCCTGATGAAGGGAACCCAAGGGCGTTATGGCGGAGAATACGGGGATCAATGGGTAGCTGTGAATGGTGCATTCTCCCTTCATATGAGCAGACAGGATAATACGATGTGGATCGAGTATCCGGGCTCTCACCATACGTTCTGGTGGACCTATCCGAAGCTGGGTAAGCCGTTTGCCGAGGAGTTTTCCAAGAAACAAGCCAAAGAAGTCAACATCTATCCCGAAGGGGACAGTCAGGTTTTTGAAGCTCTCTATGAATCGGAGGACTTTCCTGGGTTGCATATCAAGTCTGTGGTCAAGTTGTTTGCCAGCGGCATTGCGGAATTTAACCACGAAATAATCAATACGCGCAGTACAGATCTGGAAGAGGATGTAAGTTTAATGACCAACTTCGGATTCTTCGGGAATCGGCTAATTCTGCCGTACCAAGGTCGGTACGTGGACATGGGTGATACGTATTCCAGCGATCCGGGCCATTGGGATAGTGCCCAAATCACGGAGAACTGGCTTTTCTGCAAGGAAGCGTACGGAGCATGTGGTATCTATTGGGACCCTTCACTGAAGCTGCTTCGTCCGGAATATACACTGGGGCTGGAGCATGACCTTGGCAGGATGCAGGCAGGGGCTGTTGTACAGACCAAGAAGACTGTATTTGCGTTGAACACTTTCGTGAAGTGGCAGGATTTCCGTTCTTTTGCACGTAAAGAGCGCGATCGGATTGTACCTGTGCTGGATGACCATCTCGAACTGGCTCTGGGCGGTGGTAATCCATTTGAGGGAGGGAAGCTGCAGGCCGAATGGATGGAGCGAAAAATGATACCACTAGCCGGAAATCTGGAGCTGTATGCGCAGAACGGCAGTGCATCGGAGTATAAAGTTGCAGATATGGAATTAAACCGGGAGCAGGACCTTCGCTCTGTACAGCTGGAGTTCTCCCCTGAGGAAACCGTGGCAAAGGAAAACAGTGAACATGGCTGGAAGATTCGAGCCGTATATCGCGGGGAGGATCGGATACAGGAACGGACCGCTCTCTGGATTCCGAAGACGCAATCCGCCGTTGACTGTGTGATTGAAGAAGGTCCGGCAGGTCCGGTGTACACGGTGAGCAATGGAGTTCTCTCAATAGCAGCAGCACCCGGGTTCGGAAGTGTTGTGCATTCCTTGATGTATCAGGGAGAGGAATGGCTGGACAGTTCGTATCCGGAAGCAGCACCGCGTTCCTGGTGGAATCCGTGGTACGGTGGGCTTGGCGTGGGAATCCCCGGCATAAATGGTTTTAGCCGTCAGCAGGAGCACCGAAGTACAGCGTGGACGGAGCAGAAGGATGATCACGGAAACATCTGGACAGGAATCTGCATGACGACCCGGATCGAGAAGCAGGAAGCGAATCGGGGAATCACAGTACAACAGCGTTACCTCATGCTGCCTGGCGTGCCAGTTCTCTGCTCGCTGCATTCGGTGACGAACGAAACCGGATTGATGCTGGCGGACTACTCGCTTACGGAAGATCATTTCTTCAGGCCTTCACCCATATTTGCCGAAGGTTGGGTGGAACATCCCGAACAAGGACGGTTCTCCTTGGGGAAGGTGGATGCGGGTCTTCAATTGAAGGGACTCTTGCGAGTAGGTGCAGTTTCACGTAAAAACATGCTGCATGCCGTTGATGCCTATCCCAACCATAATCCGTCGGTATATGTGAATAACCAGGTACTCAGCCACAATGTGCATCAACATCTGCCGGTATCCAATGGGGAGACTGCCTGGATGAAACCAACTTATCTGGTCTTAGGGCAGATTCCTCTGAATGCGGAAGATGTCCGCAGCCTGTTGAAGCTATCTTTTAGAAACACGACTGGTGTAAAGGTAAAGGAGAACACTCATGCCGATCATTGATATTCACATTCATCTGTCTGACATTGACAGCTTCCATCGAACGGCGATCGATCTGTCCCAAGTCGATTACTCTGCCGCCGGTCTTAAGGCGGAGTTTGATAAAAACGATGTCATTCTCGGTATTGGCATGGGAGTAACCGAGCAGACCAAGGGAGCCTTTCCGGACTCCAGTTCACCGAACCCAATGGGACTTGATCTGGAAGAAACGGTTCCGCCCTTTCTGATGGAGTGCGTAGGTGTCAATCCGAACCAGCTTGGCGGTGAACACGCACAGGAAGAACTGGACCGCATTGAAGCAAGGCTGCAGGCTCCCGAGGTAGCGGGAATCAAGCTGTACGCGGGGTACTATCATTACTATGTCCATGACAAGATTTATACTCCGATCTATGAACTGGCAGCCAAGTACAATATTCCCGTCGTGATTCATACGGGGGACACCTACTCGATGAATGGATTGCTGAAGTATGCCCATCCGCTGACTGTGGATGAGCTAGCTTATCAACAGCGAGGAGTGAACTTCATGATCTGTCATTTGGGTGATCCCTGGGTGATGGATGCCGCCGAAGTGGTGGCGAAGAATCCTAACGTATATGCTGATTTGTCCGGCCTTGTGGTGGGGGATCGTCCCCATTTTGAAAGATTCATGAATGAACCGCTGTTCATGGACCATTTCCGCCGGGCGCTGGTGTATTCCGATCACTACGAGAAAATGCTCTTCGGAACCGACTGGCCGCTTGCACCGATCGATCTGTATGCCGAATTCATCCGCAGGCTTGTGCCGGAGCAGCATCATGACAAGGTGTTCTATGAGAATGCATTCCGTTTATTTCCCCGCATAGAGCAGCGAATTGCACAGCTGGGTTAAGAAGAAAGGTTCAAGGAATATATTTATAAGATGATAAATATTCGTAATATGACGTTTGCGTTCACTATGATCGTTCACTATGAGTTATCGATCGCACAAAAGCTCCCGCCACATATATGGCAGGAGCTTTTTTACTAGAAGGATTTAGTATTACGTTAACCAAGCATCTTCACTTCTCCATTTAACGCTATGTTCTTCTCTGTCAGCAGTAAGAGAACTGATCCGATCTATTGAGAAAGTCTCCTTATAGAACAATCGGAGCCCCAACCGATCTGAACAAGAGCAATTTTCTGCCACAGAAAAAATCTAGTTACGTTACCAGATTTCATTTACATACGAGCCTTTTTGGCAGGAATTCGAATGGCCGATGGCTCTTCCTTGGGACGTTTTAAATACTCTTTGCTCGGCTTATGCAGCAGAAGGAACGGGATGGAACATAGATATAACGTTTGACCCCAGGTGGGAGGCAGGGTTATGCCCAGCAGTAACGCCAAAATCAGCGCAAATATAGTTCTGGTGTACCTACGTTGGGAGATGCAAACCACGATCCAGATCGCGGGAAGGCCAAGCAAAATAAACCGGGTAATGGCATCCGCTAGTACAACAGGAGCGTTATCCAGTGTGCCGCTGAGAAACAAGGAGATTGCTTTCAAAAGGGAGTACCCCTCATAGACAACTTTGAGGCAGAGTAGAGAGTAAAAGGCATTAAACCATTTTGGCATTTTCATTCTATTCACAGACTCCATTCTACAACTAAATCTATACTTGCAAATCCCGCTTGGAATACTGCCGCACATGAGCCTCCTGCTTGAGATACATCTTGCTCGGCTTGTGGAGCAGGAGTACAAGCAGCATGAACAAATGCAGAACGACTAGAAAATTTTGAAGCAATCCGGCAGTGAACAAAAAGGTTAGACTCATGAAGGTCATGGTCAGTTTATATCTTCTTTTTGCAATGAATATCATGGTCAGAATCGGGGGGCCCAGGAACAGCAGGATGCGGGTTCCCGCACTCGTGAAGTAAGCAACCTGATCGGATAGCGGAAACGCGGCGTAATCTGCACTGTGGCGCAGCATATCGTAGATTACAAAGCCTGTGGCAATTCCCATATAGATCATCTGTACCCCAAGCAGTGAGCGTATAACGTTTAACATTGTGGGCATTTTTGTATTCAATTTCAGTTCTCTCCCTAATAAATATGTAGTTCTTTGATTATACGTAAGTGATGTCATATTTTGTATTAAACCAAAGTCTATATTTGCTAATCGGTTGCTCTCTCCTTTGTCCTAGAAAGATCCTGGGGAAAGGGCGTCAGAGGTACTGCATGAATATGAAAACATCAATGCAAATGTTCTATATCACTGAACAATTCACAGATACATACCGATATAAAGAAAATACATAAAAGTTGGACTACAACATGATGAAAATGGAAGGTGAAATGGATTGAAGTTATTCGGTAAGGTGAAGGGAAGCATGGCGAACATGTCCTTCAGGGTCAGGTTGCCGCTGATGATCAGTGTGCTGGTATGTATCGTTTTGGTAGTTACGGCGATCTTATGTTACAGGGTTGCAGAAAATATTACGCTGGACAAAAGCAAAGATGAGATTAAGGCGACTTCCGATCGGATCGGGGCGGGATTGTTCACTTCCCTTACTCTGGAGGAGCAGTCAACGTTTCTCATTACGACCCATCGTACATTTGAAGAATTGCTTCAGATACGGAATTCGGGAGAACAGAGCGATGATGCATTTTTCGCGGAAAACAGTGAACTGATTGACAAAGCGAGTGGCATATTGGCAGACAGTCTTGCAGGAATGGAGGGCAACAGCAATATTATCTTGCTGGACAAGGAAGGCATTATTGTTGCAGCGAATGATCCGACAGCCCTCAAGGGTGAACGTGCAGATCGGGATTATTTTAAGCAGGCCATTCAAGGGCGGAATGTCATCAGTGAAGGGATTATATCCAAAACGCTCGGAACGCTGGGTACAGCATTCGCCATGCCGATTTACAATGATGACAATCAAGTAGAAGGCGTGTTGGTATCTACTGCAACCACCTCGTTCTTCGTCGACCAGCTGCAGAACATCGAAATCAATGAAAATGGTAGTGTTATCATCCTGGACCGTGTAGGTACGGTGATGTTCCATTCGTCAGATGATACATTGGCAGGCCAGAAGATGGAGTCAGGGGAGTATCAGACATTGCTTAATCTGCCTTCAAGCGAGCAGCTGCAGCAAGGGGAAGTTAGCTCGGAAGAAAAAGTGGTATTCTACTCCAAAATTCCGCGCTCGGATTGGACGGTCATTGTGGAGGATTCGTACGAGGACGTGCGAAAGCCGCTTGTATCCATGGCGAACAAAATGTATATCGTGCTGTTTAGTGCCATTGCGGTTTCCATCGCAGCTGGAATTCTAATCTCGCTCATGGTAACGAGACCGATTACGAGATTGAACGCTTTGTTCAGACAGCTCGCAGGTGGAGATCTGACCGTTCAGGCAGAAGGAAAATACAGCGGGGAGTTCAAGGATCTGGCGGACAGCTTCAACACGATGGCGGGTACCAACAGGCAGTTGATCTCCAGCATGAACAGCTCCATTGGTACGTTGAACACCAGTACAACCGAGCTGGATCAGTCCACGCAGCAGACTTCAGCATCCATTGCGGATACCACGACAACGGCAATGGAAATTTCGCGGGCCATGGAATCACAAGCAAGTGATACGGAATCCATCGTGGATAAATTTATGAACGTAGGAAGCAAGATTGCCAGTGTGAGCGAGAAATCGCAGGCAGTGAAACGTAAAGCCGATGAGATTACCGATGCATTTGAAAACAATCATGAGGTCGTCGATAAGCTCATTGCCGTGAATAATCAGAACGAGGCTGAAGTTGGAAATATCTCTAAAATTACGGTGCAGCTCGCCGAGAGTTCTTCGGGTATTCATCAGATTACAAGCACCATTGCCGAGATTGCGAATCAGACGAAGCTGCTTGCACTCAATGCTTCCATTGAGGCAGCCAGAGCAGGCGATCAGGGACGCGGCTTCGCCGTCGTTGCCTCGGAGATCCGTAAACTGGCAGAGCAGACAACCGCACAGTCGGAGGACATCAAGCGGATTGTGATGCAGACGATTGAACATGTCGAGCAGAACAACCGCAGCGTACAAGCCATTGAGGCCATTGCGGAACAGCATAAGAGCAGTGTTGGCCAAACCAAGGAAACCTTTACGTTTGTCACGCAAAATATGCATGAAATCATGGACCAGGTACAGGCCATTGCTTCCGAGATCGAATCCATTGAGCGTGACAAGGATGATGTCCTTGGAGCCGCACAGAACTTGTCTGCTTCCGGTGAGGAAGTATCGGCTTCAGTTGAGGAAGTGACCGCAACGATGCAGGAGCAAGCGGGGATGACAGAGCATTTGGCAGAGATGGTACAGACCATTGATACATTGACCAAACGGCTTGCAGCGGAAGCGGCGAAGTTTAAAACGAAATGACCCAATGAATGAACAATGAAGTAACCAAAATAAACTAAATAAAATGAAATAACCTATCTGCTTTAAGCAAGTACCACAAGAATCATTTATAATTATTAAAAGTGTTCATGAAGAAGACGTGCAAGGACGCCAATCGATAAGGATTGATGATGTCCCTGCACGTCTTTTGAATTTATAGTGATGATGAGACGCCGGTCTTGGTGAATCGGGACAGGGCAAACCGTCCAATATCCTGATCCGTATGTCCTGTCTGGACCAGATCGGACAGGATCTGGCCTATTGCGCTTGCGAATTTGAATCCGTGACCCGAGAATCCGCCTGCCAGCCAAACATGCTCATGCAGCGGGTGACGATCAATAATAAAGTCCTCGTCAGGCGTCATTTCGTATTTGCATACACTGCCACGCTTCAATTGACCTGCCGCCTGTGGCATTCGAAGCTCAAGCAGCCTCCGCAGTTCACCCTCGTCCGTTTCATCCGTTCCGAACGGTGTCTGTGGTTCTCCTGGCGCCCATGTAGGTCCTGTATCATGACGGCCAATCTTCACTCCGGCCCCGCCGATGCTGGGGAATCCGTAATAGATCCCTTCCCGTTCGGATATCGTGAAACCAGGGAAATGTTCTTCGCCGAACAATGCTTCCGGTGCATCGAACCATCCTACCGTTTTGCGAACGGCCCGGATCGGGAGATCCACAAACGGTTTCAATGTCTGAAACCAGGCACCTGTGCTGAGTATGAGCTTACTTGCGTGATACGTATCTCCTCCAGCAGTTTTTACGGATACGGACTGAGGTCCGCACTCGACATGTTCCACAGGAGTATGCGTCAGCAGCGTGGCTCCCGCTTGTTCTGCGGCTTGTCGATACGTCTGAATACAGCGTTCACTGAACAGATAACCAGCATCCGGTTCGTACATGCCTTCATAATGTTCAGGTATGGTAATCCCTGACCAGCGATCCATCACTTCATTGGCACGCAGCATCTCATACCGGACTCCGGCATCATCTGCATGAGTCAACCGGTCGCGAAACGTATGGAATTCTGGATCAACCAGGTTGATGACTCCTGAACGAACAAATAGATTATTCCCCGCTATATCCTCCAGCTCCTGCCATAGATTCTGGGCAAGAAGTGCCATCGCGATGTAATCAGGTCCCCCGCTGTATACATGGCGAATCAATCGTGACTCTCCATGATGGCTCCCTTCGGTATGGGGGGGATCAAAAGCATCAATCATCAGGGTTTTAACCCCGCTTCGTGCCAGATAATAACCTGCACTCATCCCCATGGAGCCTGCTCCAACGATAATGACGTCATAGAATGGTGTGATAAGAGCTCCTCCTCTCGCGGATTGATTAGGCTTAATTAGCTTACATGATAATGTAGACGCGAAAGCGAGTTTGGTCAAGAGGCAGCTTGGAGGAGGAAGGTATTACAATAAAGGAAAATTCGATAATGCATAGATATTCCATGCCTTCCATAACAAAAGCCGGTCGCTCCAACGGAGTGCCGGCTTTTGCATATGTGGTTAAGCGTAGTAAAATAAATCAGCGGACAAACCAACTGAGCGGCTCGGGTGAAGAGTTGGCCGTATCCCGAAGATCATGGACCTTGACATGGCTGCCGTAGATCATGGAATCACTGGTCAGCCGGTACGAAGGAAAGCTGTTCTCCGATTGCAGACGCAAGTTGGACTCGAAGTATATCTGCTGCTGTTTGTTGATGAGAAAAGGGAGCGCACCGGATTCAATCGGAATGTCATCACTATCCGGTTCGTTAACGATCAGGAGGACCGCAGTGCCATCGCATCCGCATCCATCGGTGTCATAAAACAGCTTTAAATAGCCTGGCTGATCTCCCAGCATCGCGTTAAGTCTGGATTCTGCCAGCGGGCTGACCTGAATGATCATAACGTAAGTTCACACTCCTCTAATCACCATATGAATTCGCTTACAATCTAATATATGGGCGAGTGATGTAAAATAGAAGGAGTATCCATGCAAAATCAAGGAAAAATGAAGACGAATTTGCTCCATGTACAAGCTTGGAAGTCATACATAAATCTTAATAGCAGTTTAGAGTACTTCTATACAAAAACACGGACATTTTTCGTCAGCGAAGGAGGCAAATTTGCATGAAAATCTTGAAGCTGAACGACCAGCCGATCGAACCGTATGATTACCTGAATGCCATCCCCGGGGGAGAGGTCGCAGAGGCGCAGCTGCCCATATATCATGGTACGGTTTCCGGGCTGCCGGAGGGTATAGATGCACTTATTGTGGCTTCGGATCTGCAGGGCATTGTGCCTGTGCCCCGGATGGAAACGCACACGATTGCAGCCAATGCAGCTGCTGAATCCGACATGGATGCATTGCTCGGTGTGATGCTGCCCGCTCATGTACGGCTGCTGCTAGAGGTGGAATGGCCGGAGGTTGATCCGGATCGTGTGGGAGTGTTATTGTGCGGAGACCTGTATGGCCGACGCGGCAAAAGGGGAGCAAGCGGCAATCCGGTTCCCGTCTGGCTTGCCTTCCGGGAAGCCTTCGGCTGGGTTGCCGGCGTGGACGGCAACCATGATCTCACCGATGAAGCAGGCGCTCATCGGCTGCACAGCGGCGAGGGCATCCACTACATGGATGTCCCAGCCGTCATTAACGCAGGCCCGCCACCAGGTGGCCCTGCGTCGCATGCTGCCGCCCAGTCACAGCTGCTGCGCATCGCTGGCCTGGGCGGCATTATCGGCAGGCCTGACAAGCCGAACCGGCTGCCGGAGAAGCACTACCTGCAATCCCTGAACAAGCTGCTGAAGCAGCATCCGGATTGCTTGCTGCTGCACCAGAGCCCGGGCATTCCCGAGCTTGGGCTCATGGGCGAACCGCTGATCCGGCAGGCCCTGGAGGCCGGGCCGGAGACGGTTGTCTTTTGCGGACATACCCACTGGGATACGTCCCTTGTGCAGCTGGAAAACGGCACGCAGGTCGTGAATGCCGACAGCAAGCTGTTTATTTTGACACGCTATATAAGTTGAACTAACCACTTACACAATAACGGAGAGGACAGAACCAATCTGTAGAAGCGTAGCGTTCGCCTAAAAGCTTTCTGCAAGAAAGCTACATCGAAAGCATACGCTTATCCCCGGATTTTCCCCTTACTTCTAGTGAATCAGAAAAATCTGAGGATAACAGCGATCGGAAGATGGTTCTGACCGCGTAGTGATCCAGTGTAAAATGATTCGCTCACCTGAGTGAAACCCATTACATCGCCCATCCTTATCTGGTATGATAAGCAGGAAAATTAGAGACAAAGGAAGGTTCCACTTATGACACCGATCACCATTTATGACATCGCAAAAGAAGCAAACGTATCTGTTGCGACCGTCTCCCGGGTGCTCAACGATACGGCACCCGTACGGGCAAGCACGAGAGAGAAAATCATGTCGATTATCGAGAAGCACCAGTTCCAGCCCAATGCGCAGGCACGAAGCCTGATCAAGAAAGAGACGGGCACGATTGCCATCATCCTTCCGGACATTACCAATCCGTTCTTCCCGGAAGTATTCTGGGGTGCCGAGAATGAGGCACGTGGCTTGGGATACACGTTCTTTCTGTGCAATACGGCGGGGGATTACAACCGGGAGTCCGAGTATCTGTCCATTTTGCGCGAAAAGCGGGTGGATGGCATTATTTTCCTCGGGGGAAGAATCAACATGCAGCATTGTCCGGACGACATGGCTCAGGAATTGATCGACATGGGCAAACGCATGCCGATTGTATTGGTCAATGGCAATATTCCCAAAGGAGGTTTCCACCGGGTTTACACGGATGAAGCGGCAGGAGCTGTACTCGCTGCGGAACATTTGCTGGAACTGGGACATCGGGACATCGCTTTTGTAGGCGGATTGAGAGAACTGTCCACAACAATGGTCAAGGTCAGGGCCGTGCAGAAAAAACTGCGGGAGCATGGACTCGAAATTCCGAAAGAACGCCAGCTGCTCGGCAGTTTCTCCATCGATGACGGCAAACGGGAGATGTCCAAGCTGCTGGAGCAGGACAATCCACCGACAGGCGTCATCTGTGTAAATGATTACACCGCCATTGGTGCGATCAAGGCAACGATTGAACATGGTCTGTCCATTCCGCAGGATATTTCCATCGTGGGATTCGATGATACGCCGCTGGCCAGTGCGGTTATTCCGGAACTGACGACCGTGTCACAGAATACGTATCAGCTTGGCAAGCTGGCGGTGGATAAGCTGCACGAGCTGATTAATCAGGGACAAGCGAAGAAGCAAACCGTGCTGCAGCCGGAGCTGATTATTCGTCAGAGCACCGGTCCTGCCAAGCGATAAAGGGACGGACATCTGGAAAAGAAAGCGTTGACATTCCCTCGAAAGGTGAAATATAATGAGTCCGTAAATGAAACCCCTTTCATGAAGTGGAACGGGTTTTAATTTTAAGCTTTATGAAACCCATTTCATGAAATGGGTTTCAGTGTGGTCATCCATTCATTATTTCGAGGGGGCGTACCGTATGAGAAGAAGTTTAAAGGTCATTTCGTTATTGATGTTGGTTATGGTTGTGGTTCTGACAGCTTGCAGCAGCGGAGACGGCGGCGATTCAGCTGGCGGGGCCGGAGGCAAGGTTGATCTGAGCATGACGATCTGGGGCTCGGAGGATGAGAAGAAGATTTACCAGGAGAGACTCGACATTGTGAAACAGACCTATCCCGATATTAACGTGAAGCTTAACGTGGTTGCAGGGGATTATGACCAGAAGGTACAAACCATGATCGCGGGGGGAACTGCACCCGACATCATGATGATTGCCGAGAACTATCAGGCGTACGCCTCCAAAAATCAGATCATTCCGCTGGATGAGATGATCCAGGCGAACAATGTCAACATGTCAGAGCGCTACTCCGATGACATCGCGAACCTCATGAAATACGACGGCAAGCAGTTCGGCATGCCGGACCGCGCAGGCGCGATGGTGCTCTTTTATAACAAGGATCTGTTCGACAAGGCTGGGGTAGAATACCCAACCAAGGACTGGACCCAGGAGGACCTGCTTGAAGCAGCCAAGAAGCTGACGGTGCAGGAGAACGGCAAGACGGTTCAATGGGGGTACTACCCGGGAAGCTGGTGGCCGCAGTGGATGCAGCTGATCTACCAGAACGGCGGGTCGTTGTTCGACGAGAGCGGCAAGCCAACCTTCAACACGGAACCGGTGCGTAATGCGCTGCAATTCATGAATGACCTGATCTTCACGCACGGTGCTGGACCGACGCCGACGGAGATTGCCGATATGGGCAATATCGGTGCAGACCCGCTGTTCGCTCAGGGCAAAATCGCGATGGAAACAACCGGCTTCTGGAACATCGGTTCACTGGCTAAGGTGGAAGGCATCAACTGGGACATCTCCCCGGTATGGGGTGAGACGAACGCATTCTTCAACGGCTTCACCATCACGAATGCATCGAAACACAAGGAGGAAGCATTCAAGATTATTGAAGCACTGACGACACCTGAGGCACAGATGCCGATGATCAAGGCAGGGCAGGATGCACCGGCTACGAAGGCGGGACTGTCCAGCGATGAATTCCTGAATGCCGAATATGGCGGCAAGAAGATCAACATGGCTGCGTTCAGCGAATCGACCATTTATGCAGAACCATTCAACCCGCAATGGAACGAAATGATGAAACTGATCAATGACAAGCTTGGCGTCTACTTCAACAACAAGGCTTCACTGGATGATACGGTAACCGAAATTCAGAGTGGGCTGGAACGACTCTACAAATAGCATGGACAGGGGGACAGATGGAGCGCAGCACATGAACTTGTGCGGATCTCCATCTGCTCTCTACGTCATGGGGAGGGCTTAACGTGAGAAAAAAAGACGGGAAATGGTTTTATCTCTTCATCTCGCCTTGGCTGATCGGTTTCCTGGGGCTTACCCTGGGTCCGATCCTGTTTTCCATCTATATGAGCTTCACCAACTGGGATCTGTTCCAGACCCCGGAATTTATCGGGTTCGACAACTACAAAACGCTGCTCACCGATGATCCACTGTTCTGGAAGTCCGTGGGCAATACATTCTTCTATGCATTGATATCCATTCCACTGGGCATGTCGATCTCCCTCTGGATCGCCTATTATCTGAACAAAAAAATCAAGGGTATTACCTTTTTTCGTATCTTGTTCTATCTGCCGTCGGTCGTACCGGTCGTAGCTAGCTCGCTGCTCTTCATTCATTTGCTGGCACCAACCGAAGGGTTGATTAACAAGGGTCTGTCCATCTTCGGCATTCCGGGTCCAGCATGGCTGCTCGATCCGAACTGGGTCAAACCTGCATTGATTCTCATGTCCCTCTGGGGCGTTGGGGGTGGCGTGGTACTGCTGCTGGCGGGTATGAAGGGTATTCCCCAGGAGCTGTACGAGGCTGCTGCCATTGACGGAGCCAAGAGCACACAGTCCTTCTTCCATATTACCTTTCCGATGCTCACGCCCGTCATATTCTTCAATCTGGTTACCGGGATGATCGGGGCACTGCAGACGTTCGCACAGGTGTTCATTGTTACAGCGGGAGGCCCTGACAATGCGAGCCAGATGGTCGTTCCCTACCTGTTCCAGAATGCATTCCAGTTCTACAAAATGGGCTACGCCTCAGCCATAGCCTGGGTGCTGTTCATTATCATCATGGCACTCACCCTGGTTGTGTTCCGTTCATCGGCACTATGGGTGCACTACGAGGAGGGAAAAGCGAATGAGTAATCCATCCACTGCGGAGAAAACGATATCCTACATATTTCTGATTCTGGTCGGGGTGCTGCTTGCTTCGCCCTTCCTGTACATGATCTCGATTGCACTGGCGAGTGACGCAACCACGGTGAAGTCAGCCTTTACATTTGTGCCGCTGGAGTTTCAATGGTCGAACTTCTACACGATCTTCACCAACAACAACCTGGGCACCTATTTGAAAAATTCAATCATCATCACCATATTCACCATCGTGGGCTCGGTCCTGTCGGCTTCCATCGTTTCTTACGGCTTCGCTCGCATCAAGGCCAAAGGCAGTCGGTTTCTGTTTATCGTCCTCCTAAGCACAATGATGATTCCGGGTGAGGTCACCATGGTGCCGCAGTTCATCATCTTCCGTCATCTGGACTGGATCAATACATTTTATCCGCTCATCGTACCGAGCTTCTTCGCAGGAGCGTTCAACGTATTCCTGATCCGTCAGTTCGT
Source organism: Paenibacillus sp. FW104-T2 (assembly GCF_058789975.1). Lineage (NCBI taxonomy): Bacteria > Bacillati > Bacillota > Bacilli > Caryophanales > Paenibacillaceae > Paenibacillus > Paenibacillus sp. FW104-T2. The sequence continues at coordinate 133,306 of NZ_JBYTCE010000004.1, read as the reverse complement.
GATGAGTATTCCGAAATCACTGGATGAAGCCGCGATGATCGATGGTATGGGACATCCGGGTATCTACTGGAAGATCATCATGCCGCTGACGTACCCCATCCTGGCGGCCATCGCCATTTTCTCGTTTTCCTATAACTGGGGGAACTTCATGGGGCCGCTCATCTATATCAATGATCCGGAGAAAATGCCGCTCGCGCTTGGCGTTCAGCTCCTGACTACCGTTGGCGGCGGGCAGATGCCTCCTTGGAACCTGGTCATGATTGCTTCCTTGTTCTTGACCATTCCGATGGTACTGGTCTATCTGTTCGGACAGCGTTATGTCTATGAAGCCAACATTAGCGGGGGCAGCAGCGGAATCAAGTAACGGGGGGTACGTACAATGATTGAACCTGTCGTGAAAATCAGTGGATGTCATGTTCGTGCATGGAGAAGGGATTGGGTGAGCCATGGCGGATAACAAACAACGCAGCAGCCGCAAAAGGAGCTATACCCTGATCGGTATGGCCCTGATTGTGCTTCTGGCGGGAGGAGGAATCATCGTGAATCAATTTGCCAATGAAAAATCCAAGATGCTTGCATTTGAGGGTGAGCCCGTACGTCTGCAGCTGGAACAGTCCTATGACCATTTTGAAGGATGGGGAACGTCGCTTGCATGGTGGGCTAACGATCTGGGGGGATGGAAGGATCAGGCGAAGGTCGATGAAGTCATGGATCTGGTCTTTGATGTGGACAAAGGGCTGGGACTGAACATCGTCCGTTACAATATCGGCGGAGAAGAAAACCCGGAAATGAAGGCGCTTCGCCCCGGCGGAGATGTTCCCGGTTTCCAGCCTGAACCTGGCGTGTGGGACTGGAAGGCGGATGCAGGGCAGCGGTCGGTATTGCAGGGCTCCCTGGAACGCGGAGTAAACATCGCTGAAGCGTTCTCCAACTCACCACCGTATTGGATGACGATCAGCGGATCGGTAACGGGTGCCGTAGACGGCGGCAATAACCTGCGTGAGGATCAGTATGATGCCTTTGCCGATTATCTGACCGAAGTGGTGAAGCATTACCGGGATGAGTGGGGCATTACGTTCCGGACGCTTGATCCCCTGAATGAACCTTCCTCGGACTGGTGGAAAAAAGGCAATATGCAGGAAGGCAGTCACTTCAGCAACGACAAGCAGGCCGAGATTATCCAAAAGGTGGCTGCATCGCTGAAGAGCAAAGGATTGGATGGTACGGTCATCAGTGCTGCGGACGACAACAGCATTGATGAAACCGTGCACAACTTCAGCATCTATGATCAGGATACGCTGGATGTGATCGCGCAGATCAACACCCATTCTTATAATGGAAGCAAAATGGAGGAACTGCGCACCCTGGCGGAGCGGCACGGCAAGAAATTGTGGATGTCCGAGTATGGCACGGGAGGCAGTGAGCCTCACCATCACGAAGATATGACATCGGTACAGGAACTGGCGGAGCGGATCATGTTTGATCTGAAAATCATGCAGCCTTCTGCCTGGGTCTACTGGCAGGCTGTTGAAGATGAAGGTGCCAATAATAACTGGGGCTTCATCCATGCCAATTTTAATGGGGATGAGCAGTATGAGATGACCAAACAGTATTATGGCATGGCTCAGTTCACCAAGTACATTCGTCCGGGGACGAAGATTATACCGACCGATGATGGACGCACGCTGGCTGCCTATGACGCAGAGCGCCAGAGACTGGTGCTGGTTATCCGCAATGAGCTGTCTGCCGGAAAAAAGGCATTTGATTTGCAGTCTTTTGATATTGGGAATTCATCCACGGCACAGGTGTACCAGACCTCACCGGACCGGAATATGGAACAGCTTGAGGACATTCCGGTGTATGCCAATGGAGTGGAAGTGCCTGTGGCGGAGAATTCCGTGACCACCGTGGTTCTGGAAGGTGTAACGCTGAAGGCGGGCGAGTAGATCGAACTGACGCAGATCCATTCGCTTGATTAGGATAGACGAATGACATATGAACTCAAACATTTAAGAAGGAGGGGAACGCTTTGACAGAGAAACGATCCCTTTTGCTTCATGAGCAGGAGAAGAATACAGAACCTAGGGCTGACAACCGTGTTACTTCGGAATGGAGTTATGACCGGCATAGCTTCATGTGGAATGGACAGCGCGTATTTCTGAACAGTGCAACGGTTCATTACTTCCGGATGCCAAGGGAAGAGTGGAGAGAGGTATTGGTTAAGGCCAAACTGGCCGGCATGAACTGCATCGATACGTACTTTGCCTGGAACGTTCATGAGCCTGAGGAAAAACAATGGAATTTCGAAGGAGATCGTGACTGTGGGGCTTTCCTGGATCTGTGTGCCGAACTGGGTATGTGGGTCATTGCACGTCCAGGACCGTTCATCTGTGCAGAATGGGATTTTGGCGGATTTCCTTACTGGCTGGCAACGAAGCCGAACGTGAAATTCCGTGAAAACAACGAAACCTATCTGCACTATGTGGACCTGTACTTCGACCGGATTATACCGATCATCCGTGAGCGCCAGGTTTCCGCTGGAGGCAGCGTCATTCTTGTTCAGGTGGAGAATGAATACGGGTATCTGATGGATGACGCCGCAGCAAGCGATCATATGAACTGCCTTAAGGATGGATTGCTTCGCCGTGGAATCAATGTCCCGCTCATTACCTGTGTAGGGGGTGCAGAGGGAACGATCGAGGGGGCCAACTTCTGGTCGGGTGCTGACGGGCATTATGCGAAGCTGCGTGAGAAACAGCCGGATACGCCGAAGATGGTTACTGAGTTCTGGACCGGATGGTTTGAGAATTGGGGGGGACCCTCTGCCATTCAGAAAACGGCACCATTACTGGAAAAGCGGCTGATGGAGGTTCTCCGTGCCGGGTATACCGGAATCAGCCATTACATGTTCTATGGCGGGACCAACTTTGGCGGTTATGGTGGTAGAAGCGTGGGCAGTAGCGACATATTTATGGTCACTTCGTATGATTATGATGCACCGCTGAATGAATACGGGCGTGTGACGCCGAAATACGCGGTAACGAAGAAGTGGTCCTATTTCTTGAACGCGTTCGGAGCGTTCTTCATGGAAGCCGAAGAGATCCCGGAAGCTGAGATGAGCCCGCGCTATCCCAAAGGGATCTCCATACGAGGACGGCGTTCTGGCGACCAGACGATATGGTTCATGGAGAGTCACCTGGATGAACGGCAGACACTGCCGATTACGCTGGATGAAGGACGCACCCTTCCTGTTGCTTTGGGCCCTGGACAGATCGTTCCGGTTTTTGACCGAATTCGGATTGCAGATGATGTTTTCCTGACGGGTGGTGTGTGGATTGCAGGCAACGAAATGGTGAATGGTGAACGGACGTTGTTCATTGTGGGGGATACGGGACAGCGTTCGGTTGTGGAACTGGAGGCTCCGTCCCTGCGAGTGATAAGCAGCAGCATGCAGCTGCTCCTGGATCACGATCCGGAAAGTGATGTCCGGCGCCTGGATTTGTTCCATTTCCGTGAACCCGGGACAATTCGTCTGGAGGTTGGCGGTGTCCCGCTCCGCATCATTGTACTGGACAGTGAAGCGATGGACAGAACCTGGAGAATCGAAGGCACGGATCAGGAACAACTGCGTTATGTGATCGGGGTGGATGATGTTGACATTCTGCCATCCGGGCAGGTCAAGGGCATGATCTCCGATCCGGACCGGTCCATGCTGCTGCTCGGTGGCTGGCCCTCTGGTGAACAGATGCTGACTGGACGCGAGTTCATCCACCCGGATGCTGCAGTGGAGTCCGGTCGTGCGGAGGATACGCAGGATTACTATGCGCCCAAGGGCGCTCACCATCAGGAGCTGCCCGTGCTGCCGATGCCTCCAAGATTGTCTGAATCCCCGGACGTAGCGCGTATCAACCTGGAAGCAGCGGCGCAATCACCAAGCGGTCATCCGGAACACTTCGCGGAGTACGGGCAGGATTACGGATATCTGCTCTCTGAATGCGACTTTCACAGTGAGGATGGAGGTGCGAGCAATCTCATTCTGCCGGATCTTCAGGATACGGCCAGAGTATACGTGGGTGGCGTGGAACAGGCGCTGGTAAGACAGGTTGGTGCGGCGGCGATCCCGGTGAGGACTGTGAAAGGAACGAACAGGCTCCAGATCCTGATTCAGCACATGGGAAGGCTCAATTTCTCGCCACATTTGGGTGAGAGCAAAGGATTGGCGGGCCCTGTGTATCTTGGCGGCTCCGTACAGGATATCCGGCGGGACTGGCACGCAGCAAGTGGAATTGTTCATCTGGATGAAGTAAATTATCTGGAGGAACATCCGCTTCTCAGCCGGAGTATCACGCTGGATGGCATGGACCGTGCCATTCTTGTTGGAGCTGTAAGCAAAGGGCTGCGGATTAATGGCATCGATGTACCGCTCGAAGGGTATCAGGACTGGTTTTCATTCCATACGGTGGATCTGTCACTTTATTTGAAACCGGGTGAGGTCAACACACTGGAGATGCCTTATAGCACCAGCCCTCTGAACCGATTGGAGCTTATTCTGTACCGAAATGAAGATGAGCTGACAGACTGGCGCATGGCTGGCAACGAAGCACTGCTTCCCAAGCAGTGGGCAACGCTGGGTACATTCGATGAATCGGCCGAGCCTATGGAAACCAAGGATGTCGTTCAGTATAGTGGCAATCGTATGGCCAGCCCGCTGATTGATCGTTCATATGGCCAGCCGGTGTGGTACCGCTGGAAGTTCTCCCGGCCTGATGTGCCGGAACATTACCGAGTGAACCTGATGGTTCGGCTTACCGGAATGAGCAAGGGAACACTCCATCTGAATGGACATCATCTGGGCCGATATTGGCAGATTGGTCCGCAGGAAGATTACAAAGTTCCTGTTTCCTGGCTTCAGGATGAGAATGAACTGCTCGTATTTGACGAGGAAGGCTGTGCACCTGATCGAATACGACTTCTGTTTGATGAGCCGTCCCGATACCCATGGGTTGTAATTGAGTAACCATCAAGTGTGAATAGGCACGGTTAACCGTGTGCAGCAGGACTCCTTGTTGAACAGTACGGTGATTTGTTTCTATCATCTGCTGTGCAATATAGGGGTCTTTTTATCATGATTTTGGTACAATGGATAGGAAAAATCCGAGATGAATAGAATTTGATAACAGTTTGGCTGAAAGGAGAAGATCCATGAATACCCCGTTTATGTTTGACGAGTTCCCTGTGCTTCAGACCGACCGCTTCAACCTGCGAGCTGCAGATGAGCAGGATGCCTCGGATCTTTTGGCGTTGTATTCCAATGAGACGGTTGTGGAATTCATGCCATTTACACCTTTTGAGAGTGTGAACGATGCGATGGATGAGATAGGCTGGTATACGAAGATTTTCAGGGAACAGTCCGGTTTGCGCTGGATGATTGAAGATGTGGAATCCGGTAAAGTGGTGGGTACCTGCGGGTTCCTCAATAGAGAAGAAGTACATAACCGTGCAGAGATTGGATACGATTTGCATCCCGAGTATTGGGGGAAGGGCGTTATGACTGAGGTAGCACATGTCGTAATGCATTTTGGCTTCACGAACATGCAGCTAAACAAGATTGAAGCGAAAGTGGAGCCGAAGAATGAGGCCTCGATCAGACTGCTGCATAAGCTTGGTTTTCAACAGGAAGGTCTGCTGCGGCAGCATGAGTTTGAAAAGGGACGCTACATCGATCTTGCGGTGTTCTCCAAGTTAAAGAGCGAGGTATAGGAAACACGAGCCTGCAAGAATTCACATAGGCTAAAGGCCGCGCCTCTTCGCGGCCGAACGAAGACCGGACCATGTTCCGGTCTTTTTTCGTTTTTTGGGAACTCTGCATGAACGGTGCATTATCCATACTAGACGAGGAGATCGTCCATGGAGGGATAGAAGGGCCTTGGATATAATCAAAAGTTACTGCATTAACAACAAGGAGGAATCGTCAATGAAACAGGTCATGAATCAAGATGGCATGGGTCCGGGAGTAATCTTGCCGGGAACATCTGTATATAAGGGGCGCGCTGAACGGAGTGGACGCGAGTATGTAATTTACGTTTTTGTTCCGGACATCGCTTCGCCGCCCAGCGGATATCCCGTGATCTATCTGCTTGATGCCAATGCCGTGTTCGGTACCATGGTTGAGGCGATGCGTGTTCAATCCGTGCGTTCAGACAAAACTGGAGTGGTCCCGGCAGTGATTGTCGGGATTGGTTACGAGGCTAAGCAGCCCTTTCCACCAGAGAGATACTACGATTTCATGATGCCGGTTCCGGAAGCGGATTTGCCTCGAAGACCGGATGGCGCAAGCTGGCCTGAATATGGAGGGGCAGAAGCGTTCATGCATTTTATTGAAGAACAGTTGAAGCCGGAGGTGGAGGAAAAGTATTCCATAGATCGCAGCAGGCAATCCATCGTAGGTCACTCCCTCGGCGGGTTATTCGTATTGCAGATGCTGCTGGGCAATCCCGGAACATTTCGCCATTACATCGCAGGCAGTCCGTCCATCCACTGGAATTCAGCTTGGATTGAACAGCAGAGAGCATCATGGGTTTCGCGCACGGAGAATTGTGGGACGGAGATGCACGTATTAATTGCAGCAGGGGAGCAGGAAGAAAGCCACCCGAGCGGCGTAGTGGGTCGTTCCAGAGAGCTCGCACATTGGCTGGGCCAGACGGGACTTGAGGGCTTCAGTGCCGAGTTTACATGTTTTGAAGATGAAGGTCATATTTCGGTACTGCCGATATTGATGAGCAGGGCAATCCGGTTTGCCTCCATAGGATAATGGATCACTCTTTTCTAATGTGTCGATCCTGAGAAGGTCGTGCGACATCCTGCGTAAATTTGATATACTAGAACAAGTAAATGAGAATGGTTATCAAATGGAGGCAGGAAAATAGATGATTTCCCAAAACTTTCACAAGGATCGCCTGGTGGGTTCCGAACATCCACTCGATCGTCTGACGTTGAAAATACGAGATATTGAGAAAATCAAATCCAGAGCAGGATGGGTGCTGCCTCAGCAGCATACATCCTCTTATATATTGGTCATGGTTACAGGTGGTGAAGCTTTGTTAACCCTGGATCACCGTTCCGTAAACATAAGGGCACAAGGCGTATATTCATGTGTGCCTGAATCAACGTTTGGCTTGGCATCTTTTGGAGAAGAGGGCGCTGAAGTAACATTGGTCCGTTTCGATCTGTATGAGGAAGACCAAGAAGACACAAGTTCGCTTCGTCTCATTAAGGATACACCTTTGTTTCGATCTGGTAGGGAACTGGCAGTGGCTTCCACCCTGCAGCTGGCTTTCCGTTGTGAAGAAATGAATAACTTCTGGCACAGTGGCAAGCCGATGGGCCGTTACCATGCTTATCTGGAATTCCTGCAGTTTCTGGTTCACGTTACAGAGGCTCACACACCACTTAAGGAAGACTCGCAAATGTTGATTCAGCGCACCAAAGAATACATTGATGAACATTCCAATGAGAATCTGACGGTGGAACTTCTCGCAGGCATGGCCGGACTCAGCCCAAAATATTACGTGGACTTGTTCAAACGAAGATATGGAATGAGCACCACGGACTACATATCAGGACTCCGGATCAACCGGGCGAAGCAATTCATGGCCAGCACGGATCTGCGTCTGCGGGACATCGCCCACCAGGTCGGGTATCAGGATGAGTTTTACTTTAGCCGCAAATTCAAAAAAATCGTTGGCGTATCCCCTTCGGTATACATGAACAGCCGTCGCCGCAAAATTGCTGCCTATCATATTGGGGTGACGGGACATTTGCTGGCGCTGAACATGATTCCATATGCTGCTCCGCTGCACCCCAAATGGACGGCCTATTACTATCGTATGTTGGGCAAGGACATCCCGGTGCACCTCAGTGCCTATCGTCTGGACGTGGAATGGGAATCCAAAATCCAGGCTCTGCAGGAGCATCAACCCGAATTGATTATCAGTTATGACCATTTGCGGCCTGAAGAGAGGAACCGGCTAGAAGAAATTGCGCCTGTGCAGTATATTGCAGCTTCGGAACATTCTTGGCGTGTACAGCTGCAGACGCTGGCTGCGCAGGTGGGAGGAAAGCAGGATGCCGAGGCCTGGCTGGCAAGCTATGACCTCAAGGTCCAGCAGGCTAAGGTGCTGATGCAGCAGGAACTCGGTAATGACACAGCTGTAGTTGTACGCCTGCTGAAACAGCAGTTCACCCGGTACAGCTCACCTTCCATGGCGGAGGTTTTCTATGGTGATCTGGGGGTTAAGTCCGCCTATTCGAGTCCACAGGGCGCGGTATACAACGAACCCATTAGCCTGGAACAATTAAGCGCCATGAAGGTGGATTGCATTTTCCTGATGGTGTGTCAGGAAAGTGAAACATTATCCGTATGGGAGGATGTGCAGAAAACATCCCTATGGCAAAACATCAAGGCGGTGCAGAATAACCGTCTGTATATCATTACGGCTGACCCTTGGCTTGAAAATTCCCCTGTATCCAATGAACGAATGTTGGATGACATGATGAATCTGCTTCGGTAAATAATCCATAGGGATTCAGGACAGAGTCCATGGTCCTGTTTGTCATTCTTGTTTATCATTCAATAATGATTATTATTCTCAATTAGAGAATGGAACTATTGAAGGGGGATCACCAGAGATGAAGAAAAAACTGGGGTTGCTGCTGGCATTGATCTGTATGCTGACTGTTCTGGCGGCATGCGGTAATCAGGAAGATACAGCAGGAGGAACGGAAAATTCAGCTCAGGCCGAAAGTACGGCAGCGAGTAGTGAGACGGAAACAACCGAAGCAGCAGAAGGAACAAGAACCATTCAATATCTGGATCAGGAATATAAGGTGCCAACGGATGTTCAACGAATCGTAATCACCGGTTCGATGGAAGCGATGGAAGATGCGTTGGTATTGGACGTACACCCTGTAGGTGCAATCACCTTCGGCGGGAAGTTCCCGGAGATGTATACCTCGATTACCGATCAAGCAGAGTCCATTGGACAGAAGATTGAGCCAAACTTTGAAACCATCTTGTCACTGAAACCGGATATTATTCTGGGCACCACCAAATTCAAGCCTGAAGTGGCTGAGCAGCTCGGCAAAATTGCCCCGTTCATTCAGGTATCTCACATTTCCACGAACTGGGAGGCCAATCTCAATCTGCTCGCTGAGTTGACAGGCAAGCAGGAGTTGGCCAAACAGGAGATTGAAAAATACAGAGCAGCCCTGACAACGGCTCAGGTAGAGCTTGGTGATACACTGCAGAACAAAAAGGTTGTGGCGGTCCGAATCCGTAATGGACAGATGTATGTATATCCCGAGTCGGTCTTCGTGAACCCGATCCTGTACAATGACCTTGGATTCCAGGTCCCTGCCGAGATTCAGGCAGCGAAAGCACAGGAAGCAATCTCCGTGGAGAAATTTGCCGAGATGAATCCGGATGTGGTGTTTATTCAATTCGAAGCAACAGAGAATGCAGACACGCCGAATGCGCTTGAAGATCTGAAGAATAACCCGATTCTGCAGAAAACGAAGGCCCTGCAAAATGATCAGGCGTTTGTTAACGTGATTGATCCGCTTGCCGAAGGAGGTCCGGCGTGGAGCCGAATTCATTTCCTGGAGGCCGCTGTTGAGCAGCTAACCAAATAATTAGAGCAAGGCGTGTATAATCCATGCAAAAAAGAAGATTGAATCCGGCGGTGCTGTTCGCAGCAGCACCCCTGATTATTGCAGCCACCATTCTGGCATCCATTCTGTATGGAGCCAAAAATATTGATGTTTCCACGGTCATTGCAAGTATCTTTGAATTTGACACGAACAGCATCGATCATCAGATCATTGTGTCTTCACGGCTTCCACGCGTGATTGGTGCTCTGCTGATCGGCGCTTTTTTGGCCGTATCCGGCGCTCTCATGCAGGGGATGACAAGAAACTATCTTGCCTCCCCTTCCATTATGGGGGTATCCGATGGGTCGGTCGTTGTAATCACGCTATGCATGGTATTTATGCCTAATACGTCTTCCCTTGGGCTTATTTTTTATTCCCTGGCGGGATCTGCTCTGGGAGCAGGGCTCGTATTTTTCATTGCCTGGCTGCTGCCCGGCGGAATGTCCCCTGTGCGGCTTGCCATCCTGGGCACGATTATTGGCACGTTTCTAGGTAGTGTGTCGCAGGCTGTAGCGACCTACTATCAGGTCTCCCAGACCATCAGCTTCTGGTACAACGCCAGACTGCATCAGATGGATCCGACCATGATCAAGCTGATTATTCCCTTTGCTGTGGTGGGATTGGCGTTAGCGCTGATCCTTTCGAAGTCCGTTACCATTCTGTCCATGGGAGATGACGTTGCAACAAGCCTGGGACAGCGGACCGCATGGGTCAAGGCATTATCCATCCTGAGCGTTGTTATTTTAACGGGGATTTCCGTGGCATTGGCAGGGAAGATCGCATTTGTCGGCTTATTAATACCGCACATCACGCGTTTTTTCTTCGGTGTGGATTACCGCTGGGTTGTTCCTTGTTCAGCCATTCTGGGCGGGATATTCCTGGCATGGTGCGACATTCTGAGCAGATTCATCAATTCACCATTTGAAACACCGATTGGGGTTGTCACCGCATTGTTTGGTGTGCCTTTTTTCCTCTATCTGATCAAGACCAAAGGAGGGGGAAAACATGCCTGAACGGAAGCGGGGAAGATTATGGGCCGTTATATTCGTATGTGCAGCTATTATCGCAACGGCAGTGTATATCAGTCTGACGAACGGCACGTTCGATATCTCGATCATGGAGGTAGTCAAAACCTTAATGCGGCTGGACCCCGTTCATGAACATGACCTGGTTATTTTCGACTTCAGGCTGCCGCGCATCGTCATTGCCCTGCTGCTTGGGCTGGGACTTGGCATTGCAGGGGCGGTTATTCAGGGGATTGCCCGCAATCCGCTGGCTGATCCAGGCATGCTTGGAATCAATGCAGGAGCGGGAACGGCCATGGTGCTGTTTATGCTTCTGTTCCAGGGTTCCATATCGGGGACCGGCTGGTTGTCCATTATGGCCATGCCGCTGTTTGGGCTGATCGGAGGCTTAGTGGCGGTAACTCTTATTCTGTGGTTTGCCCAAGAGCGGGGACAGCTGGATTCGCAGCGGCTGATCTTGGTCGGGATTGCCATCGGTTCGGGCTTTAGTGCAATCACGCTCTATCTTTCCCTGAAGATGAACCCTGGGGACTTTGAGATGGCCACCGTCTGGTTGACCGGCAGTATCTATAATGCCAACTGGCGTTTCATTGCGGCCATGATACCCTGGCTGGTGCTGCTTATTCCGCTGCTTTGGCTGAAATCCCGTGTACTTGATGTAATGCAGCTGCAGGAGGCCAGCAGTCAGGGGCTCGGCGTGGATGTGCACCGGGAGAGAAGACTGCTGCTGCTCGGCAGTGTGGGACTGGTCAGCGCCTGTGTTGCCGTATCCGGCAGTATCGGATTTGTTGGACTCATCGCTCCTCACATTGCCAGACGACTGGTGGGACTTCATTATAAGCGGGTCATTCCGGTATCCGGGCTGGTAGGTATGGCCATGGTCGTCGTGGGTGATCTGATTGGCAAAACCGTATTTGCCCCGGCAGAGCTGCCCGTAGGCATTGTGATCTCCATTATCGGAGTACCGTATTTTATATTTTTGCTGCTCAAAAACCGGATGTGATTGGCCGGATTCGCATTGGAGGAGAGGAATCCTAGCATGAGTAAATGGATACATGAGACAGTAGGCGGCTGGACGCTTCATCTTCTTCTTCCACCCTCCTACGCCGATGGAGGTCGTTATCCTGTCGTATATATTCAGGATGGGGGAGCAGTAGCCAAGGTCTGCAGTAATCTTCTGGATCACTATTATCGAACGAGAAGGCTGCCCGAAGTGATTTTGGTTGGCATTGAGCCCCATAATCGGAACGATGATTATACGCCTTGGCCAATGCCGGCCCTTACGGCTTCGTTTTCGTCTTTTGGCGGGCAAGGCAGAACCTATCTGGATACGATCATCAATCAGTTGAAACCGCACGTGGACTCGAACTACCGCACATTTTCAGATCGAGTGAATACGGGGATTATGGGTTGTTCACTTGGGGGCTTAATTTCCCTGTATGCAGCCACCGAATTCCCGCATGTATTTGGCAAGGTAGGGGCACTGTCTGCTTCGATGTGGTACGAAGGATTTTTGGATTACATGACCGGGCAATCCTGGTCTGATCGAAGTGAGCTGAAGCTGTATATGTATGTGGGCAGCCTGGAGGGGATCTACAAACAAAATATTCAGGCCCATATGCTGGACTATACGCGTGCAGCGGTCAGGGCGATTCTGGCAAAGGGATATCCCGCTGATCGGTTGAACTACGTGGAGGAAGAGGGAGGAACACATGACATGCTGTTCTTTGCCAAACACTTTTCCGAAGCGCTGGAGTGGCTGTTTACCTAGCGGGAACTGCCTTTGAGCACCCCTCGTCCCATTTCCAGGCGGATAACCTTGTCCTTATGAATTCGCCCATGCTATATTGGGGAGATGTGAGGAGATGAGGATATGAAGCTGGTGTCCTGGAATGTGAATGGGTTAAGGGCATGCGTTACGAAAGGATTCATGGATTATTATAAGGAAAGTCAGGCCGATATTTTCTGTGTGCAGGAGACCAAACTTCAGGCAGGGCAGATTGAGATGGACCTCGGGGAAGATGTGTACCAATACTGGAACTATGCCATCAAAAAAGGATATTCCGGTACCGCCGTGTTTACCCGGGTCAAGCCGTTATCCGTCCGCTACGGGATGGAGGAAGACAGTGAACCGGAAGGCCGGATGATTACGCTGGAGTTTGACCGCTTTTACCTGGTGAATGTATATACGCCCAATGCGAAGCGTGATCTGACCCGTCTTCCTTATCGACTGGAGTGGGAGGATCGTTTCCTGAAATATATCCTGCAGCTTGAGCAGACCAAGCCGGTCATTGTCTGTGGTGACCTGAATGTGGCTCATCAGGAGATTGACCTGAAGAATCCGAAGCCCAATATGGGCAACTCCGGATTTACGCTGGAAGAACGGGGGAAAATGACCGAACTGCTGGCGGCGGGATATGTGGACAGCTTCCGGCATTTGTATCCAGATCGCACGGACGTGTATAGCTGGTGGTCTTATATGCCAAAGGTACGGGAGCGGAATGTGGGCTGGCGTATCGATTATTTCCTCGTGTCCAATCAACTGGCACCACTGGTTGAAGATGCAAACATCGACTGTCATGTGATGGGCAGTGACCACTGTCCAGTCGGATTAACGCTGCAACTGTAGCAGTCGCAGAATAGGCTGAATAATAGAGTAAGGTGAGAACCGCAGGTTTCCGATAATGCATCGGGAATTTGCGGTTTTTTGGTGTGAACTGGGTTGTCTATCCCCTCTAATAGAATGCTGGACAGTCCCTTCTCAGCCCGCAGGGTAGGTCATGAACTGGACTTTGGTTGGGGGAAGAACTGGACCCCGGATTGTTCCGGTTACAACGGTTCTTGGGTAGGATTAAAGAATACATATAGGAACGTTATGCAAGGCATAGACGAAGATGAGATTAGCGTGTAAGGGGTAGAGAAGCGATGAACAAGGGTTTACGGAGAGTGGTGAAAGTATTAGGTGGCCTGATGCTGACGACAGGTCTGCTGCTGCTTACAGGTACGGCTTACGAAGCTTATCAGTCTGCACAGGATATGAAGTCATATACGCCGCCTGGCAGGCTGTATGAGGTAAGTGGACGTAATATGCACCTCTACTCGGCGGGGAAGGGATCCGTGACCGTTGTACTTGCATCAGGCTGGGGAACACCGAATCCCTACGTGGATTTCAGTCCGCTGTACGACAAGCTGAAATCCCATGTAAAAATTGCCGTGTATGACCGATTCGGGTATGGATACAGCGACTATACAGAGCAGCCGCGTGACATCGATACCGTTGTAGATGAAGTGCATCAATTGCTGCGCAAATCCGGTCAGCGACCACCGTACATTATGGTGGGTCACTCCCTGGGATCTCTGGAGACCATTCGATATGCACAAATGTATCCGGATGAAGTGGCAGGTATTGTTATGATCGATGGGGGTAGTCCTGAATATTACAGCACGGCGGAGATGGATGCGCCAGACTGGTATTTCGATTCAGCAAGATTTCTGGTGAAAACCGGTATTGCACGAACATTGCTGCATTCGGATCGGATGATGGCAACGCTGGTTATTGACCCGGACCTGGTTGCAGAACCAATGAAAAAGGCCGCTACCCGTTCGACGCTGAAGCATGCGTACAACGACAACGTGATGGATGAGCTTCATCGTTCCAAGGTTAACGCAGCCCGTGTGCTGGAGAACAAACAGCCATTTTCCTTTCCTCTAACCATTCTTACGGCCGGATCAGATCAACCAAGTGAGGGAAGCCGGGCATGGCAGGCAGATCAAGCCGAGTTTGCCTCATGGTCCGTACAGGGGAGACAGCAGATAGTTCCTCACGCCAAACATTACATCCATAACAGTCAACCGGATGCCGTTGCGGGTGCCATTTTGGACATGGCTGAATCCACAGGTCACAAATGAAACATATAATCTCCGAAACAAACAGCGAACAGGAGGCAGATTGGATGAGAAAATTAAGGGTCGTCACCAAGTTCGCATCCTTGCTCCTGGCAAGCAGTGTACTCTCTCTCTTGATTCTAACCGTATCTTTCTTGTGCTTCACAGCCAGAGTAGATGCAGCATCTGTAGCACATTTTACCGAACAGTCGGATTACATCATTCATGTGTTTCGATTATTTTTCTAGGTCCAGGATAGGAATGAATGGCTCATGCTTTGCATGAAAGCAGCTTGGTGCTGCATTAGTGCAAGGTATTTTTGATTTCGACTGGAAACCTAACAGGTTACATGGTATGTTATATCTTTATACTAGAGTAGTAAGCAACTATAGAAGAAGACAGGAGAGGATCGAACATGGTTAAAGTTGGTATCGTAGGTTACGGAAATCTGGGTAAAGGCGTGGAGAAAGCCATTGTGCAAAACCCGGATATGGAGCTTGTTGCTATATTTACACGGCGTAATCCGGAGCAGATGGTTGCAGAAGGTACAGAAGCTCGTTTTGAGCACATCTCTGCTGCCGAGCAATACATAGGTAAAATTGATGTCATGATTCTGTGCGGCGGTTCGGCAACGGATCTTCCGGAGCAGACACCTGCCATTGCCAAGTTGTTCAATACGGTGGACAGCTTCGATACACATGCGAAAATTCCTGAATTCTACGCGGAAGTGAATGCTGCAGCAGAGCAAGGCGGTCACGTTAGTGTGATCTCCACAGGCTGGGACCCAGGCTTGTTCTCCATGAACCGTCTGCTCGCCCAATCCATTCTGCCAGAGGGTAAAGAGTACACATTCTGGGGCAAAGGGGTCAGTCAAGGTCACTCCGATGCAATCCGCCGTGTTCCAGGGGTTAAGGCAGGTGTTCAGTACACTGTACCTGTTGAAGAAGTGATTAACCGGATTCGCGCAGGCGAGACACCGGAACTGTCCACACGCGAGAAACACCTGCGTCAATGCTATGTCGTGGCTGAAGAAGGTGCTAACCAGGATGAAATTCGGGAAACCATTGTATCCATGCCGAACTATTTTGCAGATTACGATACAACGGTAACGTTCATTACTGAAGAGCAGCTTAAATCGGAACATGAAGGTATGCCGCACGGTGGATTTGTTATTCGTAGTGGTGTTACCGGTACAGGCCAAAAGCAAATTGTGGAATTTGGTCTGAAGCTCGATAGCAACCCTGAATTCACCGCCAGTGTACTGGTCGCTTATGCACGGGCTGCACAGCGTTTGAGCTTGGAAGGACATAAAGGTGCCAAAACCGTATTTGATATTCCACTTGGTCACCTGTCCCCGAAATCCGCTGAGGAACTTCGCCGCGATCTTCTGTAAATGTTCGAAATAAAACGATTCATTTATTGCAATAAATAGAAACAGCCTGTCCTTCATTATGAGGGACGGGCTGTTTTTGTTAAAGCTCTCTCTTATATAGCAGAGGATATCTTTACAACCAGTGCTCAGGCAAGTTGAGATGAGCTGGCAATCTGGTACGGGAATTTCCTTTGGCTGCATTCAGCTGGGATTGTGTCAGAAAAATGCTCCCGGTCAGATCTGCTCCGCCCAGATCCGCATCACGCAAGTCGGCACCGATTAGATCAGCATGTCTCAAGTCGGCATTGCGCAGGTCACAAGCAATCATTAAGGCGCCCCGAAAGCTTGCTCCCCGGAGGTCAGCTCCTCTTAAATTGGCGCCTAGGAAGTCTCTTCCTTTCAGTTTCTTGCGTTTGGAGTTCCCTTGCTCAGGGCTGCTGGATGGCGCATGCGCACGTACCAGTTCACTCCCCTGCAGCAGAAGATCGTTCACGACCGTCCGCTGAGAGGGAATATCCAGACGCAGAATCGCGGAAGGCTCCAGATCGGTGAGGCGTTCCGTCTCCTGGTATACGCTGCGGATGGCATCGTGAAGAGAGGAGGTTTCCGGCCGCAAGAGCATTTCGTTCATATAACTGAGCAGTTCATGCAGTTGTCTCATGACAGGCAGGCAGTCGAACATTTCGGCAGCAGATTCCGGATGATCCCGCCAATCTCTGCCCGCATAGGTTACTTGGGACAGCTTCTGGCCTGCACCAAAGCAGTCATAGACGGTGCAGCCCTTGAAGCCCTTTTGCCGGAGCTGCGTATGGATGCCGCAGCGATTGTCAGAGCGCAGGTTGGAGCAAGGGGTGCCGCTGGCTTTGTCAAAAGCAAAGTCGGATGACTTGCCATAAGGCAAGGCAACGCAGCACAGCCCGAAACACTGCTCACAGTCCGTGTATAAATGAGGGCTCATCGTACTGCCGTGGGATAGATTAGACAATGTGTACACTTCCTTTGATAAATGAAAAAACTGGATATTTAGTGTTAATATCACTTTACCATTACACTGAAATATGATCAATTCCTATAGGTTTCCATATGGGAGGGCAGAATTGCAGCATAAATAGGAATCAGCATTGATATGATATGTAGAGATAAAAAAACATTTGCAAACTTTATGTAAGTTACTTGACTAATTAAACCATATAACTTATTATCAATAAAAAGCCAAACAATTAAACGGATGCAGGATGGTGTAGATATGGGATTTATGGATAAGTTATTCGGTAAAACTAACAACAACACACAAGAGGAGGAAACAAAGATGTCGAAATTAAATATTGGGATTATTCTTGGGAGTACACGTGAAGGTCGGTTGAGTCCGCAAGTAGGAGAATGGGTGAAAAAGATCGCTGATTCACGCGGTGATGCCAACTATGAAATCGTGGATATTGCCGATTATAAGCTGCCGCTATTGGGCGAAGCTGATGCAACAGAACAGGCTACAGCCTGGAACACCAAGCTGGCGAGCCTCGATGGATTCGTATTTATCGTACAGGAATATAATCACAGCATCTCTGCATCACTGAAAAATGCACTGGATTATGCTCGTGAAGCCTGGAACGATAAAGCTGCAGGAATTGTTAGTTATGGCTCGGTAGGCGGTGCTCGTGCGGCAGAACATCTGCGCGGTATTCTGGGAGAACTGTCGGTTGCGGATGTGCGTGTTCACCCGGCACTTTCTTTATTCACCGATTTTGATAACGGAACCTTCAAACCGGCTGATCTGCACTTGACCAATCTCAACGGAATGTTGGACCAAGTGTTGTCCTGGAGCGGGGCACTGAAAACCGTTCGTTCATAAACCATATTGACTGTGATAGCCGCCATTTTGGCGGCTTTTTTGCGTAAGGGAGAACGGAACCACATGGACCCTCTCATCCTGTAGTGGCCTGAGGTGCTCCGATCATTTCAAAAGATGAAAAAGGACAGCTCTCCTCAGGGAGAACTGTCCTTCATGAATAAAGTTATGATGTGCACACGCTTCAAGTGGAACGGTCAAATTGATTAAAACTTAGACTACGCCTTGAGCGAGCATGGCATCGGCTACCTTCAGGAAGCCTGCAATGTTGGCTCCTGCCACAAGGTTTCCAGTACAGCCATATTGATCCGCTGCCTCCACACAGCTGTTGTAAATGTTCCGCATGATCTCATGCAGCTTCGTGTCCACTTCTTCAAATGACCAGGACAACCGCATGCTGTTCTGAGACATTTCAAGGGCGGACACTGCAACTCCACCTGCGTTGGCTGCTTTCGCCGGACCGAACAGAACGCCCTCTTTCAGGAAAAGATCGATTGCAGCAAGCGTGGAAGGCATATTGGCTCCTTCACCGATGGCTTTGACGCCGCCTTGCACGAGCAGTTCAGCAGACTGTTCATCAATCTCATTTTGCGTTGCGCAAGGCAGCGCGATATCGCACGGGATGGACCAGATACCTGCACAGCCCTCGGTGTACACCGCATGAGGATGCTCTTTGACGTATTCGCTGATCCGCAGGCGATCCACTTCTTTCAATCGTTTTACGGTATCCAGGTTAATTCCTTCTGCATCGTATATGTATCCTCCCGAGTCACTGCAAGCCACGACCTTGGCGCCGAGCTCCTGAGCCTTTTGGATGGCGTAAATGGATACATTGCCTGAACCGGAAACAACCACTGTGCTGTCCTGGAAGCTCAGCCCTTTCGATTTCAGCATCTCGTTCACGAAGTACACACAACCGAATCCAGTAGCTTCCTTGCGAGCAAGGCTTCCCCCATACAGCAGACCTTTCCCCGTTAATACCGCTGCATCATGCCCGCTGCTAATGCGTTTGTACTGTCCGAACATGTAACCGATTTCCCTCGCGCCTACACCAATATCGCCTGCAGGTACGTCCGTATCGGAACCGATATATTTATACAGCTCTGTCATGAAGCTTTGCGTGAAACGCATTACTTCCAGATCAGATTTTCCTTTGGGATCGAAGTCGGAACCGCCTTTACCACCGCCGATCGGCAGTCCAGTCAGTGCATTTTTGAAAATCTGTTCGAAGCCCAGGAACTTCACAATTCCGGAATACACGGAAGGGTGGAAGCGCAGTCCGCCTTTGTAAGGACCGATGGCACTGTTGAACTGTACGCGGAATCCACGGTTCACTTGAACCTTGCCTTGGTCATCGACCCATGGTACGCGGAACGTAATGACACGCTCGGGTTCAACCAGCTGTTCGAGCAAGCTGTTGTTCATGTATTTCGGGTGCGCTTCAATCACAGGAATGAGTGAGTCCAAAATCTCTTTTACAGCCTGATGGAATTCATGTTCTTGCGGATTTCTGGCGATAACCGATTCATAAACGGAATGAACATATTCTGCAGCAGTGACTTGAGTTGATTCTTGAGTAATAGTGGACACTTTTTCGATGCACTCCTTTATTGTGTTAAAGTCTGTGGTTGGCTATTTGCATAAATTGCATAAAAGTTTGTAGTTAAATATACAGGAAAGAAAATAAAAATACGAGATGAAAACCCATAAAATGTTTTTTATGACGTTATTAAAATGTTCTATGGATCTATCATGTGGTGTAAAGATTACATTCCAACAATTGGATAATACAGCCGATTACCCATTTTGAACGGGAAGTTAGCTGAATAGACTGGATTAAAAAATTAGTTTTGGTAAGATGGTAAGAAGGCCCCGGTTTCCGGGGCTTTTATCTAACAGAAGGAGGAAAACAGGATGATGAACAGCAACATGCGAATTCATGTGGAGAACAAAGCTTGTATAGGAGGTGAGATCTATTATGAACCATAGGTCTAACCTTCAACCTTGCAGAGAAATACTGGTGAAACAGCTCATTACATTAGGTGAAGAGAAAAGGACTTTTCTCGACGCCTATTTTGACGTGCGTGAACCCGAGCGGATACAGATGGAGAAATTATTGTCTGCTTACACCGAATATGTCCAGAAGCTCCTGCTCGGCCCGGATGAGCTTCTCCATTCCGTCGTGCTTATTGGGAGCGAGATCCGATTTGATTACATTGATTTCCATACGTCGGATGCATTCAAGATTGTCATGCCTGAAGAGGCAGATCCGGATGCAGGGCGCATCTCCTTTCTCTCGCCTGTAGGACGTCAATTGCTGCTTAGCAGCAAAGGGGAAACGAGATCCGTTACGATCCCGGCTGGTTCCATGAGGGTGCGTATTACGGAAATCACTTGGAGTAATACAACCTTGAATCCGGTGTCTTCAGGAGGTGTGGATCATGCACTTTAAAGAGACGGATTTACCGGGAATTGGACGCAAGTATTGGCTGCACACCCGTAGCGGAGAGCATTTGATTATCGTGATTCATAATGATGAGCGGCGCGATCTGTTTCACATGGAATCCGGAGACACGCCTGAAGAGGTGGGGGATATGGTATCCCTTGTAACCTTGGATGACGAAGAGGCCCGTGCAGTCGCTGCCGTCGTGGGAGGCATGACTTATAAGCCGAAATTCCAGGATGAACGGGAAGTTATGCTCGATGGCTTACTGATCGAATGGTTGCGAATCGAACCTCATTCACGAAGTATTGGAAGAACGATAGGGGAACTGGATATCCGCCAAGCGACGGGGGCTGTCATTCTGGCGGTGGTGGAGAAGAACAGGGAGAAACAGTTTAATCCGGGTCCAGACTACACATTTGCCTCAGGGGCTACGATTGTCGTGGCTGGAGAGCGGGATCAGATCAGGCAATTAAAACGGTTATTATCCGATGGACGGTTGTAGCCTATGGATATGCTCATATTCGAAGTGGGAATTGCTGTTGCGCTGATTACACTTACGGGGCTAATATCTGCACGATTACGATTTTCGGTCATTCCTTTCTACATTCTGATCGGAATGGCGGTTGGACCGCATGCACCACAGATCGGTATCGTGGATTTGCGTTTCATCGAAAGCTCGGCATTTATTGAATTTATGGGCAGGCTTGGCATTTTGTTTCTTTTATTTTATCTTGGACTTGAATTTTCGGTCTCCCGATTGATGAAATCGGGCAAAGCCATATTGACCGGAGGCATGTTCTATGTAGGGCTTAATTTTGCTTCCGGTCTGCTGCTGGGCTGGTTCATGGAGCTGCCGTTAAAAGAAACGCTGGTGGTGTGCGGCATCATGACCAGCTCTTCAACAGCGATTGTGGCCAAAGTACTCGTTGATCTGAAGCGCACGGCGAATCCCGAAACGGAGATTATTATGGGCATGATCATGTTTGACGATCTGTTCATTGCCATTCATATCTCGATCCTGACTGGCCTCGTTCTCAGCGGGGCGACCTCGTTCCTCAGTGTACTGCTGGTATCCTTGTCTGCGATGCTGTTCATTGTGCTGTTTCTGATCATTGGCCGGAAGAGCATCAAGTATATTGACAAGGCGCTGAATATCAAGTCATCCGAACTGTTTCTGCTTACCGTGATGACGTTGCTTTTTTTGGTCGCTGGTTTCTCGGAAACGCTGCATGTTGCCGAGGCGATCGGTGCATTAATGATGGGACTGGTCCTCGGTGAATCGAGACATGCGAACCGGATTGAGCATCAGGTCATGCCGTTCAAGGACTTTTTTGGTGCGATCTTCTTTTTTAGCTTTGGGCTGACCATTGAACCCTCCTCCCTTGGGGGTGCTGTCGGGATGACCATCATTGCGGTCATTTTAACCATTGCGAGCAATTATGGCGCAGGAATGATTGCAGGCAGAATGTCTGGAATGACGCCAAAGGCTTCACTCAAGGTAGGATTCACGCTGGTTTCCCGAGGGGAGTTCTCCATCATTATGGCGAACATTGGCAAGGCCGGAGGATTGATGGTTTCAATCCAGTCCTTCGCTGTGTTGTACGTGCTGATTCTGGCGGTTCTGGGCCCGATCCTGACGAAGGAAGCGCCGTGGATCTATGGGCAATATGAGCGTCTGAGAAATCGATTACGAAGGAAAGAAACAGGTTAGATTGAATTCGGGTAGCAGCGTCACACCGGGAGAGACTTCATCTCTCGGGTGTGACGCTTTTTTTTGAATTCCTATGCTACCAAGTACGGTAAGTGAGAAGGCGAGCAACGCGGATATTTTTTTGCCTAAGGAAGATGAATCCCAATATTCTCGATATGCACGGCGACGCCGCCGATCTGAACTTGAGTGATCTCGTTGGAAGGGCCGAGTGTTATTCTGCCCAGGATCCTGGAAGGACGGTTCATCGTGTACCCTTGTTTGATTATGTATGTCTGATCATGGGGAGCTCGGAGTTGTTGATACTTATGCAGGTAACACAGCAATGCGCCATTGGATGTCCCTGTGGCGCTCTCTTCCGGTATGTTGTACAGCGGGGCAAAGTTCCGACATTCTGCGAGGGCTGCATTATCTTGCGTTTCAAGTGCGAACACATGATAACCCACCACTTGATGAGCTTTGCTGATGTCGGAGATTTGCTGAAGGTCAGGGTTAATGGTTGTCAAAACATCAGGATGCCTAACCGGAATTAAGATGTCGCGCAGCCCGGTAGACACGATCTGTACAGGCAATTCTGGATGTAGGTCCTGCAGCGGAATCTGCAGAGAGTCTGCGATGTCCTGCCGGTTAACCAGCTCTCCAAACTGCGGAAGCGTCTGGGACAGATAGACGTCACCGCCTTTCTCGACGGTTACCTCGAGAATGCCTGCAAGTGTATCAAGTGTATACCTGCCCACGTCGACCATCTGCTCTGCCTTCATCAGATAGAATAGTGCAACCGTTGCATGTCCACATAGGTCTACTTCATGATTTGGAGTAAAGTAACGTATCTTGTAATCAGCTGAATTCGAAGGCATGACAAATGCCGTTTCAGAAAATCCGACTTGTCTGGCAATCTCCTGCATCTGCGACGCGGACAAATGCTCTGCCTGCATAACGACTCCAGCGGGGTTACCTCCCTCAACGATATCCGAAAATGCATGTAATGTGATGACCTCAATATCCATTTTGTTTTCCCTCGCTTGTCCGTTAGTTCATGAAAAATGAGAATGTTCCTATTATAGCATGCTTAGTGGCTGTTTTTTTGATGGAACGAGGACGGCGAGCTTGAGATTCAAGGTCAAGTGAATGGCTGCACAGGGTAATGAAGAAGGAGGGCACGCGATAATCCAATCGAAAGGCAGGGATTTGGTATGAAAGCTATTGTTATTGATAAGTTTGGTGGAGCGGAACAATTGAAGGAACAGGAAGTACCGAAGCCGACATGTGGAATCAATCAGGTCATCATCCAGATTCATGCAACCTCGGTGAACCCGGTCGACTTCAAAGTCAGGCAAGGACATATGGAAGAAGCGGCTGATTCATTCCCTTTGATTTTGGGCGGGGATGCTGCGGGTATTGTAGCAGAGGTAGGATCCAATGTTACACAGTTCAGGGAGGGTGACCGAGTATTCGCCCGTCCGCGAAGCTTCGGAACCTATGCAGAATATGTGGCGGTAGATGCAGATATCGTATCCCGTATTCCGGATAATCTGAGTTTTGAGGAGGCTGCGGCCATACCGCTTGCGGGCATGACAGCCTGGCAGGCACTAGTTGATCATGCGCACCTCGCCAAGGGGCAAAAGGTATTGATTCACGCGGGAGCAGGCGGTGTGGGAACTTATGCGATACAGATTGCCAAATACATTGGTGCTGAAGTGGCGGCAACGGCGAGTGAGTCCAATGAGGAGCTGCTTCGCTCCTTGGGCGTGGAACATTTTATCAATTATAAAAAAGAAGATTTCTCGGAGATCCTCTCCGGGTATGATGTCGTGCTCGATACAATGGGTGGTGATATTCAGCGGGACAGCTTCAAGGTGCTAAAGTCCGGCGGACATCTGGTTTCGCTGGTGGAGCAACCGGACGAGAACCTTGCCAAGGAGGCAGGCGTAACTGCGAATGTATTCATGATGGAACCGAAAGGGGAGCAGCTCGACCAACTGGCGAAGCTCGCCTCAGAAGGGAAACTCAAACCTGTGATTGACGAGACGTATGATTTAAGCGAACAGGGACTTCAGGAGGCGCATAAGAAAAGCGAAACACATCATACACGTGGGAAGCTTGTCATCCGTGCGCAATAGGTGTCAACTCGCATACGAAGGTTATATTACATTGAAATTAGGAGTCTGAATCAAGGCCATCTTCCGTTTGGGAAGGTGGCTGTTTCATGGAGGAGGGAGGGGCAGAAGCAGCATTCCCATATGTGGAGGTTTAAGATATAATAGTAGAAATTTATTCCATTCTGCGTATGAGGTGATCCAATTGTCCAACGAACTCATCGAGGCCATTCAACTGCTAAAAGAAAAGAAATGGGTTGATCTGACCCATACTTTTGGCCCGGAATCGCCGCACTTCTCTGCTTTTGATGCTGCCCAGTTTGATACGTTGTTTAATCACGACCAAGGTTTTTTCGCTCAGAGCTTTACATTCCCCGGCCAATACGGCACCCATCTGGATGCACCGATTCATTTTGTGCGTGACACGCGTTATCTGGATCAGCTAGGGCTGAAGGAACTTGTTCTGCCGCTGGTGGTCATTGACCAGTCTGCTGCCGTGGCGGGCAATCCGGACTTTACGCTGGATGTCGAGCATATTCTTGAATTCGAAAAGGAATATGGGGTCATTGAAGAAGGCAGCTTCGTGGCACTTCGTACCGATTGGAGCAAACGCTGGCCCGATCATGAAAAGTTCGACAACAAGGATGCAGAAGGCAACAGCCATGCACCCGGTTGGTCGGTTAGTGCATTGATGTTTTTGTTCGAGGAACGCAAAATCAAGGCCATTGGTCATGAAACCTTCGATACCGATTCAGCTGTGGATTATCAGAAGAATGGCGCACTTCTCGCGGAATATTATGTGCTTGCTCAGGATACATATCAGGTAGAGTTGTTAACCAATCTGGATCAGGTGCCAGCAAAAGGTGCAGTGATCTTCAACATTGTACCCAAGGCCGAAAAGGCTTCCGGATTCCCGGTTAGATCCTTTGCCATTTTGCCTTGATGCGGCAGCTCTCCAATGAAATCAAGTTCTATTGAAAGTAAGCGTCGAATTGAAATACAAATGCTATTTACTAGATTAGTTCTCATATGTAAACGTAAGGGAGGCACGCGTTGCCTCCTTTTTTATGTCTTACTTTTGATCCGAGTGGGGATTCGGATTGAATCGTTGTGAGATTTTCTTCTCTGCTTTCCTGCGCCGGATCCAGCGCTTAAGTATGTTCTGCTGCTTTCTTTCTTCCAGTGTTTCTTTCATGCCTTGAATCATGAATTCGGATCTTCGTCTATCATCCCGACTAATCCCGCGTAATTCTTTAATAAATTTGTCGTCCATATCTGCCTCTCGCTTATTCAGGATAACACCATTATACCGAACGTACGTTCTTTTATCAAGTTTTACCATTAACCTGCTTGCAATCTGCATGATATGAAAACGGCTGCCGACAGAACCCTGGATTGATTCTGTCAGCAGCCGTTTATGCTTTTATCTACTTGGATGCGTTGTAATTGCTCAAGAACTCTTTTACTTTGGCCGGGTCAGACTTCAATTCATTCCCTGTCTGAACGAGAGGGCTTACCGTGGAATAGGCTTTGAGCTTGTTGTTCTTATAGAACTGGAGAATCTCATCCTGATTAATGGAGTACAGCACTGCCTTTCTCAAGTCACTGCTCTTCGCCACATCTCTATTCTTGGTGTTAAACAGCAGATAGGAAACCGCGTTGCTCGGAATGCTCTGCAGCTTCAGCTTGCTGTCACTTTCAATGATGTCATACTTCGTTTCGGGTACCCCGTAATACAGATGAATTTCACTGCTGCGAAGGGCAGATAGCGCACTGTCAGCATCCGCGATGAAGCGCACGTTTACCTGTGAAATTTTCGGAGCATATTCAGATCCTTTGCGGTATCCGGGGTTTTGATAGAATACGCCCTCGTAGTCGTTTTTGTAAGCCAGAATGTAAGGTCCGCTTGCATACAGTGTGTTGTTGTACGAAGCCCCCTCTGTTACCGTGTTCTGGTCACCATAAGGAATATCCTTGTTTACGTCAAAAGAAGCTACGTCATAGGTGTTGATGCTCTCCACCTGTTTCTTGGACACGATCCCCGCGGATTGGTGAGCCAGGTAATTCAGGACTTGAGGGAAAGGCTCTGTTGTGGTCAGTTTCACGACCTGATATTTACCTGCACTATTATCCGCTTTTGTTTTGTCTGAGACCAGTTCGGTGATTTTGGAATCGAGTCCTTGCTCGAGAGCGTCTTTGATGGTTCCCTTACCGCCGGATTGCTGGATCGATTCCAGGGTGCTCAGGTCGGTTACCAGCTCAGCTTCTTTGATATGCTCGTGCAAGCTGTATGTCCGGTGATCCGGAACAGAGTCTTTATTTTTGGCGCGGTCCAGAGAGAAGATGACGTCATCGGCACCCACGCGCTCGCCGGTATCTACTGCCTTTTTGTTTTCAATCTTTGCAAAGTTAATATCGTCTCTCAGAATGAAATAATACTCCGAATTCCCTTCAGCGATGCTGAAATTGTGGGAAAGTGATCCTTCGGCCGTCAGTTGATCATCATCCGTCAGGTTTACAAGACGAACATACATGTTGGTGTTCAATTGGTTGATGGAGCCGTCGTTGCCTTTGATCGGGTCAAGGGAAGTCAGCACGGAAGCACTTTGAGTCAGGATCAGTGGATCCTTAGTATTCTTGGAACTGTCTTTGAATTCGATCGGTTCCCAAGCCATGGCACGGGACTTGGACAGGCGTACCGTATCCGGATTCAGGATGTCCTGATTCACGGCCTGACTTTTCAGGGAAATGTACAACGGAGCGATGTAGGCTTGATCCGTTACCAGGCGGTCCTCCAATTGTTTGTACGTTTCCTTGTATTCTTCGGGTGTTTGGGTAGCTGCGGCGTCAATGAGTTTATCGATCTCTTCATCCGCCAGAATGCTGTAGTCACCACCGGTTTTGAAAAGAGAACGAACGGCATAGTCCGGGTTACCGGTTACTGTCGTCCAGCTGGAGAGAGCAATATCATAGTTGCCTGCGTCCTGTTGGGATTTGTAGCTGCCGTAATCCGGCTGCAGATTCAGCTTTACATTGAAGCCGTTTTTGGTCAGCTGGTCACGGATGATATTAACGTCATTTTCGGAAGAACTTTGG
The DNA here is from genome assembly GCF_058789975.1 of Paenibacillus sp. FW104-T2. NCBI lineage: Bacteria > Bacillati > Bacillota > Bacilli > Caryophanales > Paenibacillaceae > Paenibacillus > Paenibacillus sp. FW104-T2. The sequence continues at coordinate 106,124 of NZ_JBYTCE010000004.1, read as the reverse complement.
GCGAGCAGCTCAATGTCGACTGGAGCCTGATTCTGAGCGCTCTCTGCTGGCGAAGTCGGGGCCGTCTCCGATTGGGATTCGGACTTGGTCTTCACGCTGCAGCCCGAAATCACGATGACGAGAATAAGCAGCAATGAGATCAACGAACGTTTTTTCATGGGATTACCTCCTGGATAATTTTGAATGGAATGAATTGAATAAATTGAAATTGCTTGAATTAAGCCTTTACCAACTTCGGATCAAGTGCGTCGCGCAGACCATCACCGAGAAAGTTGAATGACAGAACCAGCAGAATGATAGCCAGTCCCGGATAAATGGCGAGATACGAGTGCGTTTCCAGATATGTACTGCCCAGTTTGAGAATGTTGCCCCATTCCGGGATATGTGGTTCGACACCCAGTCCCAAATAGCTCAGGCTGCTGGTAGCAATGACCGCTCCGCCAATCGTAAGCGTGGACTTGATGATCATTGGTGCAAGCGAGTTGGGAATGATGTGCTTGAAAATGATGGAACGGTTGTTATAGCCGAGTGCACGCGCAGCCTCCACGAATTCGAAGGTGGAAACATACAGGACACTGGCTCTCATGGTACGTGCATAAGTTGGGATCGATCCCAGACTGAGGGCCAGAATCAGATTGACCGTATTGGCACCGAATGCTGCAATGATGGCAATGGCCAGCAGGATGCCCGGAATGGCATAGAGGACATCGAGCAGCCGCATGATGATATTGTCTGTGTGTCTTCCATAGAATCCGGAGAAGGCTCCAAGGACTCCGCCAATGATTACAGGAATAATGGTCGACAGGCAGCCTACGATCAACGAGATGCGGGCACCGAATACGATTCGGGAGAACAGGCATCGCCCGAAGTCATCCGTCCCGAGTGGATAAGCCAGGGATGGCGGCTGCAGCAGGGCGGAATAGTTGTTTTCGACCGCCATGCTGTAATCAAAGGTGAAGAAACTGCAGATCGAGATGGAAAATAGAAAGATGATAAAAAACATGCCGGACATCGCTGTTACGTTAGGAGCCAGTCGGTCCCAGAGGTCGTTCCAGAAGTTTGATTTCTGTTTCCCTTGTCTCCGGTAGCGCCCAATGATGGAAATGCCGAGCAGCAGTGCAAAAACGTTTCCTGTGACCGAGGTCAGAATCAGCAGGATGCTGACAGCAACCATCCATCGCGGGATGATCGAAGCAGCAGTATACTGGGCTACAATCATCAAAACGACCAGGTCAATGACCAGAATGAGTAGCAAGGCGGCCATGGCTGGCAAAAACATATCGGATACATAGGGTTTGAACATATTGAGCGCCGATACGCCAATAACGAACAGCTGCGTCAGCAGCATATAGACCGCAAAGGTGTATTCCACTTGCTTTGCTTTTTTGATCAGATGAAATGCGGCTGTGACGATGAAAATATTGCCAGAGCAGATGGCCAGCAGCTGAACCCAAGCCAGCCTGCGGGTTAATGCTGAGATATGTCCGTGTCTGGTCAAGTCTTTTCGGATGAGCAGCATCAGAATACTTTGAATGAGCGTGAAGAAAAGATAGATACAAAGTGCAGTCAGCAGAAAGGGTCTGAACTCTTGCCTGCCCAGGTCATAACTGTTAAACAGCAGTAACACCGTTAATAGGAGAGAAGTGACCCATGCAAAGCTGGCCTGACTGTATTCTGGTGAAGACTTAAGCCGGAAACGCACTTCTTGTGTTAAGGAACCCGAATTTGTCATATTGCACCTGCTTTAATATTGTTTCATCTTGGAACGTACTCTTGGATCAATAAATGCGTACAACAGATCTACGATTACATTAATGATGGAAATGGTAATCGCTGTATACACTACTCCGCCCATGATACTCGGAATATCGGGAATAAATTGTTTATCCACAATGTAACTGCCGAGTCCGCTAATATTAAATACTTTCTCCGTTACGGCCGCTCCGCCGAGCATACCTCCGAATTGCAATCCAACGACCGTTACGATTGGAATCAAAGCATTGCGTACCGCATGTTTCAGCAGAACACTCCGTTCGCTGAGTCCTTTGGCGCGAGCTGTCATCACGTAATCTTCGTGAATAACCTCCAAAGTGGAAGAACGGGTCATCCGGGCCACTGCAGCTGTTAATCCTGTTCCCAGAACAATGGTTGGCATAATGATGGACAGCCAGTTCTGAGGATTGAAGGTTGCAGGCAGCCACTGCATTTTAATTGAAAAGTTCAGGATGAAGATCAGTCCCTGCCAGAAGTTCGGAATCGACAATCCGATCAGGGCGATAAACATAAACGTGTAATCAAACAGCGAATTGGGCTTGATCGCCGAGATGATCCCGATGGGAAGTGCGATGACAAGGGCAAGCAGTAGAGAAATGACTGCGAGTGTCAGTGTAATCGGAAACTTTCTGGCTATGGTCGCGGTCACATCCTCATTTCCCGAGAAGGAGTTGCCCAGATCAAACAGCGCGATTCCTTTGATATTGTTCCATAGCTGAACGAGATAAGGCTGATCCAGACCGTATACGTGATTAAAGGCTGCAATCTGCTCCTGTGTCGCTGTCTCTCCGAGAATGTTGGCTGCCGGGTTGAACGGAGACAGATACAGGATGGTGAATACGAGGGTAGCTACACCCAGAATGACGAACAGAGTCATCAGTATTCTTTCGAATATGTACTTTAGATAAGGATTGCCATAGATCCATAGTATGACGTACATCAGACAGCCTGGAATGATAGATAGAGCCACAAACCAGGGTCTATCCAGCAATGCAAGGAACGTGTCGGCCATGGTCAGGCGCTGTTCTCCATGTCCCTGCAGCCTGCGTGACGTTCGTTCATACAACTCTTTCTGATAGGTTTCCTCCAGCCACTGCTCCGTCTGACGCTTGAATTCTGTTTCACTTACCTGCTGTTGGAAGAAACGATGTTTGCGCCGCAGCTGTTCTTCTACTATGGTTCGAAGCTTATCCCGGTAAGAAGAAGCGTGCATCTCCTGTTCTACAGCTCGCTGAGTGGTTTGCCATCCATCCTTTTGTCGTTTGGATTGCCACACCAGAAGCACAATCAGATTGATTGGCAGCCCGAGAATAAACAGCACATATCGGTAGGAGGGATGAAGCAGCATTTTGCCATAAATGAAACTCAGATGCTGTGCAAGCCGTGACATTTTGCCGTCTACTGCAAGATTCAAACCGTGCAAACCTCCCATCATTCAGTTTTAAATTGCATTATTCCGATTGATATAGTATATATTATTTAGGGTCTATTCAATTGTCAAGGTATGGAATTGTGTACATATTATGAAACGCATAAACATGAAGGAAAGCAGGTGTTTACATGCAGCCTTTACTGAAAGTTAGTGATTTGTCGGTCTCTTTTCATTCTGGAGAGAATGAGTTTCAGGCGGTACGGGAGGTCAGCTTCGAGGTTCGGAAAGGGGAAACGCTTGGGATTGTTGGAGAATCGGGAAGCGGCAAAAGCGTAACAGCCCGTTCCATTATGAGGCTGCTTGCTTCTCCTCCATCTCAGATGAAGCAGGGAGAGATTTTGTTTCGCGGAGTTAACCTGGCGACTAAAACGCAAAAGGAGATGGAAAGCATCCGCGGCCGCGACATCGGCATGATTTTCCAGGACCCCATGAGTTCGCTTAATCCGACCATCAAAGTTGGAAAACAAATCTCCGAAAGTCTGATCAAGCATCAGAAGCTGACCCGCAGGGAAGCGAAAAAGCAAGCCATCGCCATGCTCGAACTGGTTGGCATATCACAGAGTGAGGTGCGCTACAATCAGTACCCACACGAGTTCTCGGGAGGCATGCGTCAGCGGGTTATGATCGCCATTGCACTTGCTTGCCGCCCGGAGCTGCTGATTGCCGATGAACCAACCACTGCACTCGATGTGACCATCCAGGCGCAAATTCTGAATCTGATGAAAGACATGCAGGAACGTCTGGGAACGTCCATTATCCTGATTACACATGATCTGGGGGTTGTGGCTGGAATGTGTGACCGCGTCGTGGTCATGAAAGAGGGACAGATCGTGGAATCTGGGACAACGGCAGAGATCTTCGCGAATCCGAAACACGAATATACGTCCAGACTCCTGAATGCCTTGCCGCGGTTGGATGAGAAGAAGAAACCCAAACCGGTTTCACTGTTCCCTAAGGATCTACAAGATGATCAGCCTCTGCTTGAGGTGAAATCCCTGCGGCAGCATTTTAATCTTGGCAAAGGCAACGCGCTGAAGGCAGTGAATGATATCAGCTTTTATATCCGCCAGGGCGAGACACTGGGGGTTGTCGGAGAGTCTGGCAGCGGGAAATCCACGACGGGGCGTGCCATCTTGAGACTGCATGAACCGACTGGCGGGGATGTCTTGTTCAAAGGGGTTCCACTGAACCGGCTGTCCACTTCGGAAATGAAAACGATGAGACGGCATATGCAGATCATCTTCCAGGACCCCTACGCCTCATTGAACCCGAAATTGAGAATTATGGACATTATCGGGGAGGCTCTTGATATTCATCAGCTGACCAAGACAACAGCGGAGAGGGAGAAGCGGGTGGAAGAGCTGCTGGAAATGGTGGGGCTTGAGCCATCCCATGCGCTGCGGTACCCTCACGAATTCTCTGGCGGTCAGAGACAGAGAATCGGGATTGCGCGGGCACTTGCTGTGGAACCGGAGTTTATTGTGTGCGATGAACCGCTGTCTGCGCTCGATGTGTCCATACAGGCGCAGATCGTACAGCTTCTTGAGGAATTGCAGCAGCGGCTTGGTTTGACGTATCTTTTTATTGCACACGACTTGTCCATGGTCAAACATATCAGTGATCGTGTGGCTGTGATGTATAACGGTAAAATCGTTGAGCTTGCTGAGAGTGAAGAGCTCTATTCCAATCCACAGCATGCGTATACGAAGTCGCTTCTCTCTGCAATCCCGGTCCCTGATCCGGCTGTGGAAGCGAAGAAAAAACGCACGGTGTTTGAAGAAAACAGCAGGGAGCAGCTAGCCGATCGTTACAATCTGGAGCAGTCCAAGTGGGTCGAAGTAACGGAAGGGCACTGGGTGGCCGTTTCCGGCTAGAACGGATCAAAGTGATCAAACAAGCAGGCACAAAAAAATAACCCCGTCAGTGATCTGTGCAAGATCAACTGTGCGGGGTCCTTCATACGTTTGTTTTAGGTGTGGACTTTATTATTTGAATTGAACGGATTTCTTGATGTTGTCAATCTCGGCTTTGCTTGCATCATCCAAATACGTGAAGATGAAGTTGAAGGCATAACCTTCAATGATGGTGCTGTAGTAATCCTGTGTAATGGTTGTACCGTCACCAGCATCCATTGTGATTTGCATAACATCCATCTCTTTACCGCCGATCGTTTCGGTTGCAATTTCTTTATATTCATAAGGGAACTGGCTGTCGACCATGAATTTCTTGGTTGCTTCCAGGTAGTCTTTACCTGTGCGAATCCCCTGCAGCAGGCTGACTTTCTCGGCAATGGCCATAGCGGAAGGACCTACTTCCTGACCACCCAGCGGCAATTCCGAAGCCATCAACAGGTTCAGTGTTTTTGTTTGGGACAGTTCAAGCTGTTTTTTCTTCGTATCATCGTCACCGGCAATGGCTTCCGAAGAAGCACTTGTCAGCTCGTTCATTCCTTCTGCATCCTGGAACTCCCATTCCTCAGGGAATTTCAATGATACACCGAAGTAGTCATTCGTGTAAGAACCTTTTTCGGTTGTGCCCAGTTCCACGTTAGCTGAATTGTCTTCTTCAGCTGCTGCGTCAGTCGACGTTTCCGTACTTTCAGTATCCTCTGTCTTGGCGGTATCCGTGTCTGTAGCGGCTGCAGTTTCTGTTTTAGTCGTGTCTTCCGTTTGAGCGTTGTTATCTGCCTTGTCACCGCAAGCGGCTGCAACAAGCATCATCATGATGAGCATAGTGAATAAAGACGTTTTTTTTGTGATAGACATAAAACCCTCCTGAATTAAATGTGTGTGTTTTTTCTCTTTCTCTAATCTGGCGTACTACAAAATTGTAGCACAAGTGTTCTTCTTGACCACCTATAGGAAACTATAGGGGTTCCACTATAAATAAGACAATCGGCTTGCAATTGAAACAGCTTCCGTGCTGGATTGCACACCTAATTTGTTGAAGATCACTTTTTTGTGGTGATTCACCGTGCATTCCTTGATTTTTAATTTCAAAGCAATGGCCTTAACGGTTAACCCTTTTGAGATCATTTCAAGGATGGTTAACTGACGCTCAGTGAAATCCACAGAAGGTTTCTCGGAAGGAATGGATGACATCAGGCTCTGATAGCTGTTCTGCATATGGGCAGGGATGAGCTTGGCAATGGCGATTAATTCACTTTGCATATCTGCGTTAATGGTGGACACATCCAGATAACCGGAATGGTTGATTCCTACAGATAGAGGCGTAGCGTAACAGTGCCATTGCTGAAAAAGAGGGCTCTCATGCTGCTCTGGTGGCAGCAATACCGGTTCGTTCTTTTCCATGGTGGCCGAGATGGCGTTGATTCCGCAGCTCTGTGCAGTGAAAACCATGCCTGGACGAATCGGTGACTGCTTCACTTCATCCTCCAGATCAGGGCTGTAATCCATGGCGAGCAGCACGCCATCCGCATCCGTCAGCAGAAACAGATAGGTGCTGGATAGGTTCTCCCTTATATCCGATAGACTGCGCTGGAAGGCACCGATCAGAAAATGATTGATTTTGCGCAATCTTTCCAGACTGGTCCTGGAAATATATTTAATATGAGCCATGCTCGATCTAGGTGCACTGATGTCAGACCAAGGTTCCAGCAAGGCCGATGTAGTGACAGACATGATACTACCTCCTTACATTTAACCGATGGTTTCTACGACGCGACCTTCCTGGTCGGTAATTTCAGTTCGGACGATTCGGATAACCAAGCCGGGAAGGGAAGGTATTTCGAATGTCATTTCCGAAGGTTTAAGATGAGCTGTTAGTTCGTTTACTGTCTGTTCATTCACGGTTACGGTGATTTTGGTTTCTTCTTCATGAAAAGCAGCATTTTCTCCGGCCTCGAAGGTGATATTTACTCCTGAACCTACAAGTGATAACGGAGCACCTTTTGCAATGCGGCTGCGCAGTATTTTTCCAATCAGAACCGCCTGTTTGGCTCCAAACTGAAGTTCGGCGGGCACATTTTTTTGCAGCAATCTTTTGCGGGAAGGCGTCCAAGTTAGTTGTTGTATGAATAAAAATGCCGTGCTTGAGCCTTCAAGCTCAATTCCACGCTGAACAGCCTGCACTACCGATGGAATATCCACATAGGAGTTACGCATGAGATCCGTGACATATTTGGGCATGAAAGGTTCGCATGATTTGAGGAATCCGCGAGTATTCCACGTTTGCATTGTTTCCAGTTCACGTCCGGTGATTCCGACCATTTGAATGAACTCCACTGTACCATTAGGGGTGGATAGCTGCTTCAGATCCGGGTCTTCAATAAAGGAAAGGGCGGTCAGCAAGGTATCAGAGCCCAGACAGATCGGTCCATTGGCATCCAGATAGTCGCCTGGGCGAAATACGTTACCACTATTGAAGACATACCGCCCCATATTCTGTAACAAGTTCAGAGCCCAAGCGGGAGGTTCAGTCTCATCCTCTGTTCGGGTAAGCCGAAAGGTCAGTTCGAATCCATATCCACTGTGCTCTGGATCATTGGTTTCTTTGTCATATAGTTCGGAGAAACCGTACGTTACAAAATGCCAATGAGGCGTGGGATGTTCCACTTTATAGGCACTGATTCCATCCAGAGGGTCAGGTCCTCCGAGCGCATAAGGGATGGCTGTGCCATAATGTTTGGGTTCCTGCTCCCCATAAAGTTCGTTAAATGCTTTATCAATGGCATCCCAGCCGGCTGTGCTTGCTTCATCAGTCATGATGGGTTCCTCCTTCAGGTGTTCAATCTCTCAAAAAACATGTAAAATTAAGTTTACCTGTCTCAGTTATCGTTTCAAGCGGCTTAAGGCTGAATTATGTCAGATAGGACTTCGGGGTATCAAATCGCATTTCAGGGAGGCATTTTACATGAGTATGAAAGATATCTTTCTTGCTGAATTCAATCAGGAGAATTGGGACTCATTTGTTATGTGCTTTGCCGATCGCTTTTTGCAGGTCGATCCGAAACTGGTTGAAAGCGCGAAACAAAAGGGAATTCCGGCAGATATATGTCAGGTGTTTTTATGCGAAATGGGGGAGTATGCACTGGAATGGGTGCGCAAAAAGCTGCTTGCTTTAGGCGACCAAAGTCCTGCAAGCTATCTGGGTCATACAGACGGCACAAATGCATCAAGAGCAGCCGTTATGTGCATGCCGCGTTGAAGTTCTTCTATATAAAATGGGTGTCACGTGGTGAAGTTGATTTTGATTTATAGATATGTTACGCTTACATCACGAGAGAAAAACAACCGAATAATCAATACATCGTTTGATGGATTGTTACTGCGAAGACAGGCAAAACCTAAACTGATGGTGAAATGAAAGCTCCTTTTTTGGGCGCTATTTTACCTTGAGTTTAGGTTTTTCTTGTTTTCTGGCCTCTTTTGGGTCCATGGATCAGGAACAACCTCAAGTGGATCTACTGATTATCGTGTTGGTTTGCTCGAAATAGGACATTCTATCTTTCTGACTTGTCATTACAAAATAAATTGTTGAAAAGAGGTTGTTGTTCATGACTACGGCAAAAAAAGGTTTCCCTGAAAACTTCCTATGGGGCGGCGCTACTGCTGCCAATCAATTGGAGGGAGCATTTGATGCAGACGGTAAAGGTCTATCCACAGCAGATATGATCGCCCATGTTCCCAAAGAGAAACGTACGGGCGGACATGCGATGGAAATCTCCTCTTCCCGCATCGAAGAAATTCTGTCAGGCAAAATTGAAGAGCGGTTCCCGAAACGCTTTGGTATCGATTTCTATCATCGTTTCAAGGAAGACATCGCCTTGTTTGCCGAAATGGGCTTCAAAGTATTCCGCTTGTCCATTCACTGGGCGCGCATTTTCCCGAACGGTTATGATCAGGAACCGAACGAAGCAGGTCTGAAATTCTATGACGAAGTCTTCGATGAACTCTTGAAATACGGCATTGAGCCGCTGGTGACCTTGTCTCACTACGAAACTCCGCTTGGTCTGACACAGAAGTACAATGGCTGGGCTAGCCGTGAAGTTATTGGGCACTACGTAAGATATGCAGAAACAGTATTCAACCGTTATAAAAACAAAGTGAAATACTGGCTGACTTTCAATGAAATCAACGTTATGCTGTTCAGCCCGTACACTGGCGGCGGCATTCTGATCGATAAAGTGGACAACAAATTGCAAACGACGTATCAAGCGCTGCATCACCAATTTGTAGCAAGTGCAATGGTAACGAAACTTGCGCATGAGATCATGCCTGGTTCCCAAGTGGGCTGTATGCTCGCTCGCATGGAGACATATCCTGCGACTTGTAACCCGGTAGATGTGCGTCTGGCTCAACACGAGAATCAGATCAACCTCTTCTTCACGGATATGCACGCTCGTGGTAAATATCCGAACTACATGGCACGTTATTTTGAAGAGAACAACATCATGATTCAAAAAGAAGCTGGCGATGATGAAATCTTGCTGAACAACACGGTCGATTTCATCTCCTTCAGTTACTACATGTCCGTAACCAAATCAGCTTCTGCTGACCTGGAGGAAACTGCAGGCAACCTGGCTGGCGGTGTAAAAAACCCTTATTTGGAAGCTTCCGACTGGGGTTGGGAGATCGATCCAATTGGCCTGCGCATAACGCTGAACAACTTCTGGGATCGTTACCAAAAACCATTGTTCATCGTAGAGAATGGTCTTGGAGCTTATGACAAAGTGGAAGAAGATGGTTCGATTCATGACTCCTATCGTGTGGATTACCTGAAAAAACACATCGAACAAATGAAGGAAGCCATCAAGGATGGTGTGGATCTAATCGGATTTACGGCTTGGGGTCCAATTGACCTGGTGAGTATGTCCACTTCCGAAATGTCCAAACGGTACGGCTTCATCTACGTTGATCTGGACGACGAAGGTAACGGAACCCTCGAACGTTCCAAAAAGGATTCTTTTGACTGGTACAAAAACGTGATTGCAAGCAATGGTGAACAGCTGTAATTACAGGTTCGGATAGCTTGAACGCTTCTGACAAACAATGAATAGACACGATAAGAGAGGAATGATTGAGATGACAACACCATTTCCTAAGGACTTTCTATGGGGCGGCGCGGTAGCCGCCAACCAGCTTGAAGGAGCTTATAATACGGATGGTAAGGGATTGTCTGTCCAAGATGTGATGCCTCACGGGATCACCACGCCAAGAACGGAAGGACCTACGGAAGATAACCTGAAATTGATCGGTATCGATTTCTACAACCGTTACAAAGAGGACGTAAAACTGTTTGCCGAAATGGGCTTCAAAGTGTTCCGTACATCCATTGCCTGGTCCCGAATCTTCCCTAAAGGGGACGAGCTGGAGCCAAACGAAAAAGGTTTGCAATTTTACGATGACTTATTCGATGAGTGCCACAAATACGGGATTGAACCCCTGGTAACGATCTCTCACTATGAGACACCGCTGCATCTATCCAAAACGTATGACGGCTGGGTTAACCGTAAAATGATCGAGTTTTACGAGCGTTATGTAACGGTCCTGTTCAACCGCTTCAAGGGCAAAGTAAAATACTGGCTGACGTTTAATGAAATCAACTCCATTTTGGAGGAGCCATTCATGAGCGGCGGGATCTATACGCCAAAAGACCAATTGAGCAAGCAGGATCTGTATCAGGCGATTCACCATGAGCTGGTGGCAAGTGCACTGGCTGTTAAACTGGGTCATGAAATTATGCCGGAAGCCAAAATTGGCTGTATGGTTCTAAGTATGCCAACGTATCCGCTGACTCCGAATCCGGATGATGTAGTTGCAGCGATGCATGCAGAACAACGTAATGACATTTTTGCCGATATCCACGCACGTGGATACTATCCAAAATACATTAACCGTTATTTCAAGGCGAATAATATCAATATCAAGTTCGAAGACGGAGATGCGGAAATTCTGAAGCATACGGTCGACTTTATCTCGTTCAGCTACTATGTAAGTATCTGTGAGACAGGCGATCCAGAGAAACGCATTGAAGGAAAAGGAAATCTGTTTGCAGGGGTTCAAAACCCTTACCTTAAAGCAAGTGAATGGGGTTGGCAGATCGATCCGCAAGGTCTGCGTGTGACGCTGAATAAATACTGGGATCGATATCAAAAACCATTGTTTATCGTTGAGAACGGGCTGGGTGCTGTGGATGAATTGATCACGGACGAGAACGGCAATAAAACGGTAAATGACGATTATCGCATTCAATATCTGAATGACCACCTGGTGCAGGTGGGTGAAGCGCTTGAAGATGGTGTAGAAGTTATGGGCTACACTTCATGGGGCTGTATCGACCTGGTTAGTGCATCGACTGCAGAGATGAAGAAGCGTTACGGATTTATCTATGTGGACCGTAACAACGACGGAACAGGTTCACTGGAACGGTATAAGAAAAAATCGTTCCATTGGTACAAAGAAGTTATTAGTACTAATGGTGCAAGCTTGAAAGGCATTAACGAATAATAGTGGTTCAAAAGGCATGGTTGACAAGCATCTTCTCATGTCATAATTAGTCACATTAACCGCTTACACAAAAACATTGTCATATAGATATTTATATGGTAAGATGGGCCTAAGGCTAATGAATAACTGGATTGTTACTGTTCAATCAGGCAAAACCAGAAGCAGGGCATCTTTCGTGACCTGCTTTGGTTTTGCCTTTTACTACTTTGACGGTGCAAGGTGATGTGAAGAAATGAAAATTGAGAAGGTGCTCAACAACAACGTAGTTACCGTGATTGATTCGGGCGGAAACGAACTGGTCGTCATGGGGCGGGGAATTGCCTTCAAAAAACATGCTGGTGAATCGATCGACGAAAGTCTTGTCGAAAAAATATTCTCATTGGAAAGCAAGGAAGTATCGCAGAAACTGAAAACGCTTCTGTCTGATATTCCAGTTGAATATGTTGAATGCTCGGATGAAATTATTCGTTATGCGGAGACGGTGTTAGGTGAGAAGTTACATGAGAGCATCTATATTTCACTAACGGATCATATTCATTTTGCCATTGATCGACATCGTCAAGGATTGCAGATCCGTAACGCACTGTTCTGGGAGATCAAGCGCATGTACCGCAAGGAATATGCCATTGGACTAAAGGCACTACAGATTATTGAAGAAACGCTGGGTGTACTGCTTCCCGAAGACGAATGCGCATTCATCGCCATGCATCTGGTCAACGCCCAGATGAACGGCGAGATGAGAGAAACCATCAGTATTACGAATATTGTCAAGGACATACTCAACATTGTAAGGCGCAGTTTTGTCATTGAACTGGATGAGGATTCGCTGAGCTATTATCGCTTCTTAACCCATCTGAAGTTTTTTGCTCAACGTGTGCTGCAAGGTACAGCCATTGAAGACAAGGAAGAAGATAATCCGCTTCATGATCTGGTGAGTAAGCAATACCCTGAAGCATTTGCTTGTGCAGTCAAGATTAATGATTATACGCGGAAGATCTATAATCGGGTCTTGTCCAAGGAAGAAATACTGTATCTGACGATTCACATTGAGCGTGTTGTAAGAAATGAACAACCAATTGAATAATTTTGGGATTGTTACTGCTAAAAAGGCAAAACCTAAACGTTGAATAATGATAAGCTGAAACTGCTTTGTCATTATTCAGTGTTTAGGTTTTTTTTTAACCTTCATTACACATTAAAGGAGCAAAACACAATGGATAAACAACAATTGTCCAAAGATATTCTGAAATTGGTCGGTGGAGAAGAAAACATTGATCAAGTCACGCACTGTATGACAAGACTCAGATTTAATCTCAATGACAACGGCAAAGCTGACAAAGCGACGCTTAAAAATACACCTGGCGTTATGGGCGTTATGGAGAATGGTGGTCAATTTCAGGTTATTATCGGGAACGATGTGCCTGTGGTGTATAACGCGCTGGTAGGAAACATGTCCAAATCTCCTGATGCGAAACCAGCTGCTGCTGCAACAGGCGGCAAAAAGAAAAATCCGCTGAGTGCCGTATTTGACTTTATTTCAGGTGTGTTCACTCCAATCCTTCCAGCCATCACTGGCGCAGGTATGATCAAAGGAATCGTGGCCTTGCTGCTTACCTTTGGATGGATTGATGCAACAAGTTCAACATACATCATCTTATCCGCAATTGGTGATGGTGCGTTCTACTTCCTGCCAATCATTCTCGGGATTAGTACAGCACGTAAACTCGGGAGCAATATGTACATTGGTGCGGCCATTGGTGCATCGGTTATGCATCCAACCATTACCGCTTTGTTAGCACCGGGTGAGAATGTATCTTTCATCGGTTTGCCGGTTGTAGCTGCAACCTATGCATCTTCGGTTATTCCGATTTTGATTGCAGTCTGGTTGGCATCTTATGTAGAAAAAGCTATCGACAAGGTTACACATGCTTCACTTAAATTGATTGTTGTACCAACAGTTACACTGCTTATCATTGTTCCTGTTATGATGATCGCCGTAGGACCACTAGGGGTTATCATTGGTAACGGCTTGACAGACGGTATTAACTGGTTGTTTAATAATGCTGGTTTGTTTGCAGGATTGCTTGTTGGTGGAGCGTTCTCCCTCTTGATTATTACAGGAATGCACTATGCGCTCGTTCCAATCATGATCGGTTCCATTGCAACATTGGGATACGATTACTTGATTCCGCTCATGATGGTTGCTAACTTTGCACAAGCAGGTAGTGCTCTGGGTGTTTCTCTGAAATCCAAAAACAAACAAATCAAATCCTTGTCTGCATCGACTGGTGTTACCGCACTTATGGGTATTACAGAACCAGCTATGTACGGGGTCAATATGCGATTCAAAAAACCGTTTGTGGCAGCACTGATTGGTGCGGCAATTAGCGGAGCGTTCATTAGCTTCTTCCAAACAAAAGCGTATGTTATTGGTGGTCTGGCAGGTCTTTCAGGAATTCCAATGATCATCGGTCCGACATTTGTATATGCTCTGATCGGAATAGTCATTGCGGTTGTAGCTTCAGCAATTCTGACCTACATCCTCGGATTCGAAGATGTTCCAGAAGCGGTTCCAGCAGCAGCGACTACAGCTTCAGCTGAGCCTGTTACACCAGTTGCCGCTGATGTAAACAGTTCCGCTTCAGCAGTATCTGCGATTGAAGAAGAAAAAGCCCAGGATCAAGAAGTATTCAGCCCGATGACAGGGGAAGTAAAACCGTTGAGTGAAGTACCGGACCCTGCATTCGCTGAAGAAATTATGGGTAAAGGATTTGCAATTCAGCCGACCGAAGGTCGTGTGGTTTCCCCGATTAACGGAACGGTGTTCTCTTTGTCGAAGAGTGGACATGCGATTGGTCTGGTCAGCGACAACGGTGCAGAGATGCTGATTCACATCGGAATTGATACAGTGAAGCTGAAAGGCCAATTCTTCTCGCCTAAGGTTCAGGCGGGTGCAAAAGTTGCTGTGGGTGATGTATTGATGGAATTTGACCGTGAAGAAATCGAAAAAGCGGGTTATACAACCATTACACCAGTCATCATCACAAACATGCATCAATATGAGTCTATTGTATCTGCAGGTCGTACTGCAATTAAAGAGCAAGAGCTGCTCTATACAGCCAAAGCCTAATCCATAAGAAACAGCAGAGTTTCCAAACGTACTGGAGACCCTGCTGTTTTTTTTGTTTATAACTATTTTTTGTATGTCACTGCAAAGGCAAATCCGTTGCTGTCAGAAGCAACACCTCATCCGTTATGTACCTATGGGAGCATCTCCCGAACCAACTGCACGAATTGCTGGGCCGGCTTGGACAGATAACGATGGTGCAGCCAGACGAGCGCTGAACCCACGGTGGAGTTTGGATCAAGGATCCGATATACATGGAATGATTGTTCGTGATGAAGCTGCAGCACAGTGCCAGGCACGATGGAGTTCGCGAATCCGAGCCGGACCAGCTCTAGCAGCATGGCCACATCTGAGCATTCACCCATAATCGAAGGCTTCACCTGATGTTCACGAAACTTCTCGAGAATCAGTTCAAACATGCCAAGTCCCTCTGTACTGGGAAGCAGGAGTGGAACTTCGGCCAACTGATCAAAGTAAGTGCCATTTTCTCCATTGGTCTCCAGGGGCTCCGAGGATATATAGTAGAGCGGCTCCTGCGGCAGATGCAGCACTTCATAGTGTTTGGTTTTTACCGGCATACGTACGCATGCCAGCTCAATCAGTCCATCATCCAGCATGCTGCATAGTTGAGCAGATTCATTCTGCTGAATTTTGTAGGTTACTTGAGGATGGCTTGTGCGAAACTGCTGGAGCGCCTTCGGGATCAGACTATCGGAAATGGTATTCATGCCAAGGGATAGCTTGCCCCGGATGCCGTAACGGAAGCTCTGCATTTCCATAACGGCTTCCTCCATGTATTTGGTCATCGTGACGGCATAATCATAGAAGCTGCGGCCTGCTTGCGTCAATTCCATCAGGCGTCCTTTGCGTTCAAATAAGGCTACGCCAAGCTCTTCTTCCATCAGTTTTAATTGCTGGCTGAGTGGAGGCTGAGCCATGTGCAGTCTTCGGGCAGCTGCGGTAATTTGTTTCTCTTCGGCAATGGCAATAAAGTAGCGACATTGTTTGATATCCACTTGTTTTCACCCTCGTTGCAAGTATATGTATTTCGTATAGTTAGCCAACAAAACATGTATTTTTAATATACTATCCTCCTATGGTACCATACATTAGATTTACGCACCTAAATAGCAAGATTCGATCTCCATTGGAACGCTGATCCACAAGGTTAACAATGAATTGGAGGATGAACGCATTGGTTAATACGATACATGCCGCTGCAGAAGCTGGACATACAGATGAGGTGATCCGGTATATTACACAAGGTGCCGGATTGAATGAACGGGATGCGCTTGGGCGAACACCACTAATGGCTGCAGTGCATGGCAACAAGGTACAGACCGTTAGCATGTTGATTGATGCCGGAGCGGATATTAACATTCAGGATAATCGATTGGATAATCCATTGTTATATGCCAGTGCTGAGGGCCTCAAGGAAATTGTTGAAATGGCCGTCGCGGCTGGGGCAGATACAAGATTAACGAATCGCTTTGGCGGAACCGCACTTATCCCTGCAGCAGACAGAGGCCATGTGAACATTGTGGAATTCCTGCTGACTTGTACGGATGTGGATGTGAACCATATCAACAATCTGGGCTGGACAGCTCTCCTGGAGGCCGTCATTCTGGGGGACGGTGGACCGCGGCATCAGCAGATCGTAGCATTGCTTCTGCAATATGGTGCCGATAGAGAGATCGCCGATCGGGATGGCGTAACCCCGCTAGCTCATGCCAGACGCAACGGTTATACCGAAATGGAACGAATGTTATTGAATAGCTGAATGAAGGTGCCTATTTCCATATTGAGGCGCGAAAGGACACGAATGAAAACATGAACAGACAACAAGAGCATTTCATTACAAAATATATGAGTCAGACATCATCTCTGGTTTTGGCAGGAATTCAATGGTTCTTCTTCCTGTTTACCAACACGGTCGTGGTTCCATTATCCATTGGTCATAATTTTCAGATGTCACCGGATGCCATCGCTGCATCCATGCAGCACGCTTTTCTGCTGACCGGAGCCGTGTGCATTCTGCAGGCCGTGTTTGGGCATCGTTATGCAGTTATGGATGGACCGTCCGGTCTCTGGTGGGGATTGACCCTCAGTCTGACCGTATCGGCATCTTCCGCCGGCATGAGTCTGGAGCGAATCGGGGGCGGACTTGCTGCCGGCTTCCTGCTCGCAGGACTAACCATGGCCATTCTTGGCCGATTGGGTGCAGCCCATCTGCTGCAGAAGCTGTTTACACCCATGGTTAAGAGCGCCATGCTGTTTCTCATGACGATTCAGCTGACCATGAATTTCTTCAAAGGCATGATAGGGTATACCGAATTCGGTACATTTAACCTGCCGGTTGCAGCTTTGTCTGTAGCTATTGCTTTTCTGGTCGCCCTGATCCAACTGAAGGGAAGAGGTAAACTGGGCAACTACTCCATCCTCATCGGCATTGTGACAGGGTGGATTGCCTACAGTTTTGTGTTTCCAGGCCAGCATGCAGGGTTAACGGGCAATTCTGGGGGGAGCTTGTTTACACTGTTTCCATGGGGAGTACCGACGTGGGAGCCAGGCATTGTTGTAACTGCGTTCTTTGTCGGATTGGTCAATATGACGAATTCAATTACGACATTAAGCACGGTCGAGAAAATATATGAAACACAGACGACAGACCAGCAATATAAACGCTCCTATGTGCTAACCGGATTGTTCAGCATGCTATCCGCATGTGTGGGTGTGCTGCCATTTGGTTTATTTGCTTCGTCTATCGGTTTTCTGGAAAGCACTCGGATTTTGCGGCGTGCTGCTTTTATTATCGGGGCTGCCATGTTATGTATTTTGGGACTTACCCCTTCGGTGACGGCCTTTTTTGCGCAAATACCACCGAGTGTGGGCAGTGCGGTGCTGTTTGTAGCCTATCTGCAAATGTTTGGAACGGCTCTCCGCACCATTGAAGGTACTGCATTTAATTCCAAGACGATCTACCGCGTGGCTCTGCCTGTGCTAACCGGCGTGGCAGTGATGAACATCCCTGCAGAGGCATTTCAGGCATTACCGATTTACCTTATTCCGATTATTAGCAATGGTCTCGTGATCGGAGTTATGGTCTCGCTGATTCTGGAGAAAAGTGTGAACTGGTCCAAAATGGAGAATGCTTCTACCGCGAGCAAAACCGTTACTTCACCATGATTCTTCCCTGTCCGGCAAGCATGCGCAGTTCTCTGGACAGGCGATCATGGTTCCCGTCTTGTATTTCGAGCTGCACGCCGTAATGCCAGGTTTCGTTCTCCTCGTTGCCCCAGCGCAGTGTTCCTTCCAGATCTAACGGATCTTCAAAAAGAAGCAGATTCATTCCGATCCGGATTTCATTGGACTCTACATGCAGGCTTAGCGGAAATGAAAGCTGGCACCCCGATCGGCTGATATCGATCAATTCGGCCTGAATGGGTTTGTGCGGAGCAGAGACTCCATTAATGCTGATAATGTAAATTTCAAACGTGATGGGTTCCTTCAATGTATAACGAAAAGGCTCTCTTCTAAGGTTGATTGACATAGTTTCCTCCACAAAGTTCAAAAAGTTCATGTTATGGATATATCGTCAATTTGTACCCGAAAATGAAGAGATATGGCCTTGTTTGCATTGAAGGGGATCCAACACCATATCAGGTAAAAGTGACCCCTATGCTCGCACTCGCAGACCGTGGATCATAGCTGGAATATATTGATCCCCATGGGAAGCTGTATTCCATATAGGGATAGGGTTTGGAGCGGTTAATATGCGGCGCAGCGGAAATTTGATTTTTGAGCCACTCATCATGGGCCAGCTTTCGCTTCATCTCACCTGCTTCGGTCCAGTCATCCCATGAAGAGGGGAATTCTTCGCCGTCCAGTGCCAAACTGGCCTGAACCAGCCGGGACTGATGGAAACACAAGGCGAGGTAAAATGCTTTAACATCTGCAGAGGCATCTGATTTGAATTTATACCACGTATATCCCGTAGTAAGCTTCTGAACCTCCGTACGATTCTCCCGATAAAACCAACTTGCCTTCAATTCCTCCTCCGTAAGACCGGAGTACAATTTCAGGCTATCGTGAACCCGAATCACGCCGCTTTCCCATCCGTCCATAGTACAGTCCCACCCTCATTGCATTTTTCTCACAAGTATAGCATACACAGATATAGCCCCTGAGTTCCTTTAACCCCGGTGCCTGGCTTGATATAATGGTTGGATATGGTTCTGATTCCTCACCTGAATCAGATGGGAAGGAGCGGATGAAATGCGGCAATTAACTTCGGAACTCCGGCTTAGATTGGATCAGCTCGGGACGGGAACGGTTCAGGAAACCGCCGAGTTGCTCCGTCATCTTGGTCAATCCGGAGAGTATATCTTGATCCCGAGTCTGCTGCGACTGATGGATGATGACAGTCTTGTTATCCGTCAGGCTGCAGAGCAGGCGGTAGCTCGTTTAATAGAAGCGTGTCCAGTATCCGAACTGGTGTGGCTGAACGAACATGTAAGGGAATGGCGTCCTTCCCCCGTCATTTGGAAGCGGGTCGTGGAACGTGAGGTACATAAGATAGATCAGGCCAGTACAATTCGTTTATCCATGTTGACGATGCACTGGAGCGGCTACATCAGAGAGGCTGCGGTTAGAAGAATGATTCGGGAGGATGAGTCCTATAGCTTTTCTTATTTGCTGCTTCGGTTGAATGACTGGGTGTCCGAAATTCGTCAGTTGGCGAGAGCGGCACTGGAACTTAAACTGAAGCCCGAGCATGCCAAGCTGTGGATGGAAAATATCATGCTTGTGGAGCGGCTTCGGATCTGTGGGCGGGATTCATTCGAGTCTTTTGTCGAATCCGTACATCACCTGCTGCGTCAGAAGGAATGCCGGTTTGTCCGTCATAACGCACGGGTATCCCCTGAACCCAGCATCCGTCAGTTCGCTTTTCGGATTTCACTCGAAGCAGAGGGCACGGATGCTGGCATGATTATGGAGCAGGCATTACGGGATGAGAACCCTGCCATCCGGCGATGGGCAGCGCAGCGAGTAGATCGTATGTTGTCCGGTCAGAAGCTGAGAGAGGCCCTTCTTGGCATGCAGCTGGACAGTGTACCTTCAATCCGCCGGGAAGGTCTGGCTGTACTTGCCACGATGTATCCAGATGATGCAAAGGCCATTATAATGGATCGGCTTCTGGATTCAAACCTGCCAGTGCGGGATACAGCACGGAGGTATGCCAAACGGTGGATGAACGTGAGCTATGCGGAGTGGTATCTGGATGTCATCTGGGGTGATGATCAGCATCATCTCGCTGCAGCAATTTCAGGACTGGGAGAGACGGGGGACAAGGCAGACGCAGAAGTGCTGTATGAATATGCGAAGCATCCATCGATTGCCGTACGAAAAGCCGTTATCCGCGGATTAATGCGGCTGGACGCTTCTTCATACGGAACGCATTTTGTAGATTCGCTAAAAAGCCCGCAGTCTGGCATTTCCCGGGAGGCCTGCCGTGCACTTATGCATCATCCCTATCTCATCCAGCCTGATGTAATGGCTGGACTGTTGTCGGACCCTGATGCCCTGCCTCATGTCGTCCGCAATGTGCTGCGCATTATTTCTTCCATGAACAAGTGGAATCAGGTTGGACTGCTGCTGCAGCAGCTTCCAGCGGCAAGGCACGAATGGGTGAAACAAGCCATTCATCGCCAGTTATATAACTGGGCCAGATACCCGAACCGCAGCTACGGCGGGCGATTGTCCACGGCAGAACGGGAACGTCTTCATAAGCTGCTGTCGTTATGCGGGCAGGAACTGGACGGTGATCTGCTGCATCGCTTGGAGTGGCTAATGCAATAAATCATGACGATCAGAGAGGAAGATAAGAATGCGTGGGACATTTCAATTCGTGACGGGAACGGCGACCATGTGCCTGTTCGATCTGGCTTCGTTAAAACACCGTGTAGAAGAACCGCCCGACTGGTGGTCCATTCCGGAAGATGAACTGGCTGAGGTGAATGCGGGCAATTGCCTCTTTTTCAATCTGGGAGCCGATGGATTGTACGAGGTGACATGGAGTGTGGACATCTCGGATACAGCTAGCAAAGTGCAAGAAACGGAAGATGCGCAGGTATTCTATCTGCAAGTTCCGACCGGCAACGTATTTCTGGGTGCAGCTGAAGATGTCAGTGGGGGAGAACTGGAGCCGGATGAGTCATGCGATGGAATAACACTATCGCTGCAGCCGGGAAATGTGGCTTGCATCGTCTCAAGAGAAGGCAATCAGATCTCACTGACGATTCAACCAGGTGCTCAAGGACACAATGATCTGGATAGTCTGATCCGGATTTGAAGTGTTTTTTATAAGGGTAGACAGGTCTCATAGAACTCAAGAACTGAAGAAAACGGAAGCGGGAGGAATCCACATGCCGAATTGGAATTTCACATCGATCACAGATTCAGATAAACTGCATCAACATATGCGGGTACTCGCCGCACTAGATATCATCCTGTCGGAGGAAGAATGGCTTCGTGTACACCGCTATGAAGCAGAGCTGCAGCCTGGTGTGGCTTGGGGGAGTATCGACAACGGGGCAGGAGATCACCTGCATGTGTTGTTTACCCCATCGGGTACCTTAATCAAGGGGTTTGATCACGAATCTCCCTTGAGCCCCCATGCTCGTGACGATGGGCAAGTCTATCCGGGCATGTATGATGAAGTGCCGAAGGCATTGAGAGCAATCATGGAGGATCAGGAAGAGAGAATGGAGCCGGAGGATGTTACCTTTTGTATTTGGCGGGAAGCAAACGACCCGGAGTGGAAGGCAGGAAGCTGGATTCAGCAAGCGTTAATCGAGGAAAGCGAAGACGACGCCACAGGCGGTGCCGATTTTTTGCTGGGCTATATCGAGGAAACGCCAGAGGCGTTCGCTGATTGGGCAGAGGGTTATTACGAGTCACATGAACTGCCGCTGTCTGCGATTGCTGAAGTATATGAAGGAAAACCAGTGACGCCAGGTTTAATCAGGAAGCTATGTCCTGAACGTGATGTAGAAGCAGCACTGGATGAGCTGCAACAACGTGGTTATGTCATAGAACAAATGGAATAGAGGGTGAGGGGGCAGCAGTCGTGTATAAGCAGCAGCTGGAACGCATAAGCGAGAAGTTGAAGAATCTTCAACGTTTGGATGCGGATATGAGCTTGTTTGGGGCAGAGAACCACGAATATGAGCTGGAGCGGGTATGGACACCGGAAGAGATCACAGGGTTCGAACAGAAATGGAAGATTACTTTGCCAGAGGAGTATCGGGCTTTTTTGCTGCATATCGGGTCGGGAGGAGCAGGTCCATATTACGGACTGGAGAAGCCGGAAGATGGGGTGTATGCCGTCATTGGATATGACGATGAGCTGAATGCTATCTCGGATCCATTTCCCTATGTAGAGGCTTGGAACTGGGAAGTTGACTGGTATGATGACAGCAAGGAAGAAGAGGAGTGGGATGCACTGGACCATGATTATCATGATCCTAAACGGTCGGCAGGCCTGCTGCGCATCAGTGATTTTGGCTGCGGCATTTCCATGAATCTGGTCTTGAATGGACCATGCAGCGGGGAGATCTGGACCGATGATCGGGCGAATCGCAGCGGCATTTATCCAGATCATTATTTCGGCAATATGGAACGTCTGCGCTTTCTGGATTGGTATGAGTTATGGCTGGATCGTTCCATCCATGAATTGAATGAAGAGTAGGGGAATGAGAATAATTAAGCTTTCTAGGGACCCCATTGTAACTCATGTAGATCAGCGATAACCATTTAACGTGAGTGAAAATCGCCCATTCGACATTACATAAATAAATAGAGTTTATAAAAACGTACGATGATCTATAAATCACATTTTAATAAAGAACAGTACGGATTAATGAATGATCTCTGTCTTAAACAGGGGTCATTCTTTTTATCGTTTAAATCAAAAGATCTCTAGACAGCCCTGAGCCTTATTGGGCCAGTTTGAATCTATTTTACAATCCGGCTCATTGGCATTTGGGAAAATAATAAAAACCGTTTGGTACAGTTACCCGTCTTATACCACAGAAAGAGAGAGAGAAGGAGGGAACCGGGGTGGAGACCAAAGCCGAGATGAAGAAGATGATATTCGTGCAAACCGAAGATGAGACGGTGTTTGTCCAGTCCATCATGGAGCATCAAGATACGCTGACTTCCATTGCCTACAGCTATCTCCGCAATCGTCATGATGCTCTGGAAGCCGTACAGGAGATGACATGCCGGGCCTGGACGAAGCGTCGGAGTTTGAAAAATGAAAAAGCGTTCAAATCATGGATTATTCGTATTTTGATCTATGTCTGTATTGATGAACAGAGACGCCGCAAGCGAACCACACCGCTGGCTAATGACGGTTTGGAGGATGTGTTTGCGGAGGTCGCAGTTGCAGGCCAGGATGATAACCGGATTGTCATGTGGGGATTTTTGCAGAAAATAAAACCGAAATACCGCCATGTACTACTGCTGAAATATTATAACGACATGACACTGAGCGACATTGCCTTGATCCTCGGAAAACCCGAAGGCACCATCAAAACCTGGCAGCACAAAGGGCTGGAGCAATTACGCAAGCTGATGAAGAACAGGAGGGATTGGCATGAGAACTAGTCCGGAGGAACAAGCACTGCTCGCAGACGCATATCAGGTTGAAGTGGAGAAACAGCATTTGAACCCGGCAGATACGGCATTTGCCATCCAGCGAGGACTTGCAAAAGCAAGAGCGAAGCGAACGGCAAGCAGTCTCCCAATAAAATGGATCACTGCTGTGCTCATAACAGTAATCACTGCCGCATGTTTCCTACTCGGGCCATACCGAGGGATTATTCCCTCACAAACCACAGCAGTTGAACCCATTCAGGATTGGGGAGTGCTGGAGCCTTTTCGAAAACTGGCTGAGCAGGACGTTAGCGGGAGTACGATCGAATCTGCAATGAATAATGGCTATGTTCAACTTGTCGACCGTACGGTGAAATCGGGAATATATCAATTTACCGTTAATGCAGTAATGGCAGATGAGAACAAGTTAATTGTGTTATATACAGCCAAGACAGACGATACTCAAGAAGTCTATTCGGTTGTGAATACCAAGATGACAAACGCGGTAACGAATAATGTATTGGGCGACGGAAATATTAGAGGGGTGCATCATTCAGAAGATGAGCACACCATTTATGGTCAAAGCGCCATAGAGTTTCAAAAAAATCAGCCCTTGCCTGAACAAGTCATGATGAATGTACAGATTTCATCAGTTGTTCCGAACCAAGGGACTGATTCAGATGCAGTCAAAAAGGAACGCAAATATCAATTTTCAAAAAAAATGAACGTCACTTTCAATCTGGACCCTAAATTCTCGATTCCACAGACAGAAGTCTTAGAACTGAATAAGCTATTCACAGTTGGTGGATATGAGGTGATGTTATCTGAAGTAGAATTATCGCCTCTAGTGACTCGAGCGAGATTCATCTACGAACCTGAAAAAGATATTGATTTTGAATCCAGAATGTCCATTAACGATGTGGTTCAACCTACTCAGATGGTATCCACAACCAAAGACGGGAAAGAGACAACGCTAATTATGGTATCGGGTAGTGGAACGGAAGACGGCATGATTTTTTCCTTCAGCAGCAACCTACTGGATGAGCCACACTCGTTGGTATTAAAGCTGCATGGTGTGCCAGGCAAAACGTACGATGATCTTCAGGAAGCAGAACGCGATATGATCGAGTTGAAAATAAAATAGAATTTGTAGTAGGTAACGTGATCTACTTAAATTAACCAATTAGCCTGTCTTATGCGTCACAGCGTATAAGCAGGCTTATTTTCGTTTGTCAATATAATATGGAAGTATATTATTTTGGAAGTCATATAAAATTTCAAATTTAGAATACCGATATACATAATGTAGCGCTCATTTCATGTTTATGAAGTTAATTTGTACTATGCTACAGCGCGGGGGATTTGCGGATTGCGTATAAGCAGGACCATAGACCAATGGAATGTAGTACAGAGTTGCCCTACAACAACACATTTACCTAGATAAAGGACGGGGAACGGATGAATCGGTATGATGAGATTATTTGGAAAAGGAACAAGCTGATCAGTATCATTCTGTGGATTATTCTTGCAATTGGTATGGGTCTGAGCTTCATGCTCCCTAAGCTGCTTGTTTCCAATGGGATTGCCATTTTGTTTGCAGCCTGGGTTACATACGCTAATGTGAAAAGAAAACATATTCATTTAATTCCTTGGCTGTATACCATTTTGATTACCATATGTGGGGTCTATGTTGGTTGGGGAACAGTTAATCTTACGATGAGTCTGGTCATAACCGCTGTTTTGCTGCTCATTCCGAACAAGAAGTTTTTTATGATTGGTTTTTTTGTCTTACTAGTCCACAGTGTGCTCCAGCTATTTGTTATAAACACAGCTCATGCTGATGAACTTATAGAGAATATCGTTAACGTTGGACTGTTCGCTCTTACCGGAGCAATCCTGATGTTAGTCTCCCATTTAAATCAGAGACTTTTCCTGGACAGCGAAGTCCGCTGGCAGGAAGTAGAGCAATCCAAACACAGAGTAGAGACCATGATGGAGCGTGTCAAAGCTTCGGTGGAAGGCCTGTCTCTTTATACGGATCAACTGAAACAAAAGGTGGACGCGACCGGGTCCATCACGCATGAAGTGACGCTTGGATTCAGTGAAGTGGCCAAAGGCGTGGAGTTCCAGGCTACGAGTGTGGCAGAAATTTCGGAATCCCTTTCCCTGTCGGATCATCATATCCGTGATGTTGCTTCCTATTCGTCTCAAATGAAAGAATTATCCGCCAGTATGGCTTCCAGCACGGAAACGGGAAGTGCACAGATGGATCATCTGAATGTGCAGATGCAGGAACTCTATGAGACGATTGATACCACGGCTTCCGATATGAGAAAGTTCAATGAGGAAAGTGAAGCGATGTCCCTGATGTTGAACAGTATCTCGGATATTGCGAACCAGACCAACTTGCTTGCACTCAATGCTGCGATCGAAGCCGCTCGTGCAGGCGAACATGGACGCGGATTTGCCGTGGTCTCGGAGGAAGTTCGCAAGCTGGCAGAGCACTCTGGTCAGTCAGCTAGTGAGATTGGTACCATTTTGACCCGGTTAAAAGGGCAAACACAGGCACTGACCGATCGCTTCGAACGCATTCGCTTTGCTCTTCAAGAAGGAAGAGACAGCGTGCAGACTGCAGAAGTTGTGTTCCGTACGATTAATAGCAATTCCCAGGAAGTGCTGAACCAGGCCATGGATATCGAGAGCAGTTCCGCCACGATGAAGGAATCCTCCACGAAAGTCGTGAATGAGGTTTCCGAGATTTCTAGTGTGACTCAGCAATCCAGTGCCGCTACGGAAGAGATTCTTGCCAGTATGGAGGAGCAGCGCAGCCTGACTCAGAAGATGGTGGACAGCTTCGGTGAGCTGGAGCAACTGATACTGAACCTGAATGAGCTGGTGTCGGATCATCAGTTGTCCTCTTCTCTCACTGAAGAGAAGGATGCTGATCGTCCTTCACCCACTATAGTACCGATCGATGCGCTGTCAGTTTAGAGGTAGGATACCTTTTAGTAGAAAATGTAGAGTCCGCCCGTACGTTCATCGTCCGGCGGGCTTTTTTGCTGTCAAGTGGACTTGAACCCCGTGAATATCTCCTTTACAGTGTAATGTAGAGTGTGAAGTGCAAGGAGGAGGATTGTGAATGAATTGGCTTGAAATTAGTAAGTCCAAAGATGTGGAGCAAGCTTGTGCAGCAGTACATAACCTGGATATCAATGAGCGGGATGAACGGGGACGGACACCGCTTATGCTTTTTCTGACGTATCGCATGCCAGCTGAGGCCATTAAATGTCTGTTGGAACAGCAAGCAGACTTGGACGCGGAGGACAAACTCGGTGATACCGCTCTAAAAAAAGCTGTGAAGTTCAAGCAGATCGAAGCCATCCAGCTCTTGCTTGAATATGGGGTGAAGCTTGACTCTGCATATGGAATTCAGGCGTCGGCCTGGAATGCAGCTAGACGGGACCCGGCCATTGCAGATATGCTGCTCAGCACCACGGGATCGGTAAGACTTCGGCTGACTGATTCGGAACAAGCCATCGTGGATGAAATTTTGTACGAAGAATCTTCAGAGAGGGCAGCCGCGAAGATCCGTGAGCTGGACTCCGCTGTACTTCTGCATGCTGTCGTGGACGGGTACAACTGGGATGACAGTCCCGAGCCTATGCTGGCTGTTTGTGAACATCCTGCCTGTGCGGAGATTACGATGCTGGACATGGTGGAGCTGCTGGATGCTGATTATTGGCTGGAGATGGACGAAGATGAAGTGAACCAAAGCGAGGATGGACCAGGTTATCGCCAGCTTGCCGAGCTGCTAAGCATGAAGTGTCCAACAGCGTTCCACAAATGATTTGTAAATGCAAAACAAGAGCATGTTCTGGGCTCAACTAGAGATGCTCTTGTTTTGTATAGGATATTATTGTTGATTCCGGGCAAGCACAACACCAAAACGTGGTAACGCTGTTCTATGAGTGTCACACCAGATCATGCATGTTCGGCGAGCTGTACCTCGAAGCCGTCCGGGTCGGCAATGTAAAGGAAGCGTAGATGCGGATTCGGCTGAACGGGCCCGCGAACAATGGGAATATTCAGTGCTGTCAGTCGTTCCATGGCATCTTCCAGTGAACTCACCTCGTAGCCGATGGACACGCCAGATTCTTTTTTGAGGATGGATTCACTTCCCTCAATCAACTCCAGCATGGTTTCATTTTCTGTGCCCAGCATGGCAATTTGCCGCCCACGACTTTCGAATTGGCGCTGGATTGGAAGCCCGAGCATGCCGTGGTAGAACCCAAGCGAGGCTTCCAGATTGCGTACCCGAAGTGTAATCCAGTTTAATTTGATCAACATGGGTGAATCTCTCCTTTTTGTCTCCTATTTATCAATGTTACGTCTATTATACGACAAGCAAGGAGGGGGTACCCTTCCTTGTCTGTGAACAACAAAAATAGCTGCCGAAATATTCGGCAGCCCAATGATATAATTCCGGTTGAAACGTTGTAAACCGCTACGCTTTCCCATTATGTGTGTTTGGTTTATAAGCGCAGACCATCTTTCAAACTTACTGAATCAGATCCACTGCACCTTGTGGTACAAAGGCATCTACCCCGTTATACACGATTACGCCTTCCAGCGCAGTCTTTTTGCCGTTAACCAGCGCAATGTTTTTGTAGATTTGCAGTTCGACTTTAGTGTTACCTTTGGTAACCAGAATCTTAGGATTTTTGGCATCTGTCAGGTCCAGCTTGTACGCAGCGCCTTTGGCTGTGAATGCTTGTTTGGCAGGAACAAATAGCTGTTTGCTCACGCTATCCAGATCCAGATTCAATACGCGCGCCATATATTTAGCCACATCCGTATTGTCGATTACGCCGAATGGACGGTCATTGTTCGGAGCATACGTGTAGAGCACAACGTCTCCGCCTGTGTGACCACCAGTTGTCCAGCCAATGCCTGCGCGTTTGCTGATCATTGGTCCGATGGAGTAGTTCAGGCTGCCTGGCTCGGCTGCCTTAATGGTAGCGATCTCCTCGGATGTCAGGTCGGAAATGCCATAGTATTGTTTCATGACAGCTTTGATATTGGTGCGTTTGGCATTCAGCTTCGCTTCCACGCCTTCACCTGTCAGCTTGGCCTTTTTCAAAGGTCCGATGAAAGTGGACAATGGTTCTTTGTCATAGGTGCCCGTTGTTGCATTGTTACCGATCGTGAGACCGCCGTTACCGTGGTCCGTTACTGCCACAACAGCTGTCTCTCCATCTGCTTTGGCAAAATCCATGGCTACTTTTACGGCATCATCAAATGCCAGCACGTCACTGATAATTCCGATCGGATCGTTGGCATGAGCAGCCCAGTCCACTTTGCTGCCTTCAACCATGAGGAAGAAACCGTCTTCGTCTTTGGACAGAACATCAATGGCCTTGGAAGTCATTTCAGCAAGGCTTGGCTGTTTGGCAGGGTCACGGTCCATGTCATAAGCCATGCCTGCAGGTGCGAACATTCCCCACAGCTTGCCGGAGTTTGAGGCTTTCATGGCAGCCGGTGTGGTCACGTAATCGTAACCGAGTGCTTTGATGGAAGAGACCAGATTTTCACCGTCTTTGCGACCCGCCGGCTCAAGGTAGCGACTTCCGCCACCCAAAACAACATCGAGTCCGTTGTATACTTGCTGTTTGCTGAGTGCATCGTAATTTTTGCGATCCGGATAGTGGGCAGAGAAGTCTGCCGGGGTAGCGTGCATAATCTCGGAGGTGGCTACAATGCCGGTTGCCTTGCCTGCCAATTTGGATGCCTCCAGCACGGATGCAACGGGTTTCTTGGCATCTCCAGGAGCGATAGCCTTCTGTCCAGGCATGGTTGCCTTGTCTGGCAGTACGCCAACATATCCTGTATGTGATTTATAACCTGTAGCAAAAGCCGTTCCCGCAGGAGCCGAGTCCGCAATCGGAGCATCTGCGGAGTGTGTGCGAACCATACCGCTTGCCATGGAATCCAGAGTCAGGGAGGCCCCTTTGTACCAGCGGGCCAGTGCAGTGGCATCGTTAGCCATACCGTCCGGAATCAGGATAATGACATTTTTGATCGGTGATGATGATGCGGGTGCAGCAGTGTCGTCAGCAGCCCATGCTGCGCTGCTTCCTCCCAGCGTAGCTGTAACAACTGTTGTAACCGCGAGCATCATTTTGGCCGCACGGGCATTGAACCGGTTTAACATGAATACATCCTCCTAAAATAGATATGTATAGTTTGGTATCCAAAAACCAGTGTATACAACAATTGCTAAACGAACGTAAGGAATGGGTTAACTAAATGTAAAATTTACGATTATGATGCATAATCAGGAATGAGAGGGTGTAAGCCATGGCTGAGATGAAGAGGTTTACAGCGGAACCTCAGTTCGGTATGATTTTTCTATTAAACGATGCTGCGTTGGACAAGGGGATGTGAGTGCATGTACCGAATCGGAATTGTAGGACCGAAGCCGTCCATTGAGCGGACCATGCGTGCTGTGGAGGGGCAGGAGCTGGAGGCTCATTTTGAGTTGTATCCCTATGAACATGCACGCGAGACGGGCGAGATTATTACGAGGAACCGCGAGAAAGTACACGGGTGGGTGTTTACGGGTCCCATTCCTTATCTGACAGCCCAGGACGTCTTGCATGAAAAAGAACATGCCATCTACTGCCCGCCTACCGGGGCCAGCTTGTACAAAGCTATGCTGCAAGCCATTTATACACTGGACAATCCGGTGAAGGAAATCTCCATTGATATGACGGGGAATGAAAGCTGGGGGCTGATGGACAGTCTTGAGGAATTGAATTTCTCGGATGAGCAGCTGCGAAAATACGTTTTCTCCACCGATTACGATGTCGAAGACATGATCCAATTCCACGTTCGTCACTGGGAGGAAGGGCAGACCAAGGCAGCCATTACCTGTCTGTACGCTGTATATGAAGGATTACTTCAGAGAGGGGTCCCTGTCTTCAAGATTGATTCCACCAAGCTGGAGACGGTGCAAGCGGTACGAATGCTGATTGAGCAGATCCGCAGTTCTGCATTCAAAGACAGCCAGATTGGCGTGTTAATGGTTGAGATTGAAGGGTGGCATGCAGCCGGTGAACAATCGACGGAACGGTATCAGCTGCAGCATATGGAGCTCAAGATCAAAGGCATCCTCCTGCGTCATTGTGAACAAATCGATGGTTCCCTTCATCAGGATGGTACAGGACGATATCTGATGTATGGTTCCAGGGGTGGAATGGCCCGCAATATGGAATCGCTGCACACAGCGATGCATCAGCTTGAGCTGGATACGGATCTGCTTTCCTTTGCCGGGATCGGGTTTGGTGAAACTGCATTTGATGCAGAGCGTCATGCCCGGAAGGCGATCCAATATGCCAAGGACGATGAAGCTGGACGTGTGATTGTCTATGAGACGAATGGGACGATTGTGGAGGCAGCGGGTGAGGATCAGGAATTATCCTATGAGATGTATTCAAGTGACACCGAATTGCTCGAACAGTTGAACAAGGCAGGGGTTAGCATTCGTACATTTCAGAAACTGAAGGCATACATACGCCGGATGGGCAGAGAAGAATTTACGGCCAGTGAACTGGCATCAGGATTATCAATGACCATCAGGCACGTACAGCGAATTCTCGGCAGTCTTACGGCATACTCCCTGGCTGAAATCACGGGAAATGAGTTGAATACCCGCAGAGGACGGCCAAGTAACCGATATCGGCTGCTGCGTTAGATTTACGAACATAGAGGCGGAATAAGGATACCGATGCTGCAAACTTAGTTCTCATGTCCACTCCTGGTGGACAATGTGAACGGGCTGCAGATCGGTATTTTTTATGTGTAGTGTCAAAATACATAACATAAGTATTGAGTTTTGTACGGAGTTAATTATATAATGTCCTAAAATTACGACATTTTCGTTAAATGTACGTTAATATCACAGTCAGGGGGTATTTGCATGGTGAAAGCGGAAAGGCAGGAGAGTACAGGACTTTTTGGTTGGGTAGAGAAAGTGGGGAACAAGCTTCCCAATCCGTTTTTATTGTTTATCTATCTCATTGTTGCGCTGATGATTGCTACCCTTATACTGTCGTTCTTTAACGCGACAGCACATAACCCGATTGACGGAGAGAAGGTTCAGGTCAAAAACCTGCTGAGCCGAGAGGGAATACAGTGGCTGCTGCCGAATGTGGTAAAGAACTTTGCTGATTTTAAACCACTTGCTTCGATTCTGGCATTGGTACTCGGAATTGGTCTCGCTGAGAAAGTAGGGCTTCTGGAAGCGGTCATGCGCAAAATGGCTGTTCGGGTACCCGCCCGCTATGCCAGCTATCTTGTTATTTTCATTGCATTCTTCAGTCATGTGTCTTCAGATGCAGCGCTTGTCATCATGCCTCCGCTCGGAGCATTAATTTTTCTCGCTGTAGGCAGACATCCAATTGCCGGATTGATTGCAGCCATTGCCGGCGTTGGTGCTGGTTTCACCGCAAATATGCTGATTGTGACTACGGATGTATTGCTGTCAGGCATCAGTACCGAAATTGCCGCCTCGGTAGATCCAAATGTGGGTGTTACGGTCTTGGATAACTGGTACTTCATGTCCGCCTCTGTGATTGTGTTGACGCTGGTCGCAGGTTTTATGACAGACAAATTCCTGGAACCGCGCCTTGGCACATATGAAGGGGAACGTGTGTACAAGCTGGAAGCTCCAACACCTGAAGAAAACCGGGCACTGCGTGCGGCTGGTTTTGCCGCCCTTATTTTTATCGCTATCATCGCGTTTATGGTTGTACCTTCGAATGGCATTCTTCGCAACCCGGAAACAGGCAGTGTGATGGGTTCGCCTTTTCTTGCAGGGATTGTGCCTGTCATTTTACTGTTCTTCTTCACCGTAGCACTGACTTACGGCATTAAACTGAAAGTGATTCGAAACCAGAATGATCTGCCGAAATTGCTGATTGAACCGATCAAAACGATGGCAGGCTTCATCGTGATGGTCTTCCCGCTATCCCAATTCGTGGCGATGTTCAACTGGAGCAATATGGGTAAGTTTCTGGCACTGACCATCACCGATTTGCTTGAAAAAACGGGTATTAACGGCATCCCGGTGGTGATCGGATTGATCTTCCTATCTGCATTGCTAACGATGTTTATTGCAAGTGGATCTGCAATCTGGTCCATTCTGGCTCCTGTATTTATCCCGATGATGATGCTGCTTGGATTCCATCCGGCGTTCACTCAAGTCATTTTCCGGGTATCCGACTCGGTTATTATTCCACTTGCTCCGGTATCGCCTTTTGTACCATTGTTCGTCGGATTTTTGCAGGAATACCGCAAGGATGCCAAGCTCGGAACGTATTATTCCTTGATTTTGCCATATTCCATTGCATTCTTCTCCGTCTGGGTCGTTATGGTCATTCTCTGGTACGTCTTCAACCTGCCACTTGGCCCGGGAGTTCACGCCAGATTATAGAAGATCGTCTGATTCGGAAATAAGAGAGTTGAGAGAGGGGAACCGATATGATCGACATTATTGCGCTTCGCAGAGAGCTGCATCAATATCCCGAATTGGGATTCACGGAATTTCGTACTGCGACCAAAGTTGTACAGATGTTAAAAGCGTTAGGCTATCGTGTGACGTATGGAAAAGAGGCCATTGATGACACGTCCCGGCGGGGGCTGCCCAAACCGGAAGTACTGGAAGATGCCTATCAGCGTGCTCTTCAGGAAGGAGCGGAGCCCGCTATCGTGGAGCAGATGCGCGGCGGATTTACCGCTGTTGTCGCCGAGCTGGATGGAATTCAGGAAGGGCCGACAACGGCATTTCGCTTCGACATGGATGCACTGCCGATTCGTGAAAGCGGGCAGGACAAGCACGTGCCGCAGTCTGGGCAGTTCCGCTCGAAACATGAAGGCATCATGCACGCATGCGCACATGACGGGCATACCAGCATTGGTCTAGCGCTAGCAGAACGGTTAAGCGACAGACAGTTTGCCGGGAAAGTCCGGCTGTTATTTCAGCCTGCCGAAGAGGGAGTACGCGGTGCGTACGCCATGGTGGAAAAGGGCATGCTCGACCAGGTAGACCGCCTGTTCTGCATGCATCTGGGTACCGACGTGCCGTCCGGTCATGTCAAAGGGGCTTCCGCTGGTTTCCTGGCAACGACGAAGCTGGAAGCGCACTTTACGGGGGTATCCTCGCATGCGGGAGCTTCACCTGAAGAAGGGCGGAATGCGCTGCTTGGTGCGGCAACTGCCATGCTTAATATTCATGCACTGCCAAGATTCAGTACAGCCGATACACGGATCAATGTGGGCATTTTGGAAGGAGGAACTGGCGCGAACATCATTGCCGAGCACGCTCGCATGGTGATTGAGACGCGTTCCACGAAGGAAGAAACGAATCTTGAACTGGAGCGGCGTGTGCGTCAGATTCTGGAGCATAGTGCAGCCATGCATGAGTTAAGTGTCGCCGTTGAGATTGTAGGCGGAGCTATTCCGATCAGGTGCGATATGGAACTTGCAGAGCTGGCCGTGAAGAAGGCAGAAGGGATATCCGGAATAAGACATGCTGAAGCGATCTCGGATGGCGCTGCCCTGGGAAGCGAAGATGCAAGTTATATGATCAAACGCGTACAGGAGCAGGGTGGACTTGCAACGTATATGATTGTTGGCAGCGACCTGCCTGCACCCCATCACCATCCTGAATTCGATATCGATGAAGCAGTTCTCGCTCCGGCGGTGGAATGGCTGGAACGATTGGCTCGGAGCTTTTAAAGCAGCAGAGATGGCACATTAGCAGGCAGCAAAAAAGGACATGGGAGCGTGATGCTCTCATGTCCTTTTGAAATTTCATGAACTTAATCCCAGCTGCTGGAACAGCCGCCTGCTGCGTACTGAATTATTTTTTTTCAAAAAAGCTAAGTGTCCCTGTACTCTCATCCGCACTAATAAATACGCTGCGGCCGTTAAGCCGGTGGATTCCTTCCGGTGACTCACCAGCTGTCGGAATCAGGCCGAGGTAGGCCGGGTTTACCGGGTCGGCCAGATCGAAGAACAGAATGGCATCGGCCCGTTCAGAGGCTACGGCAGCATAGGTTGTGCCGTCTACAGTGGATACCGTCAGATTTTCAACTTCACTGCCTTTGCTCGGACTGCGATCATCCGGGTATAAACCAACCCTCGCGGTTGCTTCATCGATCAGGTTTTGGCTGTCATATACCCGCTTGCCCTGCAAATCCCAGACGGCGATATTGCGTCCGCCAGCTTTGACACCATCGTCAAACTCGTCTTTGCCCAGGTCGCCTTCATTGGCGGTCAGCAGGTATTTGCCATCTGCAGAGAACGCAATACCATCTGGCTCGTAGCGGGCTGTCAGGCTCTCGGTGAACTGAACGACACCGTCATCGTTCAGATCGGCTTGATGTGAGGTGGTACCAAGCGAGAAGATCGAGCTGATCTGTTTCGTTTGCAGGTCGATGATGGCAATGACATT
Organism: Paenibacillus sp. FW104-T2; assembly: GCF_058789975.1. Taxonomy (NCBI): domain Bacteria; kingdom Bacillati; phylum Bacillota; class Bacilli; order Caryophanales; family Paenibacillaceae; genus Paenibacillus; species Paenibacillus sp. FW104-T2. The sequence goes on along the minus strand of NZ_JBYTCE010000004.1, from coordinate 71,151 downwards.
GTTCTCCTGCAATGTAACAGCAGCGGTTTTGCTGTCCGGGCTGATGGCAACATACTCTGGCTGCGGGTCATGCGGATAGCTTGCACCGCTCACATCTTCCAGAGACACAGGCAGGTTGGTTACCTCTCCTTCAAGGACGTTTCCGCCGGCAAACGATACAATCATGATGCTGCCTGGGCGTTTGGCATTAGGGTAATCGATCTCGTCCGCAGCCTTGTTAAGTTCCTCATCTTCGATTGCGATCACGGCTTGCAATCCATCCGGGGATAATGCGATGGAGTCTGGCCCGACCCCAAGCTCATACGTCTTCACGGTTTTGTAGGTTGCAAGATCAACAACCGCCAGTAGCCCCTTGTTCGCCTCGGTATCTGTATCGCCGGTACGAATAACGGCGAGGCCATATTTGCCGTCCTTGGATACGGTTACGCTAGTTACCTCTGCTTTGGCAGAGAGATCATGGAAGCTGACGGTTTTCAGAACGTTCACGTTGTTCAGATCAGCAATATCCAGCACGGAAATGCTGCCATTGTCTGCTTCAGTTACGAGGAGGCGCTTGCCGTCCGGAGTGGAGGCAGCAATTTCGGCTTTGCCGCTTGGCATCTGGAAGGCCGCTGTCTGTTCAAATCCGGTTTTATTTTGGCGCAGGATCACCTGATCCGTAATCCGTTTCAACGTTTGTGGGGAAACGTATGTCATTCCTTTCGTAACATAACTTTTGCTGTCCAGCTGCGTTTGCACCCCGTTGATGGTAGCTGTAGCTGTTTCGACCGGAAGCTGCACTCGGACTTCACCCAACTGGATGTCGACACTGCGACTGCTGCTATCCCAAGTGACGGTTCCCTGCATATTTTGGATGGCTGTTCGTAGTACGACATGATTAGTAGATTCGGATGCGCTTGCCGCATGAACCATCGATGTGTAGCTGGCTGCTCCTGCGCCGAGTATAGCTGTCATGGACAAAACGGCGAGCCATTGATTTCTCTTTTTCACAGTTCCAGATCCCCTTTTACCGATTCATGGTTGATAGTATGTACAATTGTTTTAGTATAGGGGCGAATTGTTAAGCCGAGGTTAGCGAACTGAAGCAGTTTTGTAAAAATATCGAGTAATGACATCCAAGTGAAAAAAGCCTACTGGCAGAGCTGAGCTCTGTCCAATAGGCTTTACTTGATATATGGAAACCATGTGGAAATGTACAGACTTAGAACCAGCGGCTCAGGTCTGGATATCCGGTCGTTGCCCAAGCTCCATCCACGATGAGGCTGGAACCGGACACATATCCTGCATCTTCGCTCGCAAGGAACAGGGCAGGTCCCGTCATTTCTTCCGGCTGAGCAGCACGTTTCATCGGAATCCGCTCCATGTAGGCTTCTTTGATATCTGCGTTGGAGAGCAGTTCCGCAGTTAAAGGTGTATCGATGAGACCCGGTAGAATAGCATTAACACGAATGCCGTTACGCGCCATTTCGAGTGCTCCATTCTTGGTAAGCATTTCGACACCGGCTTTGGCAGAGGCATAGGCCGATCCGGCATACATAGGCACGTGGGAGTTGAGGGAAGCCACATTTACGATGGCTCCGCCACCATGTTTAGCCATCTCAAGGGCTTCATGCTTCATGCTTAGGAAGACACCTTTCATGCACAGATCCACGGTGAAGTCCCAATCTTTCTCCGATAGTTCCGTAATGACGCCTGCACGGGAGGCACCTGCCACATTAAAGGCCAGATCGAGTTTGCCAAATTGTTTGACAGCGGCACTCACCATTTCTTCAATATCGTTTTCAACGGTCACATTGGCTTTAACACCGAAGAACCGTTCCCCAAGTTCAACCTGGATGGCGTCCAGACGTTCTGTATTCAGATCGGCAGCAAGGACGGAAGCTCCTTCTTGGACAAGGCGTCTTGCAATGGCATATCCGATACCGGATGCCGCACCTGTAACAACCGCAACTTTACCTGCAAATCGATTCTCAAATGGATTCATATGTAGCACTCCTTTGTCGGTTAAAATAAAAAAAATGATTTCGCTTACATTCATCTTCAATCCAAGTATACTTAATTTTATGATTCATGTATATTTAACAAAAATGCACTTAACATAAAATAAATTAATGTAAGGATTGGGAGTTAAACGATGAATCTGGAACAAATGGTGTATGTACTTGAAGTTGAAAAGACCAACTCTATTACCGTTGCTGCTGCAACATTATCGGTCACGCAGTCCACGATCAGTCAGGCGATCACACGTCTGGAGCATGAGCTGGGCATGCCATTGTTCAGCCGGTCCCGTAACGGTGCGTATGTATTGGAACAGGCCAAGCCTATTTTGGACAAAATGAAATCGGTTGTCGATACGGTCCAAAACATCAAGGAGGATGCCCAGTATATAGGGGAATCGATCCATGGAGAACTCCGATTGTCAGCCATACCTGGAGGAATTCCGGGCATCATACCTACCATTGCGAGTATGAAGAAACGATATCCGGATCTGAAATTCGAGCTGTCCGAAAGTGCTGCCCGCAACATTATCAGAGATGTGCGGAACAAGCAGGTCGATCTCGGTCTAATCGCTCTATATACAGATGATATGGAGCAGCATCTGGAAGGATTGCGCTTTGTTCCCATTGATGAAGGGGTGATGCGTGCCTGTGTGAATCATACCAATCACTTGGCAGGCAAGAAGTCGATCACCATGCATGAATTGAAAAACGAGACACTGGTGTTATTTAATGACGAATTGGTGGATTTGTTTGTAGGGGAGCTTTCACAGACGGTAGGAGAGGTGAATGTATTGTTCCGAACGAACAATTCCGAAGTGGTCAATGCCGCCCTTGCCCAGCTGGATGCGGTGACGATCGGTCATGAATATTCATTCACACATGACAGAAGTGTCCTGCATCATGACTTCTCCATCCTGGAAATTGAAGGTGTACAGCGTGCGATTTCCATTGGATGGGTTATGCGTGAAAGCAAATCGTCCAATCTCATCGTTAAGCGGTTTCTGGATCGTTTTCAGTATGAAGGATAGCGTTCTGTTCATTCTCTGAATGAGCCCGAAAAAGCAGGAAGGTCAAAAAAGGTCAAATCAAAAGAAACAAGGATTTATTTTCAAGCAGCGAGCCATATTGAAGAAAAATCATTTTTTTTCGGCTCTTACGTATTTTGAGCATCATCCACAAGAGGATTATAATAATCCATGTAAGCAACAACAAACCAATCACATATAAGGAGATGATGTTCATGTTTGATCTGATCCCGTTTCGTAAACGAAATGAAGACCTGTTCGGACACATGCTGAAATCCTTCAATGATATGGTTGACAGCCCGTGGCTTTCTCCCTTTGGAACCGGCAGCCAGCCATTCCGGACGGATATCCGTGAGGAAGATGGAAAATATTTGATTGAAGCTGATCTGCCTGGTATCGCCAAGCAGGATATCGATATTCAGGTACAGGGCAATGAACTGGTGATCCGTGCGAAACGTAATGAGTTTCATGAACAGAAGGATGATTCGAATCGAATTATTCGGCAGGAGCGCAGGTCCGGTGAATTCCTCCGGCGTTTCTATGTGGAACATATCGATGAGGAGAACATTAAGGCCCGGTTGGAAGATGGCGTGCTGAAGCTTGAAATACCGAAATGTACAGGAGACGATCATACGCACAGACGTATTCAGATCGATTAATGATTTTACATGCAGCAGCTTGTATTCATAAAAGGTAATCCCTCAAGGCAAACAGCATGGAGAGACATCCGTCAAAATATTCCTCCATGCCATCCCTTGGGGGATTTTTTCATGCCGAAGTTCATATGATCACTCTGCCGCAGCCAGCATGAGCCTATAAATTTGGCGGGTCGTGTTGACGTTTCTGACCGTCATATATTTATAGACAGAGGAGCCGACAAGCTTGTTCATCCCGCTGCGTCCGGCATCTTCTCTGCTTACTGAATACAAGATGGCTCCGGTAACGTATATCAATGTGCCCACTTCCGGTTTGAGGGGCAGCTTGTCCAACACCGAGACGTCATTGACTTCATCCCACAGAAACATCACGTCACTCTTGGCCTGCTCGTCATTGGTCCATTCCTCCGGCAGCGCCTGAAGCACAGTCTGCATTTCTTCCATATTGCGCACCACGACACGGATCTCTAATCCGAACTCAGCAGTAATGGCTTGCTCCAATATCTTGGATATCTCGGCGTTAGCGTGAATACGTTCCTGATCATCGGCGAAGATAATGTTGCCCGTATTAATGTAAGTAACGACATTCTGCATGCCTGCTTGTTCAAAAGCTTCTTTCAGCTGCTTCATATTGATCTTATTGTTCCCGCCTACATTAATCCCCCGCAGCAAAGCAACATAAATCATGGTCTTCCCCCTAGTTCATCAGAGATAAATTCTTCTGTATGCAATTCCAGCACACATTATCAATTCGTTAGCGAAGCCACTTCAATCTTGCTTGTTCTCATTCCGATGGTTTAACGAAGCGATAAATATTCAACCAGATGTGCGGTGTGCTCTGCGCCAAGCAGATCAACCAATAAAGGTTCTATATGCTCCAAATATTCAGGTTTGGTTTCATAGGTCTCTTCATCCTTCACTTCTCCGCCGTAAGCGCGTGCCGCTTCAATCAGGATGGCGAGTGCAGTGAACAGGTCGGACAATGAACCCGCAATACGCCGGGGCTCTCCGCCTTCAAAGGCAGCATACACAGGTGAGTTGGCTTCGTTTGTATCCACAATCAATGGATCATCATTGAAGTTGGCAATAACGACATGATTTGCTTTCCAGGAGGGCGACTCCACATATGGCTCATTCATGCCGATCCAGCGATAACCCTGCTGCTGGCGGTGCAGGTGCTCAGGAGCAACGAAGGATAATAGGGCCGCATCTCCAATTTCCACGGCCGCATTTTTCATTTTGAGTGTCCCTTCAGCTTTTGCATCTCTCATCTCATAATGGGTATACAAATACACAAGCTCAGGTGAGAGGGGTATACGCTTGTCCACTTCGGGCTGGTTAGGTTGTTCGCGGGGGCGGAGATCATGTTGTTTGAAGAGTCCGTAAGCTTCATTGTATAAATCCTGCTGTTCAATAAACTGTTGTAAGGCAGCGTCCAATTTTTGCATGGTTTTAATTCCTCCAGATGTTATGAATGTCATGTTAATGCTATGTATAGATCCTGTCGCCATAGAAATTATACTATATCAAAATGGGAAAAGCTTACAACCTGTTATGTTGGGGGTTGAGTGGAATGTCCCATGACTATAAGACTGAGCCGGTGGCTAAACATTTTAATGGGGAAGACAGCTTGGGTGCAACGGAGCAGAAGGGATAGGGAAGCGGCCTGCTTAAGACCGGACACGGACACGGACACGGACACGGCAAAGGGTGACTGCGAAATAACGAAGGCATAGCTCGCGTCAAAAGAACATCACAAAGAGGAGCGGTCTCCACAGTATAAACATGGAGATGCGCTCCTCTTTGCTTGCAGGACAAGTCAAATTCGCTAGCGACGTATGCCTGTCCAGAATACATTCCAGGCAATGGTGAGTGCGTGTTCATAGGATTGTCTCGTCTCATATACGAGCTGTACATCCAGTCCATCCAATAGCGTGACATAAGCCACCGTAGCTTCTTCAGGGTTCAGACGGATGTTCTCATGTTTGGTAAACACGGCGGCGAGCTCGGCTTTGAGCGTGCCAAGATATGTTCGATACTGCGCGAGGACAAAATCATGCACTTCAAGCGGAGTGATAAAGGACAGAATGTACATAAAAGCCACATTCGGATGTGTCAGGAATCTGTTTTTATGCTCAAGCAAAAAGTTGTACAATTGCTGCTCCAAAGGCAGTTCATTCGCTTGCAGGAAGAAATCTTTGACGAATTGCTGTTCCTCCTGCACCACTTCCTCATAAAGTTCAAGCAGCAGTGCCTTTTTGGTCGGGTAATGATACGCAAGCGATTGCTTGCGAATGCCCGCCTCTTCGGCAATCTGCGCCATCTTGGTTCCTTCGTAACCCAGACGATTGAAATGTTGGATGGCAATGTCCTTGATGCGTTGTTTACTCAATGTCTACCTCCAATGAATAATCTTCAGCTCTCCGTTGTTTACGGGAGTATACCAGATATAACAGGATATATACCACAAAAATGCCTATGGCAATATCATACACCACTGTATAGGAAAATGCTGAAGCAATCATACCAAGCAGCAGTGAACCACCGCCAATGCCCAGATCGAAGAAATTAAAGAAGGAGGCCATGGCATTCTCATGTTCATGCTCGTCCACCAGATTGACGCACCAGGTCTGAATCGCTGGGAAAATGGCACCGAATCCAAATCCATACAAGGCACCGGCTATGAGGAAGTGCATGTCATTTTGAGCGATGGTCAGTATGAACAGTCCCGCGATCGCAAATACGGCAGATGGCAGCAATACGGACCCCGGGCCCAATTGATCGAACATTCTCCCCGAGAACAATCGGACCACAAAACTCGCAATAGCCACGATGAAGAAAAACCAGGCTACATTATCAAATCCTCTCTCTGCCGCAAACAAGGCTACAAAAGACATGATCGACCCGGCAGCAACGCCAACTAACATAATCAGTAGAGAAGGAAAGAGTACCTTTCTTTCGATTAGCTTGACCTTAGGTGTGGGGGAACCCGATGGGTCTGCACCTGATGCTGTTTTTGGTTTTCTCGATACAAATATCGCCATGATCAGCGCGAGAAGCAGGATGCACATACCACCCATGAACAGACTTTGATAATTGTATTTGTACAGAAGACTGGTTCCGATCAATGGGCCAATGGAAATGGCTACAGTCTCTCCTACACCGAAATACCCCATACCTTCACCCCGGCGATCCCGCGGGATGTTTTCCGTGGCGATCGTGGCAAAATATGTCGTTGCCAGACCAAATCCGAATCCGTGTATAACCCGCAATATCAAAATCATCCAAATACCTGACGACAGGTAGTATGAACCTGTAGTTAAAGCACATATGGTTATACCGATGAGCAGGAGAAACTTTTTGTCCATCCGTGATGCAAGCACCGACGTGAAAGGGCGAACCAGGATGGCCGAGAACATAAATATGCCTGTGACCAGGCCGATTTGGGAAGCATCGCCGCCAAGCGTTGAAACGAATAAAGGCAAGGTTGGTAACAGCATTTCAAAGGCCATAAACAATAAAGCGTTAGCCAGCATGATAAAAATAAAAGATCTTCCCCACAATTTCCGGGGTGCATTTCCAATTCCAAGGGTAGTCATTCATCTTCCTCCACTTTGTTATCTTTGTCGCACGACATGTTGAATTGATATTACCTGACGACAGTCAGGTTGTAAAGGTTTTTGTGATTTGCGGAAATGCGAATCTTATTCATGTTTACCTCAAGTGAATTAATATTTTTAATTCATATTCCAACTTTTTCCGATATAATAACCACATATGAAGTGAATGGAAAATACCTCAGAGAGGTGATTGTAATGACGGTTGACGTTCTTGTACGCAACAATGTAAAAGTGCTTGGCTCAGGCAGCAGAACGATTGTCTTTGCTCATGGGTTTGGATGTGATCAGGACATGTGGCGCTATATCGTTCCGGGTTTTAGTGAAAATTATCAAATTGTTTTGTTCGATTATGTAGGCTCAGGGCAATCTCAGATCAATTATTACGATGCGCATAAATACAGTGATTTGCGAGGATATGCTACGGATGTTCTGGAGATTATGGAAGCGCTCAAATTGAGAGATACGATATTCGTTGGGCATTCTGTCAGCAGCATGATTGGCATGCTGGCATCAATTCAAGCTCCCCAATATTTTAATAGCATCGTGATGCTGGGGCCTTCTCCGCGATATGTGAATGACCTGCCGAATTATTATGGGGGCTTCGATCGCCGTGACATTGATGAACTGCTCGAGATGATGCAGTTGAATTTCATTGGCTGGGCAAGTTATTTGGCACCGATCGTGATGCAGAATGCGGAACGGAAGGAGCTCACGGAAGAGCTGGAGAAGAGCTTTTGCTCCAGAGATCCGCATATTGCAAGGCAATTTGCCGAGGTGACGTTTTTGTCCGACTGTCGTGAGGAATTGGAACAGGCATCTGTACCTACGCTGATTCTTCAATGCTCCGATGATAGCATTGCCCCGGTTGAAGTAGGCGATTATCTGCATGCTCATCTGAAGAACAGCATGCTGCAGCAGATGACCGCCAAAGGACATTACCCTCACTTAAGTCAACCGGAAGAAACCATTCGATTGATTAATAATTATTTGACGAGCGCATAAAACCCAGAAGAAAGGCTGTTATTGATGGATGCACAATTAGATCTTGCTCCCTGCGGGTACTTCTCGATTTCTGACTCGGGGGTTATACAATCAGTCAATCAAACCCTGCTGACGATGCTGGGTTATGAACGCAGCGAGCTAATGGGAAGACATATTGAGTCCACCATGTCGGTCACCAACAAGCTTTTTTTCCACACCTATTTCTATCCGTACATTCAGTTGTATGGCCGCGTGGACGAGATGTACTTTACGTTTCGCACCAGTGAGCAGCAGGATGTTCCGGTTCTGCTTAATGGGATTCGCCAGACTCGTGACGGGGAAAGCGTCGTGGACTGTGTGGTTGTGGTCATGCGTAAACGGATTGAACATGAGAAGGATATTTTGAACACGAAGACAAAGCTGCAGGAGCTCTATCAGGCTACGCATGAAGCAAACAAGGAGCTTGAACGGCTGCACGAGGAATATGAAGTGAAGCAGCAGGCATTAATTAAAGTGAATGACCAGCTCGAGACGATGGCTTCTACCGATCTGCTCACCGGACTTAAAAACCGCAGATTCTTCCAGCTGAAAATGCTTGAAAGTTTGGAAGGCTACCATGCCACCCAACGCGAGTTCTCGCTGCTGGTCGTAGATATTGATCATTTCAAAAGCATTAACGACACGTACGGACATCCGGTAGGGGATCTCGTACTTGGCAATCTGGCAGGTCTGCTGCAGTCGGTATCCAGAAGTTCGGACGTTGTGGCTCGTTATGGGGGGGAAGAATTTGTGATTATTCTCACGGATTGTACGGCCGAGCAAGCAGTGATTACAGCCGAACGGTACCGTACTCAGGTGGCTTCTGCGGATTGGGGAGTCTATAATATCACCATCAGTATCGGTGCAGCGACGGTTGCTGAGGAAGATACGGATCAGTCCTTGTTCCAAAAAGCGGATATGGCGCTGTATGCCTCCAAAACCGGAGGGCGCAATCGGGTGACTCATGCAGCTGGTACAATCCAAAGCTAACTTCTTATAACTAATGATGTAGTAAAAGCAGAAAAAAACCGGACAGGATAGGGACACCCCTTTATCCGATCCGGTTTTTGATTTTCTATTCTTTTCTTAGTCTCCGCTGTTACCTGGGTGCAAGGTAACCATAACCTTCTGCCGGTGATCCGGGCTGGAGATTGAAGTCTTCGCTGGTTTTGTCCATGAAAGCCGGATTTACATAGCGTGAGTGTGCGTCATTGCCGGAGTCCTTCATGTAGGCTGGAAAACCGGAATATCCTTCATTTTTCCAAACCCACAGGGCATCTTCCTCTGCAACTGGGGTATAGTATACATTTTCATCAAGCAGATTCCCTGAATTGCTGCTGTATTCATTGTAGATGAGCACACCTGAGCTGCCTGACACGACAATGTTGCGCTTAAACGTGTTGTTCTTCGTCATGGCTTGCACGAACAGTTGCCCATTGCCTGCGCCCAAAGTGTCATTCTGAAACAGGGTATTGTACATCACCGTGCTGTTTTCGGTAGACCCGCGTTCCTCGTCATATCCTCCCATGGCAATGCCCGTCAGCCTGTTGTTGTAGACCAGGTTATCCTGAACCGTAATATGGCTTGTGGAACGCCCGGCATGTTCGGATGCGATTTCGATGCCGATATCGTTGCGGTATACCCGGTTCTGGTCAATGATATGATCTGTACCCCCATCGACATAGATGCCCCCTGCCGAATGGCTGTCATTGGGAAGGTTGGTGCCATAAGAAGGATTGAAATTGGACGTAATATCGTATACTTCGTTACCTCTTACAATTCCGTTTCGGGCCCGATCATACTTGTCATTTGCAGATATCCCTTCATACCCAATCAGATCGATGCCGATGTTGTCCGTATCATGGATGGTGTTGTCCAGTATGGAAAAAGTGTCCACATTTCCATTAACAGCGAGTGACTCGCTTGAACCTAAGACCAGATCATATAATTCATTATCCTGGATAAGAATATTCCGCAGTGCTGCGGGGTGTTCCGTGCCATAGACAGCAATCCCATGAGCATCCCTGCCTGTTAGATCGGGTCCTTCCGGCTGAGCAACGTTGGCGATCTCGTGTACGGTATTGCCTCGAATTTGGATGTATTCACCTGCTCCGTGTACATAAATCCCGGTGGGTACCTGGTCAGCATGTGCTGTGGTGAAGTTGCGAATCTCAACATTCTGAATCGTGATGAAGCTGGCATTCTCCACTTCAATCAAGCCTTCAAGTCCATTAACAGACAGACCCTTTCCGTCAATAATGGCTTTCTCATCGGGATAGCTGGAGAAGATGGTAGGCTTAGTGGAGGAATGACCGCTCCGGGTGATTTTGACTTTCTGCTGGTACACGCCCTCTCGCAAATAGACCGTACTCCCTGGCGTGGCTTGTTCAGAAGCATGCTGCATTGTTTTCCAAGGGGATTGAATCGTACCGCTGTTTGCATCGTCACCTGAAGGTGATATGTAATAGACTTCCTGATGGTCGGATCTGTCAGTCGGAGCAGGGGCTGGATTGGATGTGACCTGATCCTGGCAACCCGCTGCCAGCAGCATCAGAGCCAGAAAACAAAAGTTGACTGCACGAAGCAAAGGTTTTCCTCCTTATGAGTTAGCTGTGAAGTTTTGATTATAGCAGATTTGAATGGTGAAATATGCCATGATATGCTGATAGAAAGGTAAAATGTGAGTGTGTAATGGAGGGTTAAGCATGTGGAACGATGTTTTTGAAAAGGAGTGGGAAAAGCGGCCTGGAGTCCTTTTTGCTCATTCTGGAAATCTGGGGTACGAGGATTGCATACAAGTGGCCGATTCATTGCCTGAATTGTGCAGGGGAACCGATGAGATTGGATGATGAGGAAGACTTTACGCGGTAGGGTAGAGCTGAACAACGAGAATGGTGAAGTGTTAGAGGGATTTGGTCACGGAAAATGAATAAAAGAATGCTAGGTATAAATGATGAATTGATACCTTGGAAGGAGTAAAGATATGCACACATTATCTGCAGATGAACTATTGGATCGGGACAATCACGCGTGGGAGGAACTCAAGGAACTACTGGATAACGGGCAAAATACATATGAGTATGTTTCTGCACGACCAGAGGATGGAGAGGATACGCTCTATCGTCTTCAAGTGAGCACCAAATCCTATCTGGGAGCTGTTGCTTACGAGACGGAAGGAATGGTGATTGATCACGGGTGGATCACGCTGCTGGGTGCAGGCGGTGAGAGCGTATTTGGAAGTCTGACCAGCTGGAACGGTCTGAGCGACAAGCCCTGTGTACAGGCTCTGCAGGGCATGATGGTGGTTGCCTATGATGTGGCAGGCGGATTTTTTGCACTGGATACGGGCAAATTCGGTCGCACCGGAGAGATATACTATTATGCGCCGGATGCTCAGGAATGGGAAGCGACGGAGCTTACTTATTCGGAATTTCTGACCTGGCTGGCAGATGGCGATTTGCAGCAGTTCTACCAGACCTTCCGCTGGGAAGGGTGGCAAAATGATCTTGGTCAGCTTCAGAGGGGACAAGTATTTGCCTATTACCCGCCTCTGTGGACCCAAGAAGGAAGCGGAGAGGGCAGCAGCAAAGCCCCTGTATCGGTGGAGGAAGCCTGGAAGGCAGCGCGGGATGGGAATTAATACGGAATTTTGAACCCAGAGTTAGAATCGATGCGGATGACTCCGTACTGAAGACGTATCGAAATACACAAACAGCCCGCACTGCATGCGGGCTGTTTGTGTATTCATTTTATAACAATTATTTTAAAGTATTCCATTATTTCACGGTACTACTCTGACTCTGTACAACTCCAGATTGAGAGGCTCTGTGATGCCACACTACGATAACAAGCGAGACAAGACAGACGAAGAGCAGACATCCATAAACAACGTGATAGGCTTTCTCTACCGAAACGCCCGGGATGCTGTGTAACAGCAGTCCGCAGACCGCCACAGACATCGAACCACCGAAGAATTGAATCAGCTGAAGTATGCCCATACCTGCTCCAATCTGCGTCTTGGGGAGAATGCGGGACGTTTCGTTATTCAGTGAAGCCATGGAGGCGGAGAGTGCAGGTGAGAAAAAGAGATAGCCTGCGGTAATAATAAAGGCGGACTGATTCAGTCCGAGCATAAACAGGGCAAGTACAGCTGCAAGCAGCACATGTCCAATCATCAGAAAGCGCATGTTGCCGTAACGGTCGATCCAGCGTCCTACGAAACGGGTGCAAAAGGCTGCGACAATGGCTCCCGGAGCAATGAGCAAACCAATTGTGAGCGATGAACGCCCGAACAAGTCGGCAAGGACAAGCGGCATCAGAAACAGATTACCCAGATTAACGACCAAAATGCAGAAGCCAATGAGAATCAAACGTGTATACCCTGGTGTTCGGAATACATCGGGATTGACAAACGGAAGGCGTGCTTTGCGGATGTACCACATATGAACCACAAGAGACAGGACACCGATAGCAAACCAGATCCAGGACTGCTGGGTAATCGCGACCAGAAGCGTTATGGCATTAATAACCGTTAACACTGCTCCGATCATATCGAAAGGGTTGTCTGAGCTTGGTGTTTCCCGCGGCAGAAAATAGAGCAATACAGGCAGGGCAAGCAGAACAAGTACGGTTATTGCAAAAAGACCATTCCATCCCCAGTACTCGCTAATGAGTCCGCCCACAATGGGACCCAGCCCAAAAGCCATGGCACTGCCTGAAGAGATGAGGGCAATTGCGGCTCCGCGCCGTTCCAGCGGGATGTAGCGGCTCGCAATTACAAGGCCGAGCCCAGCCATAACCCCTGCACCTGCGGATTGCAAAATGCGCGTCAGCAGCAGGACGGCGAAGCTGTGTGCGAATAATCCAAGTAACGAGGACAAGCCCAGAATCAGCAGTCCGATGGTTAGCAGTTTGCGCACCGGGACCCGATCGGATAACCGGCTGAAAATGACGGTCGATAATGCGTAACCGATAGAGTAGCTGGAGATGACCCATGAGCCCAGGTCAGATGTAATTTGGAGATCGTTAATAATGACGGGTAAGGATACATTAAACATGGTGGTGTTCATCACGACAATGAACAGACAGCATGTCCAGAGAGGCATTACAATTTTATCTTTCACGTTACCATTCCTGTCTGTGGATTGAGTCAAGCTATATTAAAATCAATAAATCATTTTACGCCCAATCTGCATATATGGCAATAATGTCATAAAATTCGAAGAGTTTCGCATCGGTGACAAATGGGGTGAAACAGATCGAAACAAACAAAAAACGATAGGAAATTGCATGTGTTGTAGAAGTTGATTTCCGGCAGCAAAAAAGACGCCCGTCTGAGGGCGCCTTGAAGGGTTGAAGTATTTTTTATGCTGGACTGACCGCTTTGCCGCGGTTGCGAATCCACTTGATGACATCCATCAGAATGACGGCGAGCAGGGCAAGACCGCCTGCAATCAGGAACTCGTTCCAACCAAATGCATCCGGAATGGCGAAGATGCCGCGTACACCCGGAATCAAGGTGATTCCATAGAGACAGAGACATACCAGGATGGAGCCAAGGACAAATTTATTTGTCGTGAAGCCCACCTGGAAGATGGTCTGTGTGTTGGAACGGGCTGCAAATGTTTGCAGACTCCGTGCCAGAATCAGGGTCGTAAAGGCCATCGCCACGCTCATTTCTTCAGAGATGCCAAGCCCGACATACTGGGACACAATAACAGCTGCACCGATCAATACACCACGTGTAATCACGGCTTGAAGCGTACCGCCGGCAAAGATGCCTTCATTAATATCTCGCGGTTTGCGCCGCATCACATCCGGTTCGGCCTTTTCCGTCCCCAGTGCAATGGCAGGCAGGGAGTCGTTCACCAGGTTGATGAAGAGAAGCTGCAGGGCCGTAAACGGGTTCACCCATCCAACGATAAGTGCAAACAATATGGCGATAATGGCGCCAAGGTTACCCGCAAACAGGTAAGCAATGGCTTTTTTGATGTTATCAAATACCATACGCCCGACACTCACTGCGTTCACGATGGATACAAAGTTATCATCCGTCAGAATCATGGCAGCCGCATCCTTGGCAACATCCGTACCGCTGCCCATGGCTACACCAATGTCCGCTTGTTTCAGAGCTGGTGCATCATTGACACCGTCTCCGGTCATGGCTGCAATTTTGCCTTTGCGCTGCCATGCACGCACAATGCGGATTTTGTTTTCAGGGGATACCCGTGCATAGACTGAAATGTGTTCAAGCTGGCGATCCAGCTCTTCATCCGACATTTTGTCCAGCTCAGCGCCAGTGATGGCGAGATCATCCGGGCCTGCAAGCCCAATATCCCGTCCAATGGCCTGGGCTGTCGTTTTGTGGTCCCCTGTGATCATGATTGTGCGGATACCAGCCTTCATGGACTCTTCGATGGAGCCGTACACGGCTTCACGCGGTGGATCAATCATGGCTGTCAGTCCAACAAGCGTCAGATCATATTCGTCTTCAGGTGTAACCTGCTTTTTGTCATCGAATTTCTTGTAAGCATAAGCCAGTACACGGAAGGCACGTTTGGAGAAAGCTTCGTTTTTCTCCTCGAATTGTGTGCGAATCTCAGCTGTAAGCGGCTGAACCTCTCCGTTCATGAACACATGAGTACACCTGCTGAATAGCACATCCGGACCACCTTTGGTTAATAAGGCCGTCTGTCCTTCGAAGGTATGCACTGTGCTCATTAGTTTCCGATCCGAGTCAAAAGGAAGCTCTGCTTCCCGCGGGAACTGGTCCCGAATTTCGTTATAGTCCTTGTTCACACGGTTACTGAAGGCAATGAGGGCTACCTCTGTGGGATCACCCAGCTCCTTGCCCTCCTGGTTAATATTCGAATCATTGCAGAGCACTGCAATATGTAACAAGCGTCGTTCCTCTTCAGACCACTGATCAGGATCGTCCGGGAATTCCTCTTTGGTGCCATGGGGGATGTAATAATCCACAACCGTCATCTTGTTTTGGGTAAGCGTCCCTGTCTTATCTGTACAGATAATGCTGGCTGAACCGAGCGCTTCCACGGCAGGCAGCCGGCGAATGATCGCATGCTGCTTGGCCATCTTATTCGTTCCCAGCGACAATACAATCGTCACGATGGAAGAGAGAGCTTCAGGAATGGCGGCGACGGCGACAGCAACGGCAAACATCAGTGCATTGATAATTGAAGGACCCAGATTGTCCGTGCCTTCGGTTAACCAGACACGTCCTGCCTCGATGGCGAAAATAAGAATGGACAGTCCCAGAATGAAAAAGCCCAGTTTTTTGCTGAAGGCTTCCAGTTTGCGCTGCAGCGGAGTTTCTTTGGCTTCAGCATTTTCAATCAATTCGGCAATCTTGCCGATCTCTGTTTTTAACGCGGTTCCGGTAATCACCAGAGTGCCCCGGCCGTATACGACCAGCGAACCGCTGAAGGCCATGTTGCGCCGATCACCGATGGGAGCCTCCTCCGGAATGGCATCTGCATGTTTCTCCGCTGCTTCTGATTCTCCAGTCAGCATGCCTTCATTGATTCTCAGACTACCGGATTCCAAAATCCGCCCGTCTGCCGGCACATAATCACCCGCATCCAATAAAACGATATCGCCGGGAACGAGTTCCCTGGCGGGAATAGTCTTTTTCTCACCATCACGAATAACTTTGGCTTCAGGAGCAGACATTTGCCTTAAGGCATCGAGGGAGCTCTCCGCTTTTTTGGTCTGTACAACACTAATTACTGCATTTAGCAGGATAACCAAGAAGATAATCAGTGATTCAATAAGATGTCCGAGCACAACCTGTACACCTGCCGCAATGAGCAGCACGATGACCATGGGATCTTTGAAATTTTCAAGAAACAGTTTCCAGACAGGTGTTGCATTTTTGCCTTTTAACTCGTTATATCCTTCTGTCTCAAGTCTTTTTGCAGCTTCGGAGGCAGTCAGCCCCTTGGGGGAACTATCCAAATCTTGAAGTGTCTCCTCAGCACTGTGTCTATAATGTTGCAATTGACCAGCTCCTTGATTAAATGGTTTCTTCTGTGTATTACCCTTACGGGCAAAATATAGAATCGTTTCATTTCCAACTTTTTTATGTTCACAGTATTTTTCATAAGGAGCTAAGATATGCCTCTTGTTCAATTTATTTATTTGCAGTGATGCACGGTTACGTGCACCACTGCATTGATATCACATGCAACAGCGAAAGACAGGTCAGATTAAGCGGTAACCGGGAGGTAACTCTCCGGTTCTTCTGATCTCGCGAATCTGTGCCAGAGTTAAGCGCTGATTGGATGCAATGAGGGATTCCACATCTCCTCTGCGCAAAAAGTCATCCAGTTCGCGAATGCTGCGATTCCCCCGCAGTACAACAAAATTGTCACGAAAACGTGAACGATTAAACAACACGAGTGTAGCGTTTGGATTAGTGGAAAAAAATCGCAAGCTCTCAATTCCAGTCAGAATGGCATCGACATCGGAGATGCCGAGGTTGCCACGATAGACTCTTCGGCGGCCCCTGAAGTTTTCTTCACTGAACACCGTCAAGCGAGGATACGTTTGAGAAATGGAAACGGGTTTAGCCATTTGAACTCCTCCTTTTCTATAGACCTGCTGCTACGGCAGCTTGGACTACGTAATAACGTATGCGAAGGAGCTAATGAAAGATTGGATGATAGTCTTGGAGGGGAAACAATAGGTTCATATATTTGCTAATCTTAACTATAAGGTGTCGAATGATAAACTGTGTCCGCCATCACACTTGGTCCCCTGCGGGTTTGTTACGCTGTTACCAGTGATGAATGAAATCGAATCACGTTGGAGGGAACAGATATGTTTTGTTATCAGTGTGAGCAGACACCGAGTGGTGGATGTACAGTAGTTGGGGTCTGTGGCAAAAATGAAACGATAGCCAGTCTGCAGGATACCATGATTTTTGCGTTGAAAGGCATAGCGGCTTATGCAACACATGCTCGGCAGCTAGGATATCATGATCCGGAAGTGGATCGAATTACACATGAGGCCCTGTATATGACGTTGACCAATTCCAATTTTAATGTGCAGGAACATCTCGATATGGCCATGCAAGTAGGGAGCGCGGCAATCCGAATCATGGACGTGCTGGATCGTGCGCACACCGAGAGATTCGGCATACCGCAGCCCATCACCGTTTCGCAGAACCAGATTGAGGGACAATGCATTGTAGTGACCGGACATAACCTGTATGCGCTGGAAGAGCTTCTTCGCCAGACCGAAGGGAAAGGCATCAACATTTATACACATTCCGAGATGCTGCCTGCTCACGGGTACCCGGCACTTAAGAAATATGCCCATCTAAAAGGCAATATCGGCAAAGCCTGGTTCGATCAGCGCAGATTATTTGAACAGTTTCCGGGTGCCATACTTGCGACCACAAACTGTGTCATGCCTATCAAAGGTACATATGCCGACCGATTCTTCTCGTATGAAGTCGCGGGACTTGAGGGTGTAGCCAAAATTATTAATGATGATTTCACTCCTCTAATTGAACGCGCTCTTTCCTTACCGGCAGCAGACGTTAAGTCGGAGCAGGTACTAACGACAGGGTACCATCATGAGACGGTAATTGGTCTCGCTCCAGAGATTATTCAGGCAGTCAAAGATGGTCATATCCGTCGTTTCTTCGTTATTGCTGGCTGTGATGCACCTGGAAAAGGAGGAAACTATTATCGCGAGCTGGCGACTTCGCTGCCTAACGATACCGTGATTTTAACCACATCATGCGGTAAATTCCGCTTCAATGATGTGGATTACGGTACAGTCGGGGATACAGGAATTCCCCGTTATATCGATCTGGGGCAGTGCAACAACTCCGGTTCAACCGTGAAAATTGCAATGGCTCTTGCGGACGCCTTTGGCTGTTCGGTCAATGAGCTGCCCGTCAGCATTGTCCTGTCCTGGTTTGAGCAAAAAGCGGTGGCCATTCTGCTGGGGCTGTTCAGTCTGGGTATTCAGGACATTCGAATTGGACCGAAACCGCCAGAATTCATCTCGGCTGGAGTATTGGATGTGCTTGTTGACATGTTTGGCCTGAAGCTGATCACAACGGCAGAGGAAGATATGAACGCCATGCTGGCGTTGTCATAAGGGCTGGAAAATCAAAAAACATTGTAAAGAGGTTATGAAAGAGCCTGCGGAAGCAGGCTTTTTTTCTATTATTAGGTGAATTTAGGTCCATGTACCCTGCTTGATTATTCATGAAATGAAAGGAAAATTAGTTTGAATATCCTATTGAAGTTTGATCATGGAAATGGGTATATAGATAAGGGCACATCACAAAACTCGGGTTTACCGCAGCATAAGGAGAAGGTACATATGAATGACAGGCAATTCGAAGAGATCTTGAAACTTGCAGGTGGAAAGGAAAACATAAGACAAGTCACGCGGGAAGAGCAGGCCACGGTACTTATTCTAGAAGATAACAGTAAAGTGGATATGTCAGCGCCTGCTGCTACCGATCTTGAAGTAACAATTCGGATAACAGGTACAGAATGTTGCTTGGCGATTCGAGATGAATTCTCCTATTATCACCTTCTGTTAAGGGACATGGGTACGCCAGAAAGCATGCGCGATCATCCCGAACGGAAAGAGAAGCATACATACCGCAGATCGTTTTCAATATTACCGTTTATATCCGATGTGTTTAGACCCATAATGCCTGCCATTCTGGGAGCTGCGCTCTTCAAAATTGTGCTTGCAGTCATAACACTGATTAGTACGTACGGTTTTTCGGAACCCTCATCCTTCCTACAGAGCCAGACATTTATGATATTGAAATCCATTGGGGATAGCGCCTTTTATTTGCTGCCTGTATTGGCAGCTATCAGTACTGCCCGGCAGTTAAAGAGTAATATCTACGTTGCAGCAGCTATCGGCGGATTGATGTTTTACCCGCAAATGAGTTATTTACTGTCAGGTCAAGAGGAAGTCCATTTTATGGGTGTGCCTATGGTTTCGGAGGCAGCCTTTTTCTCGGCGACGCTCTGGGTGATTCTGACGATCTCTGCTGCATCTTATGTAGAAAGAGCCGTTGAACGATTCAGTCCTAAGGTGCTGGGCCCACTAGGTTCGTGGATTGATAAGCGAATGCCCGCTGCCGTCGATTCCTTGCTCACGGATGCACCGGTCGTGGCTGCGATGCTGCTGGGAGCGGCATTTGCATTAATGCTGTTTGCCGGATTGCATTATTGGCTCGTTCCCTTGATGCTGAATGAGCTGATGACCAACGGATTTTCCGTGATCATTCCTGCGATGTTTGTTGCATTTACTGCTCAGGCGGGGGCAGCACTGGCTGCGGGACTGCGCAGCAGACAGACCGAGTTCAGAAAACTCGCATTCTGGGCAACCGGAACGGCTCTTTTGGGTGTTCCGGAGCCTGCAATCTATGGCGTCAATATGAGAAGGAGGGCTTCTTTTTATGCAGCGCTTATTGGTAGTGCTATCGGCGGACTCTACTTCGGTATTGTATCGGTAAAATCCTTTGCTTTAAGCGAATCAGCAGGCCTGCTTCAAATTCCGGCATTCATGGAAGATGGTACGCTGAACTTGCTGCATACCTGCATTGGTCTGCTCTTAGCCTTCGCCGTGTCAGGTGCACTCACATACTGGTTTGCGGGTAGAGCATCCCACACTAAACATGTGTAACGTATAAAAAATTTAATATGCTTTGCATTGTATTCTTGGCTGTTTTGTAAGAGGCCCTTTCGATATGTAATAGAAGCTTAAAGTCTAAATATTGCTCCATGAGATAGACAACTTTCCTCATAATGGGCCCTGTAATTTTCTGAATTATAGTTAGTTGTCTACGCCCCCAGTGATTACTGCACATAGTATGTGGAGAAATATCACGGAGGTGAATTCATTGATCAATCGTCATGGGAAACGGATTTGTAGACGTAAATTCAAAAAACACGTACATTGCGGTGTGAAGGTTAAGGTTTTGAAGGTTAAACCTAAGGTTATAGTTAATGCACCGCAAGGCGTACCAGGGATTCCTGGTCCACTAGGACCAATAGGTCCCAAAGGGGCCACTGGTGCTCAAGGGATACCAGGGCCAGTCGGATTGCAAGGAATTCCTGGTATACAAGGACCTGTGGGTCCGGCTGGTGCGGTCGGAGCAGTGGGCCCAGCAGGCCCGGTTGGCCCAGTGGGTCCAGCTGGCCCTGTCGGCCCAGCAGGTGCAACTGGAGCAACAGGTCCTGCCGGTCCAACGGGGGCTGGAATTTCTGATTTCCTGAGTGTTTTCCGAGCTGATCCCGGTACAGGTACGGACACCGTTCCAGGAAACTCGCCAATTACGTTGACTGGTGTTTTGGCTAACGTGGGTGGTGCCTTTACCTTCGTGCCGCCATCTTCAACGATAACCATCAATGAAACAGGAAGTTACTTTATCTCTTTCTCCATTCATAATCAGGGCGATGCCGATTTCAACCTCACAGTAAACGGAACGCCTATAACCCCCGTGCCTTTCACGGGTAATGGTGGAGGCCCCATATCTGCTGAAGTCATCGTTACGGTCACAACAGTTCCGACAACGATCCAACTGGTAAATGCGAATGCAACTCCTGTACAGTTGCATAACAATCTGAATACCACGGTGACTATTCTGAAATTGACTCCTTAATCTCGATTCACAATATAGTCTATGTCAGCATAAAAATTAAAGTTTATGCCTTTTATCCAGTCCATAAGTCTATTTATTGAGATGGTATGGACGGCTTGGAATGCGGGAGCGGCGGGATGATGTAGCTAAAAGACATCACCGCTGCTCTTTTTAGTTCCGAAACCGAGACCTTAGAATTAGGGGAAGTAGAGCCTGAATGGGCGAATAGTTTATCGAAGGAATCTTGTAATGAACCTCTGATCCTGTAATCGGGTTATGGGGGACAAGCTTAATGGGTTTGAAGCAGTTATGTCTGGAAGAGATCAACTGGGACAAATTCGGAAATCATGGATGGAGTACTTCGAGACTGGCTTCTGCAAGTGAGAGAGTTACCACAGTATATGGTGCGAAGTTTGGAGTGTTA
Organism: Paenibacillus sp. FW104-T2; assembly: GCF_058789975.1. Taxonomy (NCBI): domain Bacteria; kingdom Bacillati; phylum Bacillota; class Bacilli; order Caryophanales; family Paenibacillaceae; genus Paenibacillus; species Paenibacillus sp. FW104-T2. Next base: position 49,760 of record NZ_JBYTCE010000004.1, on the reverse strand, counting down.
CGGTGAACATTGCTAAAAATGTGCAAAAGAACAAGCAGCTCCCTGAAGATTTGAATGGAACCTCGAATTATTCCAACGCTCGCATCTTGCGCTGTTGATAATCAAGCATGGCTTCGTATAACAATTGCTCGTTAAAGTCCGGCCACATGACATCCGTAAACCACAGCTCGGCGTAGGCAACCTGCCATAATAAGAAGTTGCTCAGCCGTTTCTCCCCGCTAGTCCGAATCAATAGATCTGGTGCTGGATATTGTCCGGTATACAGAAACTTCTCAAGGTCCTGTTCAGAGATGTCCCGCACGTTTTTGTTTTCTTCAATACATAATTTAATAGCTTGGACGATATCACTTTTCCCGCCATAGTTCATGGCGAAGTAAACGGTCATTCCACGATTGGCCCGGGTTAGTTCAACCACCTTGCGCATCGCCTCTTGTGTTTCAAGAGGAAATTTGGATATATCACCGATGAAATCCACCTTAATACCATGTTGATTGAGTTCCTGAACGGTCGTATCCTGTACAAATTCGACGACCAGGCTAATGATATAATCTACTTCCTCTTTAGGCCTTTTCCAATTTTCCGTAGAGAATGCATAAAGGGTGAGAGAGGAGATCCCGATTTGGTGGCACATGCTTATCGTTTCGCGCATCGTCTGCATGCCAGCATAATGTCCAGCACTTCGGGGAAGTCCTCTGCGCGTGGCCCAGCGCCCATTTCCATCCATCATAATGGCGATATGCTTAGGAAGGTCACCGTTCCAGTCTATCTTATTCCTGATATCATGATCTTCCTTATGTACACGGAGCCATTTCAATGTATATTCCTCCTACATGGTCTGCTCGGAGAACAATTCTGTCTGGTCTAATGAGTAATAAATCTGTTGTCCACCACGGTTTCCAGAATTTATAATTATTATATAGGAATGGATTGGAAGTTCAAACGAAAATCGTAAGAAAGGAACGTGCCCGTATGTCCGCATGGACTGATCTTTTTGATAATAGAACACATTCGCTCGTTATGTATCCACATCCTACAGATCATTCATCGCTGAGTTGGATCGGGGGGAATGCACCTGCTTACTTTGATGATAACCCCGAATTCTCTTTTCTGCGTGAGCAAAATTATCTGTTTTATCTCAGTGTGACTCTTCCTGATACAGACGCTATGGAGCCTGTTCCAGGTCAGGAGATGATTTCTGTATTTGTACCAGCGGATTATGAGAAATACCTTGAGCACAATATTTATCCAACATGCGACATTCAAGTGATCCAGCATCCCGCCTCCACTGAAAGTGCGCTGGAGACCTACACGAATACTGTGCTGCATAAACACAGTCTAACCGAGTGGACATGGATTGAAGATGGGGCTGCAGCAGATGAGCCATGTTTGGTCAGAATTGGAGGCACACCGAGATTCATTCAGCAAGAGGACAGTTACTTAACAGCTCTGCATCATGATGGATACGACTTTTTCATCCAGATTGACGAAGATGGTTATGCGGATGGAATGGTTGAGGAGTACGTCTTTGGTTATGGGGCCCTATATTTGTTCGCCAAGTTCGATGACGGGAAAATGATCGACCCCCTCGCAGGATGCTGGCAATATTCATAGATTCGGAAGTCAAAACAACATATCTCGTCCATATTGTAGATTATCATTCTTGAAGTAAACAGATCCCTATCTATCTATTGGTTATCCCACAAAAGCCTGCCTATTTGCTGATTGAAAGAGCTTTCATTTCGTCCGTATACTAAAGGGGTCAACGAATTGGGTGCCTTCATTAGGCGGTCATCTTCAAATAGGAAAGGATGATATGAAATGGGCAGATTAACTGGAAAAGTTGCAATTATAACAGGTGCAGCGAGCGGCATGGGATTGGCAGGGGCTCAATTGTTTGCCAGAGAAGGGGCTAAGGTTGTCGCTACTGATGTGGCTATTGAAGCTCTGGAAGAGCAGGTGCAGCACATTGTGGCAAGTGGTGGAGAGGCCATCGCGCTTAAGCTGGATGTGTCAAGTCCCGAGTCGTGGAACGCAGTTGTGAAAGAAACAGTAGCAAAATACGGAAAAATAGATATTTTGGTCAACAATGCTGGAATTCACATAGCCAAGGGGATTTTGGAGGCCGAGCTGGAAGATTGGGAGAAGGTCATGTCCATAAATGGCACAGGGGTATGGCTGGGCATGAAAGCCGTTATTCCTTACATGCAACAGAATGGACAAGGCTCCATTGTTAATACATCGTCCATCGCTGCAATTATTGGCGGAATTGCAGACGCGCAGGGTGCAGCCTATAGTGCTTCCAAAGGCTCCGTACGTTCACTGACCAAACATGGTGCACAGTGGTTTGCGAAAGACAACATACGGGTTAACTCTGTACATCCAGGTGCTGTATTTACCGGCATGGTGGAAAAAGCAGGCATCAAGTCTCAAGTGGAGATGGGTGAGAATTACAAAAATCTCGCGCCTTTGCCTCCGCATGCCGGAGAATCCATGGATATCGCCTATGCCTATCTGTTCCTGGCTTCAGATGAATCGAAATTTATTACAGGCGTTGAGCTTCCTGTCGATGGCGGCTGGATTAGTAACTAGACAATATGATAATAGGGCAGCTATTCGGAGGTACCACTCTCATGTTGAATGAGAGCTGGTACCTCTTTTTATATGGACAAGCCTGGTTTGTGACGATGGACCGGGGCCAGATTCGAGCGATAAACTTCATTCGAGCGATTCATACGAGTAAATTCCAATAGCTGCTCTGCCATGTAAGTGGAACTGTATTTAAAGTTGCTCTGTACCCAGCCTGTAATCAGACCCAAAACGGCATTAGCCTGATAGCAGGCAAGGAGTTCCTTGTCGATCCTGGGATCCGGAGACATATCCGTTAAGTCCTGCAGGTACAGGGTAATGAGCGTTTCATAGAGAGTATCCCGAAATCCCATAGGCATATGGGAATGAACAAGCAAGGTATAAAAGCTGGCATTGACAAGAACATGGTCGAAGATTTTGATGGCCGATGCGTTCAAATCCTTGATTTCAAAATCATGGTAATGCTCATAAGGAGCTCGGTAGGCGGCTATCAGGTCATTGATCACATCGGTCAAAATCTCGCGCAGCAAGTCTTCTTTGTAAACGTAATGTTTGTAAAACGTACTGCGATTCAAATCAGCCGATTTGACAATATCGGTGATGGTAATGCTCTCCAGCGGTTTGCGTGACATCCATTCCAGCAAGGAAGCCTTTAGCGCCTGTTTGGATTTGTAAATTCTTCGATCTGTGTCTGATTCGGAAGCAGATTTATGCATATACACACCTTCCTATGCTTATCAATAATACTTCTAATATGCTGCTGATTTTTTTATGCTACAAGACAAATATGTGAAAATATGGTGACTTTGATGGTGTACATAGCCCATGGCGCGGCATTCTCCATTATAATAAACCAAAACGGACGAGGAGATGAACTCCAGTTGAGAAAAGGAATACTTATTGCAGCCTTATTCATTACAGTCGTTGGCTTAGGAATATACCTTATCGCTGATAATATGCTAAAAAAAGAAGCAGGCCCTCCTGAATCAACCAATGTTAAGGAATTGGTATACGATATCAGTACGGGTAAAGTCGAAACAAAATCGGCCTCCATTAATGCTACCCAGTTGGTCGTTACCGGCAAGGATGATCAAACGAAAACCTATAATCTGCCTGAAGAGGAGTTTTTCCTTTCGATTGCGCCTTACGTCGAGCAGACTCACCCATGTGCCATTCATAGCCTGACGGGTTGTCAGGGGGAAATGAAGAACAAAGAGTTCCTGGTCACGATTCATGACTCAGAAGGTAATACGTTTATGAAAGAAGAACCGATAAAAACCGGGAAGAATGGCTTTATGGATCTGTGGGTACCGAGGAACAGAACATACTTGGTCCGTATTGTACATGACGGGAAGGTCGCGGAATCCCAGCTTTCCACATATGAACAGGACAATACCTGCATTACTACAATGGAACTGAACTAACATTTGCATTCCGTTAGAATTGGGGCGCGATTATATACGATGGAAGGCGCGCACGGTAGATGAAACATACTGCAAATCTGGCATGTCATGATGCTGGTTGAGAAGAGTCCATGGATGACCAGGGGCTCTGTTTCTTTTTATCCCCATAAATAGGCACAATAGCAGAATCTGTAGTCAGCGCGTTATCGCTTTTTTATTGACAAAATGTGATTTCTGTCGCATAATCCAAAATGTGATAATGATAATTATTATCAGAGTTAATACATATAAACAGGGGAGATTACAGTACATGAAAAAAAGCTTGAACGGACTACTATTATTGTTGGTTTTTGCTCTTACATTAGCAGGTTGCGGTTCTGCAAGCACCAGCTCGAATGGATCAGCTGCGGATGCAGGTGAAGGTAATGCTTCTGACAACACGCAGACGGAAGCGGCTTCTGGCCCGGTTACCGTTAAACATAAACGCGGAGAACTGACGCTGGACAAGCCGGCAGAGCGCGTGGTTACTCTGGAATGGACATATACGGAAGATGTGGTTGCACTGGGCGTTCAGCCAGTAGGTAATGCCGACAACGCCAACTACAAAGTCTATGTCACTTCCGAAGCAGCCCTGGATGACAGCGTGACAGATATTGGAACACGTAGTGAGCCGAATCTGGAAGCTATTGCTGCATTGAAACCAGACCTCATCATTGCCAATGCAGATAACAATAATGCGGTCTACGATCAGCTTAATGCGATTGCACCAACGATGGAATTCGACCCTTACGATGGCGATGGCTATAACTACGACAAGATGACAGATATCTTTAATAACATTGCTATTGCTCTTGGCAAAGAGGACAAAGCGAAGCAAGTACTGGATGAACTTGATCAACACTATGTAGAAGCCAAAGAAAAACTGGCTGCTGCAGGCAAAGAAGATTTCCACTTTGCTCTGACCCAAGCATTCACGTATCAAAATGCAGCTAGTCTGCGTATGTTCACGGATAACTCGGTCGTTATTGGTACATTGGACAAAATCGGTTTGGTAAATGACTGGCAGCCTGAAAAGCTTGAAGGCTATGGTTTCTCTACAGTGGGAATTGAATCCTTATCTGATGTACAGGACAGTAACTTCATCTATATTACACAGCCGGACGATGACGTTTTTGGCACAGCAATGAAAGATAACTCGGTTTGGAACGGACTGAATTTTGTGAAGGAAAACCGCCTATATCAATTGGATAGCACAACATGGACATTTGGTGGACCCATTTCCTCCAAAGTTTTGGTTGACGGAGTTGTTGAGGCGATTACCAAATGAGTTCAGTTCAGGGAACTAGGCCAGCTATGAACTGGCGCGCAATAAGCATATATGGGGGCGGTCTAACCGCTCTCATCGTGCTTTTTTTTGTAAGTCTTTGTTATGGAGAGGCTTCCATTCCATTGAGTACGGTCTGGGATGCTCTTACAGGCAAACAGAACACGTTGGAGCACAATATGATCTGGGATTTGCGTATGCCGCGTACGGTTATCGGTATTATCGCAGGCGGTGCGCTGGCTGTTGCCGGAGCACTGCTGCAGACGATCACCCGTAATCCGCTGGCAGCGTCAGACACGCTGGGCATTAATGCAGGTGCCTACTTTATCGTCGTGCTGGGAGCTATTCTCTTTCCGGGTGTGCTCAGTCAGTCGCCTTTTCTGTTCGCAGCTCTTGGCGGTCTGCTTGCGGCATTTGCAGCTTATTTCATGGGCGGGGGACGAAGATCAAGTCCGGTTCGACTTGCGTTATCCGGTATGATCGTGTCCATGGTGCTCGGTTCCTTTACAAGCGCACTGCATATTTTCTTCTCTATGGAAACACAGGGATTATTCCTATGGGGATCCGGAACACTCGTCCAGAATGACTGGAGCGGTGTCGCTTATGCTTGGCCTTGGGTCGTTGGCATCACCATCCTCGCGCTCATTTTGTCCAGACAGTGGGATATGCTGGAGCTGGATGAATCAACGGCGTCCTCTTTGGGTCAAAGGGTTGGGCTGGCTCGTTCGGGTGGACTGATTATCGCGGTTTTGCTGGCTGCCGTGATTGTCAGTGTCATCGGACCGATTGGTTTCGTGGGACTGGTAGCACCCCACCTGGTCCGATTGAGCGGAGTGCGCTCCAACCGGTTACTGCTGCCCGGTGTGTTTATCTGGGGAGCAGCTCTCCTGGTTGGCGCAGACGTACTGGCCAAGATGATACATAACTCCAGCATGGAGCTGCCGACAGGGGCTGTCATGGCGATTATTGGTGCACCGTGGCTGATCTGGCTGGTACTTACACGCATGAAAGCATCAAACGGTTCGGGGATGTCCTCTTCCATGAGCACAGGTGCACCTTCACGCCGCTTTGCGTTTGGGCCAATGGCAGTATTGTTCTCGGTCGTAACTATAGCGCTTATATTGCTTAGTACCATGTTTGGCGGCCTGCGAATTCCGCTGGCTGATCTGCTGCCAAGTTTATTCCGATCGGATGGACTGTTCTCGGCGGTGATTCAGCTTCGGATTCCGCGTACGCTTGTTGCTGCAGGTGCTGGAGCTGCACTGGCAATCAGTGGTGTGCTCATTCAGATGGCCGTGCGTAATCCGCTGGCGGATGCTTCCATCGTCGGTGTGTCCTCCGGGGCAGGGCTCGGAGCCATGATGGTCATTATTTTATGGCCGGGTCTTCCAATATATCTGCTGCCCATCGCAGCCATCATCGGTGCAGCTATTGCGGCAGTGGTTGTATTCTCCCTCTCCTGGAAGAAAGGGCTTAACCCGTCTGCGGTTGTGCTGCTGGGGATCGCCATGTCGGCCATTGCTGGAGCGGGAATTCAGATTCTGATTGTTCGTGGCGCTGTATACGGCAGCAGCGGATATATCTGGCTGACAGGTAGTACCTATGCCCGTACATGGGATCAGGTGAAGGTTATCGGTTTATTTTTGGTTATTCTGGTTCCGCTGGCCTGGTGGCTCGCTCGTCGATTCGAACTGTTGGTATTCGACGACAACAGTGCATCCGGACTTGGACTGGGCGTACGCCGAACAAGATTGCTCGCCATGACGACGGGGGTACTGCTGGCAGCAGGTGCTGTTGCTTGTGTAGGAACCGTCGGGTTCATCGGTCTGATTGCCCCGCATATGGTGCGGCTGCTGACAGGACATAAGTTAAGACGGTCCATGTTTTTATCCGCACTCGCGGGTGCAGTGATGCTGGTGCTCGCTGATACGATCGGCAGAACAGTCATGGCGCCAACAGAGATACCATCAGGAATCCTGATTGCCTTGATTGGAACACCGTACTTCCTTTACCTGATGTACCGTTCTAACTGGCACAGACCGATGAAGTAAAGCGTATATTCAAACGCAAAATAGGATTTGGACGTTAGAAAGCCCGCTCACGCAGCGGGCTTTTGTTGTTTATTTATTGTTCATTGCGATCATGTGCACACTATGATTTCTGATCAACCTGGAACTGATTTAATTCTTCCTCAAGCTTGTTCGACAACTGACTCAATTGCTGGGATAATTCCGCAACCTGTTCGATACTGTCCAGTTGTTCCTGTGTGCTCGCACTAACCTCTTCGGTAGAGGCTGAATTTTCTTCGGTGGTGGAAGAGATAATTTCGAGTGCCTGGACAATCTCATCCTTGTGTTTATGAACACTGGAGGTGTTATTGCTGATCTGCAGCATGCGTAATCTCAATTCCTCCAGATCTTTATTGATGCTGTAGAACACCTGCTTGGTACCTTCGACGGACTTGGCATTTTCCTCTGCAATCAGGAGGCCGTGAGCCGTGTGTTCTACGGATGTCTTCGTTTTATCTTCGATTTGACGAACCTTTTTGCTAATTTCCTCTGTTGCCATCGCAGTCTGCTCAGCCAGTTTGCGAACTTCTCCTGCGACTACGGCAAAACCTCGTCCCTGTTCTCCTGCACGTGCAGCTTCGATGGAAGCGTTGAGTGCCAGCAGGTTGGTTTGGGTTGCGATCTGATGGACGGTATCCACGATACCGGAGATTTCATGACGGCTTAGATCAATATCATGGATAATGGCTGACATGGCCTGGGTTGAATGGTGGTTCTCCTCTGCCCATTTGGATAACTGATTCAACACTTCCAATCCTCGTTCGCTTTGTTCTGCGGAAGCTTGAACTTTGGTCTCCATCGTTTTGACATCACTTGATATATCGTCGATTTGACCTGATAATGATCCGGTTTTTTGCAAAATGTTCTCGGATTCAATGGACTGATAATTGGTTGCATTGGCAATTTCGTTAATTGCTGTTGCCGTATCATTCATCGTTACGGCCGTCCGAGCGGAAATGGATTGCAGATCCTTGGAGGATTGGCCTAAAACTTGTGCAGTTGCCCCTACCATCTGAATCATGCTCTGAATTTTTTGCACCATGTTGAGCATACCTTGTGAGATTTGACCAATCTCATTGCGGGATGTTGTATCAAACTGGACGGTTAGATCTCCCTGTTCCACAAGTTTGATTTTTTGCAGCAGTTTCGGGATGGATCTCAGCAGATATCGCAGGGTGATATAACTGATGAATACAAGCACGATGGCGGCTACAGCAAAACCTATAATGGTGATCCACGTAAAGGCTTGTAATTCTTCGAGCACTTCATGCTCCGAAATGGTCAACCCTACAGACCATCCGGTATCTGCGCTGGTGGCATACCCGACATAACGGCCTTCTCCGTTGTCATCTATCAGTTGGATTCCGGATTCACCGGCCATCATTTTCTTGCCGATCTCACCCAAATCTCCCGGACTTTCGTTAATCTTTTCCTTGAGCACCTTGGCTTGGTCAGGATGATATAAAATATCACCGGTCTTGGAGGCCAGAATGGAATAGCCTGTGCTTCCAAGGGAGTAGCTCTCCATAAGGGATGGAATATCCTTGAATGCAATATCTGCCGCCGCGAAACCGATCAACTCGTTGTTGTCATCCTTAATCGGATAGAATATGCCCATTAGGATATTACCTGAAGCAATATCGGCATAGGGTTCGGAGAAATATAAGCCATCGGCTTCAACAGCTGGTTTATAATACGGACGATCCTGAATCACAAATTCAGAGTCGGACGCTGCACCATCGTGTTGGAGCCAGAAGCCTTTTCCATCAATGCCCGCAATCCAAGCATCCACAAAAGAAGGTTCTTCCTTCACTATGGCTGCAAGTGTACCCTGGGTTTCGGCAGCATAGGGTGATGTTGTAGCGGTAGAAGCAGATTCGGTGGTTTGAATATACTGCCTGAATAAATTATTGGTGGACATTTGCTTAACAAGAGATCCTTTTTCCTTAAATAAAGCATCGAACTGGGCTACAATGGCCTGCGTTTTCGTTTGCAGCATCAATTCCTGCTGTTTAACAAGGATGCTTCGAGTGCTGGTAAACATAAATGTTCCCAGGATGGAAAAGACGACAACAATGATGGCCAACAACATGATAGACAGTGTATTGGCGATGCTTGATGTCCGGGTCCCTCTTTTTCTAAATAACTGTGCCATGCTGCCATCTCCCCAAGATCGGATATTGAGCGTGCTGCTCTTACCTTTTATTTCGGTATTTCGATTTTGTTTCGATAGAGGGAGGGGGAAAGTTAAGGTACTACGAATTATGCTCTCCTTTAGCTTGGGCATGGATACTGAGAAGCGTCTCCATGCTATCCAGCCGGATTGGATGATGCAGGCTATGTAAGGCGGAGGATAATGAACTTGCTTAGGCATGAGAGCAAAAAAAAGAGCACCCCTTCACTGAATAAGGAACGGGCGCTCTTTGCTAATGATTAATTCGTTATGAGTATGCCGCTGTCTTTCACGGATTGAAGTACCTGCTCCAATTGGTCCCGATCCTGGACCAGCGCGAGCCGGACATATCCTTCACCGGAAGGGCCAAATGCACTTCCAGGTGTCACGATGACGCCTGCCCGGCTGACCAGATCCATGGCGAATTGCTCCGAACTGTCATAATGAGCCGGAATCCGCGTCCAGATAAACATGGTGGCATCGGGCTTCGTTATTTCCCATCCGAGTCTGCTGAAGCCTTGGCACAGAATATCCCGACGTTCCTCATAGATGGCCCGGACCCGGTCTACGTCACTCTGATCCCCGGTAATGGCGGCAATGGCTGCCTTCTGAATCGGGAGGAACATACCGTAATCCATGTTGGATTTCAGCTTTTTCAACATGGATACTACAGCTGCATTGCCCATGCAAAATCCGATTCGAGCCCCGGCGAGTCCGTACGTTTTGGATAGGGAATTGAATTCAACGCCGACATCCATGGCACCAGGGAAGGCCAGAAAGCTCCCGCATGATTTCCCATCGAACACGAGCTCACTGTATGCATTGTCATGGAGGACGATGATATCATGTTTTTTGGCAAACGCGATCAGGTCCAGATAGAACTGCTCTGGTGCCATGGCTGTTGTTGGATTGTTAGGGTAGGATACCAGCATGAATTTGGCTCTCTGCGCTATGGCCTCAGGGATATCCTCAAGCTGGATGACATAATTGTGTTCTTCTTTTTGAGACATGTAATATAGTTCTGCTCCGGCCAATAAGGGTCCATCGGCGAAGACGGGATAACAAGGGTCTGGTACAAGCACCAGATCTCCTTCATCTACAATGGAAAGCGAAATATGGGCGAGTCCTTCCTGTGAACCGAGCAAGGAGCATATTTCAGTCTTGGGGTCCAGATCAACCTGGTATCTGCGCTCGTACCACTCGCTGACAGCCTTCAACAGTTCGCTCTGGTCACTGATGGCGTAAGTGTAATTTTGCACGTCTGCGGCTGCCTCACATAAAGCCTGAATAATATGTTGCGCTGGCGGGGTGTTGGGTGCGCCGACGCTCAGATCGATGACGCCCAATCCCTGTTCCAGACGTTGTCGCTTGATTTCAGATAATCGAGTAAAGATGCCTTCATTAAAGTGGTTCATTCGTTTGGCAAATTGCATGCTGTGGTTCCTCCAGTCTGTTCAAACACTTATATCTATAATAGATGGGCAAGAAGCAAATGAGAAGAGACGCTGACGAACTCTACTTGTGCAGACCGATATCGTACTTCTCAAATCGGCTTTATTCATTTACAATTGCAGGAAAACCGGATGGAGGGGATCTGAAATGAGTGAACCTTGGACTGCGTCGATGAGCGGCGTTCCCTGGAATGCAGCGAAAATGGATCATGCGGTGAAGCAGCTGCGGAATCGCGCTACCATTTCTTTTGTAGTCGGAGCAGATATGCTGGAAGATGTAGCAGAATTGGACGAGCGGGTATTTTCCAAACGGCCTGATCTGATCCTGAAGATTACGAATGTGGAGGAGAAGGGACGTTACACGGAAGAGTTTTTGAAGATACTTGCGGGATTGAAATATGTTAAGGCTCTGGAATTGGATCTGAAACAGAAACAGGATTTGAGTGTACTTGGTGCGCTGCAAGGAATGGAATTTCTGAATATACGAGCAGCCAAAACGCAAAATCTGGAGTTCATCCGAAATTACAAACAGCTGCAGTACCTTTCTCTTAGCGGGGAATTTGATGATCTGGCTCCGATTGAGGATTGTATTCGGCTGACTACATTGGTGTTAAACTGCAGCATCGAGACGCTGAACTTTGTTGTGGACCTGCCGTTTATTGAATATTTGGCCATCGATCATGGTGTCTTGAATGGACCCCTGGATGTGCTCGCTGACTCAAACATTCGCATGCTGAGATTGTCATCTGTACGGAATCTGGCCCATATTGATGAACTGAGTGCATTACATCATCTGGACTTTTTGCACCTGTCACTTCCCAAAGTCGAGCGGTTGTGCGACTTTTCGGGCATGAAGAACCTGCGACAGCTGGAATTGGATTTTATGAAATCACTACGGGAAATCGACAACCTGTGGACTGCGGAGCGATTAGAGGTGCTGGAACTGAAAGAAATACATAAGGGAATAAAGGCGGAAGCTTTTGAGCGTTTGAGCGAAATGCCAAGTCTGGGGCAGGTGGATTTTCGCTTCATCGATCACGGCAAAGGCCGGATTACAGCCATGCGCAAACATATGATTGATGCGGGAAAAGAACATCTTCTCTATGAGAACATTCCTGAAGAACAACGTATTTCCTCCACGGCTCTTGTGCACCTGTCCAAAATTCTCATGTGATAATAAGCAAACGCCCGCTCTCCGAGCGGGTGTTTACTTATATGAAACTTAAGATGGCTCTGCCAGTCATACCTGTCTAACCATGATTCGAGGAGATGAATGGCTCATCGCCTGCATGACGCTTGCGATACTCTCCGGGGGTCATCCCGTATCGACGCTTGAACATGCGGATGAACGAGTTTACGTTCTGATAACCGACCTGCACGGCGATATCCTGAATTCGCAGATCCACATTCACTAACAGTTCCTTGGCCCGCTCAACCCGGAGATTATTGAGATACTCGCTGAAGTTGATGTTGGTCTTTTCCTTGAAAACACTGGAGAGATACCCCGGCGTGAGATTCAGCTTGTCGGCAACAAGATTCAGATTAATATCCTCCCCATAATGATGGTTCAGATAATCGAGCACAAAGCTGATAACGGGATCTTTCGTTTCCAATTGGCTGCTGATCGCCGAGAGGATCGGTTGAATCTGCGACTGAAGCCATGTCCTGTAATGCTGTATGGAATAAAATCCGGTGAAAGGGTCACCAGATGGAGAGGAGACAAGCCCGCCTTCAATGTGCGTCAGGTTCAGTTTCATCACCGTCTTACCGATCTGCTCCATCGCACCGAGAGCAAATGTGCGAAAATCCTCTGCGGCTGCGTCCTTGTGCCTCAGTTGCTCCAACTGGCGATCCAGCCAGGCAAAAACAGCTTCCTCGTTGCCTGATTGCAGCAGGTCATGCAGTTCTTCCCCATAGGTCACCTTGACATGAAACGAAGTGGATGAGGAAGCTCGAGGCTCTACAATAACCTGGGTTTCTCCGTTTAGTCTGCGCTCCTTGAGCAGAGTGGACAGATTCCGGTACGCATCGGTAAACGGAATATCCCCAGAATATACCGGGCTTAGCGCGATGGTCAGGTACATGCATTCTTCAGCAGCAAGCAGCTCCTTCAGCGTATCGAGCGCCTGCAGGATACCGCTCTGCGGGCCAGGATCGAATAGAAGCAGGAGTAATTGATCCTGTTCAGGCTGAAGTGCAACGCTGTTATTTTGATTGCTGGTGAACAGGCTCTGAATTAATTTCCATAATAATAGGGTATGCTGTTCCAATTCATCTGGCGTGTCCTTGAAGCCAACCTTGAATAAAATGGCGACATAGGGATGTTCAGGCTGCCGAACCTCCTCAAGATCTGCCAGATGGGAGCTGAGCGGGATATTCTTGACTTTATGTGTATAAGCGAACTGCCGCACCAGAGAGTTCTTCTGCGCGAGATCGCTTTGAATGAATCGGTTGTTCTCCAGTATGGAACTGAGACGGTCACCAATCATGGCGAATTCCTTCACTCTGCTCAACTTGTCTGCCCCGCTTCCGGGATTTCGGTCAAGAGCGGCAATAAGGTGCTGCAGCGGCTGGTTTAACCTCAGGCTAAACAGGAGGGAGGAGAGTACGCTGATCACAATGGCAGCGCCGAGCAGTACCGTAAGCAGCAGCTGCATGCCGCGCATTTCCGCGGCAATCACAGAGGCCTGGGTGACCTTCACATAGGTGAACCCGGTTTGCTTGCCTTTTTCATAGAAGTAATACTGATCCCCAATGCGTTCATGTCTGCTTTCCTCTGCAGGAAGCGGAGGAATATGCATTTCCTCTTCTGAGGTAGAGAACAGCAGACGCCCCTCACTATCCAAGATGTAGAACGGATCATGGCTGCCATCTCCATACGTATCCTGCATGCGCTGCGGATTCAGCATCACAATGCCGTATACATCCTCATAAGGAATGGCTTTCATCATGACAGGCATCAGCTGTCCAAGGGAGCGGGAAGAATGAACGGTATTTTCCGTAAAAGCTGCTGCGGGCATCACTTTCAGGAACTGGTTGTTCATCGTTTGGCTTTTCCAGTAGTCCGGCGAGTACGCTTCGCTGAAATAATATTTCCCGAACATGTCGGCTGCGCTGCTAAGTCCTTCCTTCTCCAGTACATAGTCCTCTTGCTTGAAATAAAGAATGAAATTGTCGATATGCAAAAAAGGATTGGCGTACAGGCTAGAGAGGTCCGACTTTACTTCAGCGGGAATATCGTAACGGCGATTCTCCTTAAGGTGGCTCAAAATGCCCAAATTGGCTGTCCAGGTATCCGATTGAGTGAGGGCCAGAATCATGTTCTGGGTCAGCCGAAAGTGATTCTCATAACCTTCGACGGTCTGCGCAAGGCCCAATTCATTTTGTCTCACCATCTCCTGATAAACCTTGTTGCTCAGGTACAGATGGGAGAACAGGTTAAATGAAGCCAAAATCAGGATGACACTGATGAAGCTCAGCATTAGCTTGACGAACAGGCCATTCAGCGCGAATTGGCTTGTATGCAGTCCCTTCATTATGACATTCCCCCTTGGATACAGCCGCAGATCATTGGTCTAATCCTATCATAGCGGCATAAAGCTGACACAAACAATATGCACATTTACTGATTTATACGCGGATATTTGGAAAATAGCAGTATAGGCGAAATGTTATATAACATGTAGATAGCGCTTACCATTGAAACCCAGCTATAATTCGGTTACAAACCCCTGTTGTACAGGGGAAGTTAGCTCACATCTCATATCTAGTTGAGCTGCAATCATGTAGCAAGAGGGGGCATGCCGATGGCTGATGCTGGCTTAATGCAAGACAAACTGCGAAGAAAATTAATTCATTCGTCACGGCGGAAGGCACGGATGACCCGGATCTGGAACAAAAACAAGGCGCTATGGCTGCTCTTCCTGCCATGCCTCCTGTATTATCTGATCTTCCGCTATGCACCGATGTTCGGACTGGTCATCACCTTCAAGGATTACAATCTGTTTAAGGGAATTTGGGCCAGTGATTGGGTAGGGCTCAAATACTACCGGATGTTTCTGGAGAATCCTGATTTTTGGCCGCTCATGAAAAATACGTTCCTGCTGGGGATGTATAAGTTGTTTTTTGGCTTCCCGGCCCCGATCCTGCTTGCCATTTTGCTCAATGAAGTGCGTAAGGCGGCGTTCAAGCGTTTTGTGCAGACAGTCAGTTATCTGCCGCATTTTATCTCGAATGTGATTGTGGCAAGTATGGTCATTATGTTCCTCTCCCCCACCGGAGGACTGATAAATAATCTGCTCGGATGGATTGGCGTGGGACCGATCAATTTCATGAATGAACCCGGGCTATTTCGGGGGATCTATGTCCTGTCGGAGATCTGGCAGCATATCGGCTGGGAGACCATTATTTATTTGGCCGCACTGACAGCCATTGACCCGCAGCTGTATGAGGCAGCTGATATGGACGGAGCAAGCCGATTGCGCAAAATCTGGCATGTCACGCTGCCCGGCATATCTCCTGCGATCGTCATCACGTTGATTTTGAATATCGGCAAGGTGCTTGAGATTGGTTTTGAGAAAGTCTTCCTGATGCAGAATCCGGCGATCTATGATACTGCGGATATTATCAGCACCTATGTCTACAGGGTGGGGATGGTCCAGGGAAACTTCAGTTATGGTGCCTCCATTGACCTGTTCATGGGAGTCATCAGCCTGATCTTCATCTATACGGCCAACTTGCTCAGCCGTCGATTAAGTGAAACCAGTCTATGGTAGAAAAGAGGTGTGAATGTGAAATCCCTCCGGTTCTCCTGTTTTAATCTCGTGGCATCGTTAGTCCTGCTGCTTGTTGTGGTGGTCACACTCTATCCGTTCCTTCATATGCTGGCTGTTTCCCTCAGCAGCAACGTAAACGTCATCCAAAACAATATTTCCTTCTGGCCCAAGGGCTTCAACCTGAGCATGTATAAGCTGGTGCTGGGAGATCCGCAAATCTGGACGGCTTACCGAAATACGATTATCTATACTGTGCTCGGTACGCTGATCTCGCTGGTGGTCACTTCAACCGGAGCGTATGCATTGTCCAGGAAAGACATGGCGCTGCGCAACAGCTTCACCGTGCTAATTGTCATTACGATGTTTTTCAGCGGGGGAATGATTCCCACCTTCCTGGTGGTCCGCTCCCTGAATCTCGTGGATACCGTCTGGGGCATGGTTCTTCCAGGAGCAGTCAGTACATGGAATCTGATCCTGATGCGAACATTCTTCTCGGGCATTCCCAAAGAGCTGGAGGAATCGGGCCGCATGGACGGCCTGAACGATATCGGCATCTTCATTCGTATTGTCGTGCCGCTGTCCAAGGCGTCCTTCGCCACCATTGCCCTGTTCTATGCCGTGGGCATGTGGAATAACTTTATCTTCCCGCTGCTCTATCTAAGATCTCCCGATTTGTTTCCGCTTCAGGTGCTGCTGCGTAATCTGGTGCTGGCCGGCAGTGCAAGCTCAGGAGACGTCACATCCATTGGTGGAGATAATATGGTCGTGGAGGAATCACTCAAGTATGCGACCATCATGGTGTCCACCCTGCCAATTCTGATCATTTATCCGTTTGTACAGAAGTATTTTGTAAAGGGAGCCATGGTTGGAGCAGTCAAAGGCTAATCGGCAAGAAAACCACCGCAAATTCAGATTAAGGGAGAGAAGCGCATGGGCAAATGGAAATCGGCAATACTTCCGCTGTTGATTGCTGTAACGATGGTAGCGGGATGCAGTGGAGGCGGCAATGGTTCCGGCACGCCGACGGATGCTCAGGGGGAGAACGGCGTTACGGACTCCAAGGGAACGGGAAAAACCTTTACGGCGCTGCTGGATAACAATGCCACATTCCCTTATTCCAAAAGCTGGCCCGTTTGGGGCTGGTTGAAGGAGAAGACTGGCGTCACGCTTGAAGTGCAGACACCTTCCGGCAAGCTGGATGAGAGCCTGAACCTGGCGATTGCCTCCAAATCGTTGCCTGATCTGATGTATATGCCGAATCGCAAGGAATCGAACAAGTTTGGGCAGCAGGGAGCGCTGGTGGACTTGATGGAGCACATGGACAACATGCCGAATCTGCAGGCATGGATGAAACAATATCCCGAGGAAGCGAAGGCTGCCCTCTCCGCCGACGGCAAGATGTATATGTTCCCCAATCAGGGCTTCGGTGAGACGAACCGCATGATTTGGATGTATCGAAAGGACGTTTTCGATAAGGAAGGCATTCAGGTTCCGACGACCTACGAAGAGCTGCATGCTGCCCTGAAGAAGCTGAAGGAGAAATATCCGGACAGTTACCCGCTCTCCATTCGCTACGGGCAGATCCCGGATGAGATGAATGCAAATATGACGGTGAATTATGGAACCGGAGAAGGCGCCTACTATGATTTTGATCAGAAAGAATGGCGTTATGGACCGACCGAAGACAATTATAAATCCATGGTAGGGATGTGGAAAAGCTTTTACGATGAAGGTCTGGTTCCGCCTGATTTCCTATCACTGCAAACCAAGCAGTGGCAGGATATGGTCTCTACAGGCAAATCATTCGTGACAATTGATTATATTAGCCGGATTGATTTCTTTAATAATGCCATGCAGGCGGAGAATCCCGAGTTCGACATGCAGTTCATGGCACCACCGGCCGGCATTGCCGGGGGCAAGCAGCTTAATCCCTACTTTCATTATATGGAGGGTGGTTTGACGGTCGCCTCCACCTCCAAAAACATCGATGATGTCATGAAGTACATGGACTTTTTCTATTCCGAGGAAGGGCGTACGTTCAGCAGTTGGGGAGTAGAGGGCGAGACCTATGTTAAGGAAGGGGATACGATCAAATTCAAGCCGGAGTATAACGATGTCATTGAAATGCGCAAGCAGACGGGGCTTCAGACGAGCGGAACCTATACCTGGATTGATTTTAATGCCCATTTGTCGCTGTTCTCGGATGATCTGAAGCATGCCTATGAAGAAGCAGTGAAATATGATCCTTCCTCCATGCAGCCGAGACCTGCTTTTACCGAGGGTGAAAATGAAATTATATCCATTACTGGGCAGGCGATTAAAAAGCACCGCGATGAGAGCTTTGCCAAATTCGTGACCGGCTCCCGCAGTCTGACGGATTGGGAGAAGTATGTAGAGGAAATGAACAATCTTGGCGTAGATCAGCTGCTGAGCACTTATAAGGAAGCGTATGACCGGGTTCTCAATATTCAGTTGAGCGCGAAATGAGCGACTGTACGGCACAGGGATCCTAGACCATTAGTACAGAATGGCAAAAGGAGGCTTCGCTTATGAAAAAGCAGCACCTGCGTGTGTACTCCGGATTCAGGCTGGCCATAGTTTTGTTGATAGGTATGGTATTCGTTGGAATGCTCTTCCCTGGTAAGGCGGGAGCAGCCGGTTCCATCTCGCTGGACGTACCCGGAGGTGGATATGTGTCGGACGGAGGGATGGTAGAGATCGGAGGCAGTTATACCGACCTGTATGACATTCGGCTGTATGTGAACGGAACGTCCCAATACGAGGTACTGATGAATGATCCGGATGGGGATGACAGCGGCACGTGGTCTTATATGCTGGATACCTCGGGCTATAACGGGTCAGTGGAACTGGTCGTCCGCGGGCTGGATACATCTACCCGCTACGGGGTATGGAGCGTTCCCGCCATTCTTACCGTTGATAATCCGGCAGGGGCTGTTCCTGTGGTCAAGATTACTGGACCGTCCGAAGGTGATCCTTTAAGCGGCCCGGTAGAGGTCACGATTGAAGCTGTCTCACCGATTCCGGTCTCGCTGGTAGAGGTGAGGGTGAATCGAGGGGCGTGGCAGCAGGCCGTGCAGCAAGGCTCGGTGTATGTATTCGTGTGGGACACAGCGGGAATGGGCGATCGTACAGTCAGTCTGGAAGCACGAGCGAGCAGTGCACCCCAGCGGTACGGCTACAGCCCAACCGTGTATGCGCAGATTGGAAACGGGACGCACGAACCAGCCTTGCCTTTGCCTGATCAGGACCGCGCCATGTGGATCTGGGAACCGGAAAGCTACAAGCTTCTTCTGAATCCCGGTTCGCGCCAGGTGCTGGAATCGTTCATTACGGATACACAGACATTCGGTCAAGAGCCTGTTCAGACGCTGTATCTCGCAGTGGGCAAATATGCGGGGTACAACGCACTGGAAGAGCAGGAGGCCGAGCTGCGCTCATTCCTGAGCTGGGCTCATAGCAAAAATGTGCAGGTGCATGCATTAATTGCCGGAGGCACCTCTCCGGCCTACATGGGCGCTTACGAGAAGTATCATTCTCATGCAGTGAGGGAAATGGAACAGGTTATCAATTACAATCTTGCAGCGGCAGATCCGGAGAAATTTGACGGCATCAATGTGGATATTGAACCTTACATTTCCCCCGACTTTAGAGATCCTAGCCGATTCCTGCAGCAGGAATATCTGGATGTTTTGCAAAAAATGATTGATCGCCGGGATATGGCGGGTATCCGGCTGCCGTTCGGCCCAGCTGTGCCCAAGTGGTATGACACGTCGGATCAGGGTGCGAATATTGTCTGGAATGGCTCCAGCAAGTGGCTCTCCGAGCATGTTCAGGATATCTCCGACTACATCTCCATCATGGATTACCGGGATACGGCGGATGGCTCCGCCGGCATTATTGCCGGGGCTGCCGGAGAACTCGCATATGCAGACCAGATCGGCAAGCCGAATTCCGTGGTTATTGGTGTGGAGACGCTGGATATCGCGAACAGCGGCGATCCGGAGACGATCACGTTCTGGGAGGAAGGCCGCAGCCATATGGAGGCCGAACTGGATAAGGTCTATACAGCTTACGGGCAGAGCAGCGCCTTCGGCGGTATTGCCGTCCATCACTATGATTCCTACCGTGCATTGCCTTCTTATTGGGGAACGGACGGCATATTTTGGACCGCGCCGGATGATCAGGAGGCCCCTTCAGCCCTTGCAGGGATGCCGTCTGTTGAGACGACTGATTATCAGACCATACAACTGAAATATGGAATAGCTTCGGATAACATGGAAGTGGAGCGCTATGTAATTTATCGGAGCACTGATCAAGGATTCACGCCTGCTGCTTCGGATATCGCCGGACTCGCCCGTGGACTGAGCTACCAGGATAAGGGATTGCTGCCGGATACGACGTACTACTACCGGATTGCGGCCCGCGACTTGCAGGGCAATATCGGCCCGCTCACCGATGAAGTGTCAATCACAACGGGAAGTACCTCACTAAAGCCTCTGGTTGTCTCGGATATGAATCTGATCTATAACGGAACGGCAGTATCCGTTACCCTGAAGGTCAGAGATTACGATACTGGCGAGGTGCTGCCGGGTGTGAAAGTGGAGGGGAGATTCACTTATTCGGCAGGACGGTATACCAGCGGGATCACTGGAGCAGATGGAAGTATAACGCTTGGCTCGGAAGCGGTGGTCCCGGGGAGGCAGGTTGGTTTTGAACCGCGCAGAATCGTTTATGGCGGTTATTACTATGCAGCAGGGCATGATCTGCCGCATGCGGCACTGCTGATGCAGAATGCGGGACATAAAGCATCGGGCGAGGAGCCTTCTGAAGGAGGATGAGGAGCATGAATGTAAATGGCTTGATACAGCCGCTGGAGACTCAGGTTGTAGAGCAGATGTCTGTACAGATCTATGCCGATCGGAATCAGATGGGGAGAGCCGCGGCAGCCGCGGTTGGAGATCGATTAAGACAGCTGCTGCAGGATCCAGAGCATCAGGTCCGCATGATCTTCGCTGCGGCACCTTCGCAGAACGAATTGTATGATGGGCTGGTGCAGGAGAAGGACATTGACTGGTCACGGGTCTGTGCCTTTCATATGGATGAATACATTGGCTTGCCGGATGAGGCTCCGCAGCGCTTCGGCCAGTATTTGACGGAACGGCTGTTCAGCCGGATTCAGCCGGGGCGGGTGGCACTGCTGAACGGACTGGGCGATGCGAAGCAGGAGTGCCAGAGATATGGAGAGCTGCTCCGTGCTGCGCCCATCGATATCATCTGTCTTGGGATCGGAGAGAATGGGCATATTGCCTTCAATGACCCGCCCGTTGCTGATTTCAATGACCCACTGCTTGTGAAAAAGGTGAAGCTTGATGAAGCCTGCCGACATCAGCAGGTAAACGATGGCTGTTTTGCCCGGCTGGATGATGTACCTGAACAGGCTTTGACTCTGACGGTGCCGGCGCTGATGGCAGGGAAGAGACTGTTCGCCATTGTTCCAGGGGCGTTGAAACGTCAGGCGCTCAAGGCAGCTTTACATGATCCGATAAGCACGGCATGTCCGGCTACCATCCTGCGTACACATCCCGGTATTACGATGTTTACGGACCGGGAAGCCTTCGGCCTGTGAGCGTGACTATGGTTGGGAGACACTACCGGACGGGGCTCCCCATTGAGGTCAGAGTCAGAGAGGGACGCATTGCTGCTGTTACCGAGCTTGCCGTGACGTCTTCCGCGGAACATCTTCCCTGGCTTGCCCCTGGTCTGGTTGATTTGCAGGTGAACGGCGGCTGGGGTCTGGATCTGAATGCGGCTCCGCTGTTCCCCGATACGGTGCTGAAGCTGACCATGCTGCTGTCGAGCCAGGGAGTCACAAGCTACTGCCCGACACTCATCACGAACAGTTTGGATCAGCTTGCTGAATCAGCATCTGCTATTGCAGAAGCTGTTCGGCTGAAGCCCGAAGTCGCCGCGAGCGTTGCTGGCATTCATCTGGAAGGCCCGTTTCTGTCACCGGAGGACGGCCCGCGCGGCGCACATCCACGGCAGCATATCGTTCCTCCGGATTGGGATGCCTTGTGCCGCTGGCAGGAGGCCGCCGAAGGGTTGATCCGTATTGTGACCCTTTCACCGGAGTGGCCGAATGCCGCTTCATTTATTGCCCGATGCTGCGAATCAGGTATTCTTGTCTCGATTGGGCATACGGCAGCTGCACCTGAGCAGATCCGGGAAGCCGTCCAGGCAGGGGCTGTCATGTCCACCCATCTCGGCAACGGTGCGCATCTGACGCTTCCTCGCCATCCCAATTATCTGTGGGAGCAGCTCGCGGCAGATGAGCTGTATGGCTGCATGATCGCAGATGGCCATCATCTTCCGCCGTCCGTGCTGAGAGTGATTCTCCGTATGAAGGGGGAACGAGCCATTCTGGTCAGCGATGCCGTTTCACTGAGCGGCATGCCACCCGGTTCTTACCGCCCGCATATCGGGGGTGAAGTGGTATTAACGGATGAGGGTCGGCTGCACCTTGCCGACCAACCTCAGCTCCTGGCGGGCTCGGCGATGATGCTGCCGGAACAGGTGGGCTATCTTGTGAGAACGGGGCTAACCGGGCTCGCCACCGCCTGGGATTGTGCTTCTGCGCATCCTGCGGAGCTCTTGGGGCTGCAACAGGCCGCAGGACTTGAGACAGGAGCACCGGCCGATCTGGTTAGCTTCAACATGAACGGTGGGAAGTTGAGCATAATGCAATGCTGGAAGAACGGGCGGCTGCAGCCACAGGGTAACGAATAGGAGGAGAGCGATGCTGAGCTTGATACCGCAACCGAAGCAAATGACAGAAATTCAGGAAGGCCCCTTAAGGCTGGATGGCAAGGCAAGGATAAGCCTTTGTATGGAGCAGGAGGATCCTCGGCTCCAGATCCATTGCCGCCGGGCATTTCCGGGCCTTAAACATACAACCTCAAGGATTGATAAGGGCTACTGGCTTATTGCAGAACATTTATCGGACCAAGAACCACAGCAGAGAGAGCATGGGCCTGAGATGAATGATCAGACTGTTGATAAAGTCCTGGAAGAACAGGAGAAGAGCCAGCTACCTCCTCATGCTGCCACTTCAGTCACTGCAAAAAGGGAAGAAAAATGGGCTTGTTTTGATGGGAGGTCGCAAGGTTACACGTTAGAGGTAAAGGCCGGAAGAGCTGAGGTCTGTGCGCTGGATGCAGCGGGTTTGTTTTACGGATTGCAGACATTGGCTCAACTTCGTGGACCGGATGGAGACATCCCGGCCGTGTCCATATCAGACTGGCCGGATACGGCTGTGCGGGCAATGAACCTGGATTTGCGCCAGACGTTCTCGAAGCCGGAACGTTTGATCGAATATTTGGGGGAATTTGCTAAATATAAGACCAACGCAGTTCTCATTGAATATGAGGATAAATTTCCATTCCGTACGCATCCAGAGTTCGCACACTCGAAGCATGCATTGAGCCTTTCGCAGCTTGAAGAACTGAAGCGTACGGCGCATGAACATTTTATCGAGATTATTCCGCTTCAACAGTGCTTCGGACATCTGGAGTATGTGTTGCGCCACGAAGCCTGGCGGCACCTTCGCGAAACAGAACAGTCCACCGGGGAAATCTGCCCGTCGCACCCGGAGTCCTTCGGGTTGATTGCCACGCTGCTTGCAGAGATGATTGACGCCCACCCGGAATCGCGATATATCCATCTTGGCTGTGACGAGGTCTACAGCTTATGCGAATGCGATCGCTGCCAGGTCGAATTTGGCGGCGTGAGGGAACGGGCCTTTATCGCTTTTTTGAACCGGCTGATCGCCTTTACAGCAGAGCGGGGGAAACAGCCGATATTCTGGCATGACATGCTGGACAAATGTCCGCCAGAGGAACTGGCCAAACTGGATCAGCGAAGTGCAGCCATGATCTGGATTTATAACGGACGCAATATTGAAGCAGAGGTTACTTCGCATACGGACAAATTCAGATCGCTAGGCATCGAAGTCATGGGGGCTCCGGCTGTTCGCAGCTTTGACTGGGCGGAGCATCAGAATTATCCGGTATTATCAAACCGGACGGACAATTTGCTTCAGTGGGCCAAGACAGCCGGCAAGCTGGAACTTGACTGTATCGTTGCCACCAACTGGACGGGGCCGTTCAGCCTCGGTGTTCCGTATGGTATTTTTGAAACCACCTGGTACCCGATGCTGCTGCATGCGGACTTAACGTGGAATCGTAAGGTGGATGCCTCCACCTTCATCGACCGATTCCTGGAATTGTTTCATGGCATCGATCCGGTAACCGGACATACTCGCATCGGCAATTATCAGTTGGAGGATTATTATGAGGTGATCTGGAAGCTGCTGAACGAGGTTCGGAATCATAAGGAAGAAGCGGAACTGATTGCCATTATGCATGATTATGAGGTGGCTACAGACCGTTCCAGAGCAATCCACAAGTATGCCTACCGCTGGGAGCTGTATCCTGGAGATGATGCGGAATGGCGCTCGATGCAGAATAACTACACGAGAAACCGTCGTGGACGCGAGAAGGTTCTTCCCCGCATGAGGGCTGCGCTCGAGCGTTACCAGCCGTCCGATATGGCAGAGCATTTTGTGAAGTCGAGGTTCTATCTGCATGATTATCTGGAGCGCACACTCTATCATGAGTTGGGGCTGGATGCGACCTATACGGAATCTGAACCGAAGGCGATGAGTCTGAAAGATAAAATAGCCATGATGTGTGTGGTTGGTACGCCATCGATCTGCGCTGAGCCGGAATTTCGGGGGAGAATGTCGCAGCAGCGGTTTGGGGGGATCGGCATCTTTCCCCATAATGTGGAGAGTGAGCAGCAGACGGTTGCGTTGCTCGGAGAAGTTAAGGACATAGCTGGAGAGTCTGGAAGCGCTTTGCCTTATTATATTTCGGTAGATGAAGAAGGAGGCACCCTGTCCAAGTTCAAAACCTTTTTCCCCTATATCCCGGGTAACCGGGCAGTCGGATTAAGCGAGGACCCGGAAACCGCCTATCTGCTCGGTAAATTCATCGGCAGTGAGTTGAACGCGCTCGGGATTCCGATGAACTGGGCACCTGTACTGGATGTAAACACCAATATTGATAATCCGGTCGTGGGTGTTCGCTCCTTCGGAGAGGACCCGCGGCTGGTAGCCCAATTCGGTCGTGCCTATATTGAGGGAATGCATGAAGCAGGTGTGGCCGTGACGGCAAAGCACTTTCCAGGTCACGGACAAGTAAGCGGGGATTCGCATGTGGTTCTGCCCGCGTGCGAGCTAACGCTGGACCAATTGATGGAGGGACCGCTGCTCCCCTTCGTCGAGGCAATCGATGCCGGAGCGGATTCGGTCATGATGGGCCATTTGGTGTTTCCGAACATTCCGGAATCCGGCGGTCTTCCGGCTTCGCTCAGTTCTTTTTTTGCCTCAGAGCTGCTGCGTAACAAGCTGGGTTTTGAAGGTGTAATCTGCACCGATGATATCGAGATGGGAGCCATACGCAACCATTTCAGTCCGGATGAAGTAGGCGTACTGGCCGTCCAGGCGGGGAACGATATGATTCTCATGTGTCACACTCCTGAGTATCAGAGCCGGGTTATTGCGGGTATTCTGGCAGCCGTGCAGGATGGGCGGATCGACGAGGCACGAATTGAGGAGTCCGTTCATCGTATCCGGCAGCTATACGGTAAATTTCAACAATACCAAGCGTCTGCCCAGCCCATTCCTAGGGAGAATTGGGATGAGGAGGCACTGAATCTGGCTCGTAAAACCGTGAAAGTCACCCGAGACCCACAGCGACTTCTTCCGCTCAAGACTTCGTTGAACTATTTGCTGATACTGCCGCAGCAGGAGCAGCTGACCCAGGCGGATAACAGTGGTGCAGCAGAGATCAGGCTGGCATCACTTTTGAAGGATACAGGATTGACCGTGGTGACACGCAACTGTGCTATGAAGCCTGATGCGGAGGAGATTACATCACTTGTGCAGCAGGCTGCGGCTGCGGATGTCGTTATCCAGGGTACCCTTAATGCTCATCTGTTCACAGGTCAATTGGCGCTTGCCGAGGCACTGGCTTCGGTTAAGCCCTTGCTAAATCTGGTGCTGCGTAATCCGTATGATGACGCCACTCTACCGCAGCAGGCCGGGAGCATACAGCTGTGTTCCACCTCCGATTATTCGCTGCGGGCACTGGTGGAGATGCTGACGAGGACCACTTCGAAGTGACTTGTCAGCGTAAAATTGAATTTCGTCATGGAAAGGTAAAAAGCCCGTTGCTAAACGGGCTTCTTACTGTATTGAATCAATCTGTTATTCATTTAGCCTATATAAGGGTTCTTCATATATTCAAGCCGGACTCGCAATAAGACTCTCATTATGCGTTCGTATCAGTTATCGCCGGGATATTGATTTCTTTTACGCAGGCTGCCTTGGACAGGTTCACGATGCATTTGACGATGGAGACCATATCCTGGAGGGGGATACGTGTGCCATTATATTCAGCAAGTGCACGTTCACTTCCCTCTTCATAAGGGATTGCAGCTGCAAGCTCTCCGGGGTTGATGCACGTAACGGCAATGCCATCGTGTCTCGTGTGTTCCCGCAAGGCTTCCGTAATTCCTCGAATGGCAAATTTGGAAGCTACAAATGAAACCTGAGTATTATTTGAATTATTCAGACCGGCAGTGGAGCCAATCAGAATGATTTTGCCAGCTGTCGATTGCCGGAGATGGGGCAGTAATGCCTGAATGCTTACAATCGCCGATGTGATATTTACATGTATCAGATTCGAGATATCCGCTGGAGCGTCTTGATCAAACGAGTAGTGTTCCTCAAATCCTTCCTTTTCCCAAATGCCCACATTGTAAATGAGAACATCCAATGTTTCGTTCTGGAGTGCGCCTGTGACCACTTGGGCTGCATGGAGATCAGACAGATCTGCCTGTATCCATATGCGTTCTACGCCGTCATTCAGGTTCAAACTGTCAGGCCTGCTGCGAGAGATGACCCAGACCTTGTCTCCATGCTCGGGAACCCCTCTGACGAAAGCATCTCCGAGTCCTTTGCTTGCACCAAATACGAGATAGTTTTTCATGTCAAAGTTCTCCTTCTTTTTCAATTTACTGAATCAGGATAGCGGATCAAGTAACAGATTCTTTATTTTCCAAAAGCATAATTTCTTCTCCCTGCTGCTGTCTTAATGCTATATTATCTCGTCCCCATGCACACATCACATCCACGATCTTGTTGGCAGTAACTCCATATTCCGTAAGACTGTATTCGACTTTTGGCGGCATCTGTTGATACACATGTCTTCTGACAAGGCCATCCCTCTCCAGCTCACGTAATTGCTGAATCAGGACCTTTTGTGAAATGCCGTCGATACTGCGCTGCAGCTCGCCTGTCCTTTTCACACCTGACATTAATAAGCATATAATTAGCGCTTTCCACTTGCCGCCGATAATCTCGAGTGTTGCTTCGATTCCCAGATTATATTGTTTCATGACAGTCACCTCGTTCAGGTTACATCTTGTTAATGCGGTATAACTGTTCATTTTCTCACACTTTTGCTGATGAAGTCCATACACACCTCGAAGTAACCATCTTACTTTATTGTGTGTATTTTCTTTTTGTCAGGCCTATATGATAATGGCGTTATTCAAACAAAAGGGTTAGCCTGAACCAAGAAAGGAAGTACAACAATGAAAACACTCGTGATCCTGGCACATCCGAATATCGACGTCTCAAGAGTAAATCGGCGATGGAAAGAAGAGCTTGAGCAGCATGCAACTGATATTACCATCCATGAGATCTACCAAGCATATCCTGATTGGGATATCGATGTTTCCCGAGAGCAGAAGCTGCTCGAAGCATATGATCATATTATTCTGCAGTTTCCGCTATATTGGTACAGCTATCCGCCTTTGCTCAAAAAGTGGTTTGATGATGTTTTTACCTACGGGTGGGCGTATGGATCATCGGGCAATAAACTGCACGGGAAAAAGCTGAGCCTCGCCATGTCGATTGGGGATAAAAAAGAAAATTACTCGCCGGAAGGTTCCGTCTCTTTTACGGTAGATGAAGTGATTGCACCTTTCAAAGCCAGTATCAATCATGTGGGCGCAATAGCATTGCCGTATTTTGCAGTTTTCGGTGCATCATTTCAAGCGACTGATGAAGAGATAAACCAAAGTGCTCGAGATTATTATCGTTATATCAGTAAGGTTCAGAATGAAGTTGGAAATCTATCGGTTCGAACAGAAAATGCCTGAGATGGCCGTTAATTGCTACAAAACAAAGAGCCTGCTTCCGACGCGGGTTCTTTTTGCTTGCTTTTCCCCGTAACTATCGGGATTTTATTGAGATATAATCTATTGATTCCATTAGAGGGTATTCGAATTCTGGAGAAAAGGGACGATCTGTTAGAACTGACTGCAAAGCCAAGATGAGCCATTGTCCTCAGAGTAGTGGTATTTACTGACCATTGATTTTGGAAAGTGAAGTGGTCACAATAGTAATATTGCCATAAATGACGGAATTGTTATTTTTGTAGAAGATCAACTTTCAATGATAGACATCGATCCTTCGATGTCCTTTTAATGCTAAGAAACAGGGAGGAGCATCCATGCAGCAGGATGACCGGAGTGTCACTAAGGGGCGTAGTTCCGCAAGGGCATTGGCCATGCAACTTATTGAATGGTCTGGAGGAACGGACAATATTATCGAAAGCACCCATTGCACGACACGACTTCGACTCCGTTTGCAGAACAGTGATCTGGTGGAACAAGAACGTCTTGACGGTATGCAGGAAATTCAAGGGGTGCACGTTCGTGCTGGACAACTGCAGATTATCTTGGGTCCCGCTCTTGTCTCGAAGGTTAATCGCCAGGTGAATGTCATGCTTCAGTCAGCTGCTTCGTCCATCCCAAAAGAAGACAGCCCAAAAGGACCTGCCACACCACGGCTACACGAAGAAGATCATGCTGATTCTCATCTTCTGCCGTCCGTGTCTACGGCCAGCAGGTCATCCAATGATAAGGAGATTCATTCACGAGGGCTGTTACACAGGTTGGTGGACGCATTCCAATTTTTTTCTGATATCGTTGTGCCCATTATTCCGCTCTTCGTCGGGGCTGGACTGCTGTTGGGTCTCTTGGGACTTGCGGGAGCATTCGGCTGGGATGATCCAGGCCAAATGTGGTTCCGAATTCTGTCACTGCTGACGGGCTCAGCGTTCCAGCTGATGGCGGTTCTTTTCGGATACAACACGGCCAAACGGTTCGGGGGAACCCCGGCGCTTGGTGCCGCTGTTGGGATCGTCATGACTCATCCGGGGATTCTTCCGTTCACCGACATCGGTGGAGATCCGGCATTAGCTCAGGTTTTGCCCCTATCACCGCAATTCGGGTATCAGGGAGCCATAATCCCAACCGTTCTTGCGGCGTTTATGTTAACGATAATTGAGAAAGGACTACGCCGATGGATACCGTCATCCGGAGCTGTTCTTCTCGTTCCCTTTTTAAGCTTTAGCATCGCGGGCAGCCTTGCGATACTGGTGATTGAACCCCTTGCCCTGGGTCTGGGCCGCTCGCTGGGAAGTATTCTGGAACACGTCTTCAACTACGGGAGCTTGCTATTTGGCCTTCTGCTTGGAGGGATATACAGCTCCATTGTGATCACCGGTCTTCATCACGGGATTCAGGCTGTCGAAGTTGGACTGATTTCCAATCCGGATATCGGCTTCAATTTCTTGCTACCGATCTGGTCCATGGCGAATATCGCGCAAGCAGGTGCCGGGCTTGCAGTGTATGCCAGAACCCGGGATGAAGCATTGAGGAAAATAGCTCTGCCTGCCTCGATCACGGCGCTGTTCGGTATCACCGAGCCAGTCACCTATGGTGTGAATCTTAAACTTGGGCGCCCCTTTATAGGTGCTGCTGCAGGAGGAGCCGCCGGAGGAGCATATGTCGCTTTTCATCAGGTTGTGGCCAATTCATTTGGGCTAACCGGAATCCCGATGATCGCTTTTATCGTACAGCCGGGGTTGATGAATCTTGTTCATTATCTGATTGGTTTTGTGCTTGCTCTGGCTACGGCTTTTAGCGTTACCTTGCTGCTCGGTGTGGATCGCGTTGTTCGACCAGAGGCTGATAAACTTAACGAACAGGCATAGGAGATTAACATGAAGATCAAAAAAATACTCAACAATAACGCCGCTGTGGTTAACGATCATGGAGAAGAGAAAATTGTCATGGGGCCGGGTGTTGTTTTCCAAAAAGGAAAAAATGATATTGTAGACCCAAGCCTTGTTGAAAAAGTGTTTGTGATGACTGATCCGAAGCAGTACAACCACCTTCAGGAAATACTGGGGAGCCTTCCTGAAGAAGAAATCGCAGTCACCCAGCAGATCATCACTTTCGCCGAGAAAGCATTGGGTGTTACGTTTCAGGAGCACATTCATATCGCTCTTGCAGACCATCTTTCGTTTGCCTTGGAGCGGATTGGCAAGGGAATCGAAATTCGGAATACACTGCTTGAGGAGATTCGTATCCTCTATCCAAGAGAGTTCCAGCTTGGGCTTCATGCCAAGCGTTTGATCTACGAGAACTTGCAGGTGGTCATCCCGGAAGATGAGGTTGGTTATATCGCCATGCATATCCATACGGCCTGGAAGAATGCGGGCATGCGCCACAAGGCTCCGGAAAAGACGGCCATGATCAGGGATATCGCGGAAGGTGTAGGACAAGTTGCCGGTGTACTGGATCGAAGGTCTGCGAACTATGAGCGACTTTTGACCCAGATTGAGAATATGCTGCAAACGGATGAATCAGGCAAACTCCGCAATGAACTGAATCCGGAGCTTGTAGCGATGGCAAAGATGAATTTTACTGAAGCATATACACAGGCCCGCGAGATCGGTGAAATGGTTGAAGAGGATTATGGATATGCTTTTACCGAAAGCCAACTGGTTGTGATCGCCATGGAAATCAACCGGATAGATCATCGACTTCATCCATCCTCGGATTGATTCTCTGGTGCTTGATAAACTGAGTCCCTGGTCCTTGATCCGAATCGGGAGTTTCGATCTATAGTCAAGTTTTGATCCGACCATATAGAATAGTTATCGACAGTTGAATATGTCGGGATTGTTACTGGTAAGCAGGCAAGACCTAAAAGTCCGTTGGGATCGGTGTATCCACCATACCCTAACGATTTTTAGGTCTTTTTCTGTTTTCCGGGAAAAAAATGACAAGAGAGAGGGATACATCTAATGAATTTCCAGAAGATTGTGAGAAGAGTGACGGCAGTAACGTTTGCAACAACACTATTGGCAGGTGGGGGAGTTTCGGCTTTTGCAAAAGAAAGTACAGACTACAAAGAGAGTTATGGTTTCTCGCATATTTCACGCACAGACGCCCTGAAAATCCCTGCGGAACAAATCAAAGCACGATTCAAGGTTCCTCAGTTTGACGCATCTACCATCCAAAATCTTCCTTCTGCAAAAGGATATGATGAAAAGGGTAACGTCATCGACATGGATGTGTGGGATACCTGGCCCCTGCAAAATGCGGATGGTACAGTAGCTGACTATCATGGTTATCAAATCGTTTTTGGTCTGGCGGGTGACCCGGATCGGGGGTCAGACACATTCATCTATATGTTCTACAAAAAAGCAGGAGACACATCCATTGATGCCTGGAAAAATGCAGGCAGAGTGTTCAAAAACACCGACAAGGACGTTCCGAACGATCCAATTCTGAACGACCAGGAAGAGGAATGGTCTGGCTCTTCTACGCTGACTACGGATGGTCATATTCGTCTTTTCTATACCAATCGTCATGGCTGGGACCCGGCCAACGGATTTTATGGCAAGCAAACCCTGACGACTGCTCAAATCAATGTCTCTGAACTTGCAGAGAACACGCTCAAGGTGGACGGTGTTGAAGATTTCAAGTCGATCTTTGATGGTGACGGAAAAATGTATCAAACCGTGGAGCAGGCTTTCAGCGGTGGGGATTATTCTGACAATCATACGCTGAGAGATCCTCATTACGTTGAAGATAATGGTCACAAATACCTTGTTTTCGAAGCCAATACTGGAACAGAGACGGGCTACCAGGGCGAGGATGCATTCAATAACAGAGCCTTCTACGAAGGAAGCGAGAAGTTCTTCCAGGCCGAGAGGGAGAAATTGCTGCAAAGCCCTAATAAAAAGTTAGCTTCCTTAGCCAATGGTGCTTTGGGGATCATTGAACTGAATGACGACTATACCTTAAAACAAGTGATGAAGCCGCTGATTGCATCCAATACGGTAACAGATGAAATTGAACGGGCAAATATCTTTAAATTGAATGGAAAATGGTATTTGTTCACGGATACAAGAGGATCCAAAATGGTTGTGGATGGTGTTGATTCTGAAGATATCTACATGTTGGGATATGTATCTGGTTCTCTGACAGGACCATATAAGCCATTGAATGGTACTGGGCTTGTACTGCATCAAGATCTGGACCCTAAAGATGTTACCTGGACTTACGCACATTTTGCTATTCCGCAGGTTCAAGGTAACAACGTAGTGATCACTAGTTATATGACCAACCGAGGAATGTTTGAAGATCATCATTCTACCTTCGCACCAAGTTTCCTGGTGAATATCAAAGGCTCCAAAACATCCGTAGTGAAGGACAGCATTCTGGCACAAGGACAATTGACAGTGGAATAAACCAATTCCGCAGAATCTAAAAGAAAGAAAATGTCGATAACTATTGGCATTTTCTTTTTTTACAAATGAGGTATCTGTTATGAATAACAAAATCAGAAGGAAAATAATCATTGGGTCTGCTGTCTGTGGTGTGATCACGCTTGCCTTCACTGTTATTCCGATCCTGACCAACAACCTATGGCCTACAGTGAATACGGGAGCAGCCTCATCTGGCGCGAGCCAGCGAGCCAGCTTTCATTTTACAACGCCAGACAAGTGGAAGAATGATCCTCAAAGACCGATATATCTGGACGGGAAGTACCACTATTATTATCTTTATAATGGTGATTATCCCACAGGCAATGGTACGGAATGGCGGCACGCCACATCGGTCGATCTGGTTCATTGGAAGGATGAAGGCGTGGCAATACCCAAATACACAAACCGAAACGGTGATCCATGGTCTGGCTCATTGGTTGTGGATGAGTCAGGTACAGCCGGCTTCGGCAAGGGAGCACTTGTTGCGATCATGACTCAGCCCTCTGCCAGCAGCGGACAGCAGGAACAATATTTATGGTATAGCACCAATCAAGGGAAAACGTTTAATCCTTATGGAGATCGACCGGTGATTAAGAATCCGGGACAAAAGGATTTTAGGGACCCTAAAATCATCTGGGATGAGCCCTCCGAAAAATGGGTTATGGCTCTGGCTGAAGGGACAAAGATTGGGTTCTATGAGTCGGTTAATTTGAAAAATTGGCGATATACCGGCGGCTTCTTCACGGAAAACGTGGGGTTGGTGGAATGTCCTGATCTATTTGTGATGCGGGCAGATAACGGAACCTACAAATGGGTGCTCGGCGTAAGCGCCAACGGCAGATCATCAGGACAACCCAATACCTACGCTTACTGGACCGGAAGCTTTAATGGCAAAGAATTTGTTTCCGACCTTCATGAACCACAATGGCTGGACTATGGCTTCGACTGGTATGGGGGAGTCACATTTGAAGATGGGGCAAGCCCTGACAAAACCGGTCACCGTTATGCATTCGCCTGGATGAATAACTGGAGCTATGCCAACAATACGCCGACACTGAAGGAAGGTTACAACGGCATGGATTCGATTGTTCGTGAAATTAAACTGATTACATCGAAAACGGGTCAGTATCGACTGATCTCAAGACCGATTGAATCTCTGGAACAGGCAGTGGTCTCGGAGACTGCCTTTAAACCGATTACAGTGAAGGGATCTCATACACTTCATGTGTCAGGAGATTCGTATCAGCTTGAGACTGATATATCGTGGACCAAGATCAATAATATTGGATTAAGGCTCCGTGAATCCAAGGACCAGAGCCGACATGTGGATACAGGCGTCAATGTAGAAGGTGGCTATGTCTATGTGAACCGGACCTATACCGGGAATCCTGACAGGAGTGGCCGAGATTTGGAGAGTCAAGCGGCATTCGCTCCGGAGAAGAACAAGGTTCATCTCAAGATTCTGGTAGACAAGACCAGTATCGAGGTCTTCGTTGATGATGGTTCTTTGGTGTTATCCAATATCATTTTTCCAAAATGGAATGACCGCGGAATCACACTGTATGCTGAAGGGGGGACGGCAGTATTTAGCAACCTGCAGATAAAATATTTCGAATAATTGGTGGTATGGGTCGAACTGTTTCTATATTAATACGTCTAATTATTAGTCAATTCGGATGAAGGCTAGCCTCTCCTCCATTGCCATCAAGTTGGAAGACGAAAAGCCCGCATTGTTAGATGTGGGCTTCTTTCATTTATTTTTCCCCCGTAGCCACCGAATGCTCTTCATAAATAATTCAGTCGCTCCAGCTTTAGATTGGATTCTGCAATTGGTTACATAGCAGGCAGCTCTGGACCCCAAGAGAATATCAATCCATGCACAACTGAATAGGCACAGGCACGGAAAGTGTATTCTGCTTGGCTCTGGCCAGCAGACGTAACTCCCCGATTTATACGTCAATCTTCCCTTTAATGTATGATCCAATTGATGTAGTCTTGTATCATTTCTTTGCTTCGTGTTCGATTTATCTTATCCGGCTCTAGATACAAATTGAGAGCCATTCCATTCATAAAGGCATACAGTTTTTCTTGTTCCTTCTCTTCATCGGTTGTGCTCAGAAGACCTTCATTTTTCAAGTATATAATGCAATCCTTGATTGCGTTTTGAAGGTCCTCATAATTGGTATCGAACCCTTTTTGCGTTTTTCCATAGGCTACAAATGCAAACCAAACCTCCATTTCCAATAATGTTTGTTCATCAGTCGGGACTAGCTCAAGCAAGTATTCAACAATTCTTTCTTGAGCCGACAGTTCTCTTGCATTCAGATTTCTTAACCGAATAAGAACCTTTTCCTTAACTAACTCCATCGCAAACGCTAATAGGCTTTCTTGTTTAGAAAAGTAATGTCTTAAAGCTCCTTGTGATAATCCGGCTTCCTTCGCAATCGTTCTTGACGTTGCCTGATGAATGCCTTTCTCGCTAATGATTTTCCAAGTTGCTTCAGCGATAATATTCTTCATTTTCTCATGGTCCACGATTTTTGGCATACACACAGAATATCATATTTTTTAACTCAACTGAATTAAATAGACGATTAATATGGAATGTGCTAGAGTTTATTTAACTCAACTGAATTAAAAAAAGAATGGGGCAAATGCCGCATGTAACTCAAAGGAGTGCAAAGAGAATGAACCAGCAATTCAAAGTAATGCTTCCGGCATGGGGAAAGGCAATTGGGTTATTGTGCATGATAATTATGTTTGCTGCTGTACTGTGGTTAGTGTGGACCGGAAACTTGAGTATAAGGTACACGGCCGACCATGAGGGAGTGATTCCAATATGGCATAGTTGGTTGCCGGCATTCCTTGGTATTTTGCTGATCCGTCTGATTCCTTATAAAAGTCAAAATCATCTGCCTTTCCAACAAATGGAGAGACATCACTTGTTTGTTCAATCGATTGTGTTATTGATATCGGGTGTTTTATTTACGGCTGCTCTTGTAACGATAGACCCACAAGGATTACATTTCGAGCTATATTATTTAGCGTTCAAGTTGACGACACTGTTTTTCATTCCGCTGATTTTCTTGCTGATTTATAGCAAAACGACTGGCGCGCAGCAAGAAATTATCTCGGCAAAGCCTCGCTCTCGAAGAAACGCCATTGCACCACTAATCATTATTGTGGTCTGGGGTTATCTAAAGTTCTATTCCCCGATTGCACAACCAGAAGGAGTAATCGAAGCAACTGATTTGACAGAATTATTTCTCTTGGTGTTCATTGGTTTTATGATCAATAGCGTATTGGAGGAAGTTTTTTATCGGGTATGGCTGCAAACCCGGTTGGAGGCATTGCTTGGAAGATGGCCTGCCATACTACTAGTTTCAATACTATGGTCCATCTGGCATGTTGCCATTCAAGGATTTGGTCAGTGGGATATTGATGTGGCAACAGTGATTGCAAATCATGGGGTTACGGGTCTGTTTCTTGGTTATTTATGGGCCCGCTATCGTAGAGTATGGGTGATTATCTTGGTTCACGGACTCATAAATGCTTCCCCTCATGTTCTGTTGCAGATTTTATTTCACTGAGGGAAAAGGAACAGAATAAGTCTGCCTGTGCAAAGATGACTTCATTCAGTCGTTCAAGCTCGACAGTGTCTGCCTTCAGCCTAGTGATATTTATTTTAAAGTGAATGGGGCTTTACCCTCTACATGTTGATATTCTGTTGACGCTTAGGTACTGTAAATACACCGCCTCGGGCATCAGCCTGTATGGCGGTGTATTCGTCTTTGAGATACTGTAGACCCGTGCTCCGTACCTACTCGTCCCCAGTTTCCACCGAATTCTCCTCATAACTAATCCAGTCACTCCAGCTTCCGGAATACAGCTTCACATTGGTATATCCGGCTTCCTCCAGCGCAATTACATTCGGGCAGGCCGAGACGCCTGAGCCGCAGTATACGATGATGGGCTCGTGCTTCGCCAGCTTCCCAAAACGTTCCTCCAATGTACTCACGTCAGACCACCGGCCTTCTGCATTCAGTACATCCTTCCAAAAATAATTCTGTGCACCCGGAATATGTCCGGCCTTGGCATCGATCGGTTCTTCCAGCCCTGCATAGCGGCGGGCATCACGAGAGTCGATCAGCACGGCTGAGCTATTCGCCGAAGCGTGCTGTGCGTCCTGCACGCTGGCGAGCATGTGCGGCTGCACGTTCGCTTCGAACGTGGACGGAATCCGCACGGGCACATCGGTGGTTACCGGGAACTTGGCGTTCTGCCAGGCAGAGAAGCCCTCGTCCATCACGTATACCTGTTCATGGCCCAGATACCGAAGCAGCCACCATAATCTTGAGGCATTCATGCCTCCCTGATCATCGTAGGCAACAATACGAGCGTTTGAGCCGATTCCCGCTTTCGAAAGACGCTTTACCAGTTCTGCCGGGTCAGGGAGCGGATGACGTCCGCCATGGGCTGACACAGGAGAGGATAGATCCTGTTCGAGATCAAGATAAACGGCACCTGGAATATGTCCAGCCTCGTAAGCTTGTCGTCCTGCATCCGGTTGGCCGAGCAGGAATCTGCAGTCGGCAATGACCACATCGGGTTCGTACATTCTGGCGAGCAGCCAGCGCATGGATACAATGTTTTTCATGAAAATACACCGCCTTATGAAGAGTATTGGATTCCGATTGAAGTCTGTTGTATCAGACTCCAATCGTTCTTTTTGCATGGCATATGCTGCGGTAGAATTACACTGCCGTAGGTTCAGCAGGTCCTTTTCCACCTACAGGCGCGTCAGCGGGAATGGGTTCCGGTTTGGTTTTGCCATACCGAATGAAGATCCATACCCCAAAGATAATGACGACGCCGGCAATCATCTGCATGGCACTGAGAGATTCACCAAGCAGCATCCAGGCCAGCAGTGAGGAGAATACGGGTTCACCAAGCACGCCCATGGATACCGTTGTGGCATTCATATACTGAAGCAGCCAGTTAAACAGATAGTGTCCAAAGATCGTCGGCACGATGGCGAGCAGCAGGAAAATCCCCCACTCCGAGGCGGCATAACCCCCGAACGGATGTCCCATGGCCAAATTATATACCGCCAACGTACAGGCAGCGACGAAAAATACCCAGAAATTATAAGAGAAGGCACTTAGTCCGGAACGCAGAAATTGTCCAAGCAGCATATGGATGGCTACCGCAATCGTTCCCAGAAGAGATAGAAAATCCCCTTGCAGTGCCGTACCGGCTAACTGAAAATCTCCAGCTCCGATCGCTACGGACCCAAGCAGGGCGATGCCCATGCCGATAATCATCATGCGGTTAATCTTGGCTTTGAACAGCCAGACGGAACCGGCGAGAATTAATATGGGCTCAAGTGCGAGAATGACCGTGGAGCTGGCC
The DNA here is from genome assembly GCF_058789975.1 of Paenibacillus sp. FW104-T2. Classification (NCBI taxonomy): domain Bacteria; kingdom Bacillati; phylum Bacillota; class Bacilli; order Caryophanales; family Paenibacillaceae; genus Paenibacillus; species Paenibacillus sp. FW104-T2. Next base: position 11,789 of record NZ_JBYTCE010000004.1, on the reverse strand, counting down.
ACACTCGTAAGTCTGAGTGATCCCATCCACAGCAGGAAATGAAGTGCCAGCATCACACCCGATGCGAGCAGCAGCCCCCACTGCCTAAAGTTCAGGCGCATCATCTCATGTCGGTATTTCCAGACAAACGGAAGCATCAGCACATTGGTGAGAAACAGCCGATACATGGCGATAACAGCCACATCTGCACTGGACCAGCGCACGAAAATGGAAGAAAACGAGATGGCAATAATGCCGACAACGAACAGAAGTTCAATGGATCTGCCGGCACGAAACAAGCTTGTCATGGATGTAGCTCCTTCTTGAAGTCAAATGGCGTAAATCAATTCATTATACAGGAGAACCCAGCTGTTCGAAAAGCGATGAAAGGAAAATAGATAAGCAGATTGTAACCGGGCTTGTAACTATTCTGTCATTCACCCATGCCGCTTTTCTATTAATCTTCTATATAGAGACATGAAACGATATAATATACCAATAATCGGGAAATTAAGGAAGTGGCATGGAAAGTGAGAGTTCAACAACAGACAGCAGGAGAAAACAGCGGCATTGCGAGCAGAACCAGTCGAACGAAGACACACAAACGAAGACGAATCCGGTATGGAAGATTGAGTGCAGCCCTGATGCTGCTTGCACTGATCATTACCGGTTTAACATATGCATTAATTGGAATGACCCACTGGATTAAGGGCTATGTAGCCCCGCCCCCGGTAGCTGCCATCGAACAGCCAACCAAGCTGGGCATGATTGAAATGACTCCGGATGTGAAAGAAGAGCCTGCACGATTTCAGGGACAGGTTCGCAAACTGGCATACATAACGTTTGATGATGGACCAAGTGAATATACGGAACAACTGCTGGATATTTTGAAAGAGCATGAGGCGAAGGCAACCTTTTTCATGATTGGTCGTCAGTTGAATCAGCATAAGTCGGCAGTAGAGCGACTGGTCCAAGAGGGCAGCTATCCGGGGCTCCACAGTATGACACATAACTATAACACTCTGTACAAAAACGGAAGCTCCGCGAATTTTGTGAAGGAATTCAAGAAGGAGCAGAAGATGGTTCAGGATCTGATTGGCTTTACGCCGCATCTGATTCGCGCTCCTTACGGCAGCAGTCCGCAGATCGGTGAATCCTTCAGGGGCGACATTGCCGCTGCTGGTTTCAAAATGTGGGATTGGACAACAGACTCTCTGGATTGGAACCTTCCGGGTCAGCCGGACAAAATTGTGGCGCGTGTCAAAAAAAGTGTGCACCGGGACAAGGAAGTGATCCTGATGCATGAGCGGGAGCAGACGGTGCAGGCTTTGCCGCGAATTCTGAAATTGCTTGAAGATCGGGGTTATGAGTTCGAGGTTTATGACCCGAATGCACATTGGACTGCCAATTTTAGCGGAGATACCCGCTTGTAACTTAGAGACGATAATACAAATGCAGAGAGGAGACGAACGAGTGCGTACGTGGAAAAAATCGGCACTGGCTGCCGTTGGCCTGACGCTGGCGGTGCTCACCAGTGCCTGCGGCCAGCCGCAGGAGCCGGCTGCGAACCAGGTGAACGAATTGATCCGGAATGATCAGGAGATGGCTCAGAATCTGAAGGAGCTTGCCCGTCATGAACGGGAGGAAATGCAATTGTACACGTCGATTTTGAATAAGGGGAAAAACAAAAACAGTGACCTAGAGTCACTGCTGGATCAGGCAGAAGAGCATATAGCCGAGCGGAGAAAACTGCTGGAGCAGGCGGAAACCTTGATGAATCAGACGCGGGAGCAAACTCCAGCTGTACGGGAGTCCCTGGGACGCTTGTCTTTTGAAAAAGAAGAGACGCTGACCCAGGCACAAACCGTTCTGGACCAGTATGAAGTAAGAGCCCAGACATTTGAGGAATTTGTAACCTCGTATCAGCAAAGTCTGGATGCCGATGAACGGCTCTATTCCTTAATGAGGGGCAGTGTGGAGCCGAATCTGGTGAAAATTAAGCGCGCAATCCGGGAACGCAACATCCAATATGCACAGCTTGCCGAGATCAGAAAGCAATTCAACAAGCAGACAAAAGCGTTTAACGGGGCCAACGCCAAGCTTGTTCAAATGGAACGAGCGAGTTAGAGATGTGCTCGACTTCCGCTTCTTCTATTTATCTATCTGATTGAGCTAGCGACCAGCCGTGTAAGTACTAGTATGCAGAATGAAGCAACATGGACAAGCATCATTGCGTATAAGCTAACGGAGGTGTTCATATGCGAAATACAATGAATATTAGTGCATCTTTACTCGTTTTACTCATGGGGTTCTCACTTGTGGCCTGTGGTAACAGCAGTCCTGCAGCGCAGCCACCAACCAATAATACAGGGGAACAGACGCCTGCACCGGAGCAGCAGCCAAATGACAGTGCGGTGATCGAAGCGGAAGGCATTTTGACTGGCTGGGCAGATCCTCACACGGTAGAGATCCGTGTCAAGGAGGTTCCGATGGCTTTCCAGGTGGAAGAGAATGTGCAGAAATCCTTCGATGACATTGATGATGAAGATTCAGTACAATTTAAATATGTAGAGAGAACGATTGAGACCGGCGACAATACAACCAAGCAGCTGGTGCTCACGGAAATCGTGAAGATCGAAGCGGATGAACCGAACGGTTCCAATGCTGGCGATAACGTGACATCAGATCGTCCCAAAACAACAAAGCTGGAAGTAACGGTGGAAGGCATGACGGAGAAACGTCCAGCTGAACTTGCTCAAGGTGAGGGGTACTCGCTTTATGTGTTTGAACCCATGGCCTTTGATGCAGAGGACGACGAATTGACAATGAAGATTGATCCTGACTACAAAGTGGTGATCGAGAAGCTTCCTTCAGACTTCAATTTGGATGCGCTGAAGATGGATGCCAAGGAAGAGCTGAGCGAAACCGGAGAGGTCAAGGAACTGAGCAAGGAAGAGCTCAGCAATGGCCCAATGAAGGATGCAAGACTATATATGATGTCTCAAAACGATAAAAAGTCGGAGTATTTCATTGTAAAAGAACTGGACGACAATGGCTTCATTTTCCACATTGATGCACCTGTGGGTGAACCATCTGAGGGATTCCTGCCGATGGCGTATGTATCCCTGAATTCCATTATGAATGAAGCAAACATGACAAAATAACATGAAAGAGCCGGAAGGAACAATGCTTGGGCATGGGTTCCTCCCGGCTTTTTTGCCGTCTCTATTCAGTTGTGCATAACCAACCGTCTTACCTGAGGTGTCAGGTTAAAATGGTCAATCCCTTGTGCCCTTTGAGTTCCTCGTATCGGGCGACAACATGCTGATGAATAAGGTGTTCGTCGGGAATTCCCATGCGTTCACGAATGAAGGCGGAGACGCCATCTTCACGAATCATGTGTTGGAGCTTCATGGCTTCCTCGTCCTGCTCGTGATCGAAGAGCATTGCGGCAGCCATAGCGGAAGTAAGATGGGGAATTTCTAATCCGAATTCGCTGGCCTGCATCGCTGGGCGAACAAGCCGGTCATAAGGCGATAGCTTGCGAAGGGGTGAACGACCGACCCGGGTAACCTGATCTGTCAGGTTGGGGTTGGCAAAGCGATCGAGAATGGTATGGATATATTGGCTGTGTTTTTGAGGATTAAATCCGTGTTTTTTCACAAGCATGGCTCCCGTTTCCTCCATAACCTGTTTAACCTTGGCACGTAGTGCTGCGTTACTCATGACTTGCCTGATCGTCTTGAATCCTTCGAGATATCCGAAGTATGCAGCCACACAGTGGCCTGTATTCACGGTAAACATCTTGCGTTCAATGTAAGGCTCCAGAGAGTCGACGTAGTGTACGCCTTCAATCTCCTTAAATCCATCCAGCAGTGCCGGACGGTGAACGACCCATTCATAAAAAGGTTCAACGGTGACCTGCAGCGGATCCTTGTGGTCTTGCGCCGGAACAATCCGGTCTACTGCTGCATTGGGGAACGAGATATAGCGGTCGGCTTTGGTACGGGTCTGTTCATCCAGAAACGGATATACCCGTTTCTTCAGGCGTGTACTGCCTCCGATGGCATTCTCGCATGCGATGATATGGAGAGGAGCCTGGTTATTGTTTTTCATGCGGAGATATATGCCTTTGGCGATGGGTTCGGCGATATCCTCAAGTGCAGATACACCGACCGCTGTCGTAATGAGATCAGCCGATGCAATCTGCTCAGCCAGGCGATCTTGTTCGCCCACATGAATGGCCGTGACGTTGCTGACCATGGTGGTGTGCTGATCTGCATTAGCGAGTGTAATGGGATACTCTTTCCTTTGTTGCAGCATGGAGATCTTCTTCGGGTTACGTGCGACAAAGCAGACTTCATAATCGGAAGCGGACAACATATGACCGATAAAACCGCGGCCTATATTGCCCGCTCCAAAATGTACAGCTTTCATGTGTGAACTCCCCCTTTAAAATTTGAAATTCGTGCAGACCTAAACGGTGGTGACGAGGGGTTTCGAAATCAAATCGTTAAATTCAAGGTCTGTCAGGCATGACAGCCGTTGGTGAGGCATATCGAAATCCAGTGTTCCTGTTATGGTATTCGAGATTACAACACAGTGAATACCAGCTGCAGCAGCTGCACGTGCGCCGTTAGGTGAATCCTCAATCGCTACGGCTTCGTCTGCAGTTACTCCAAGCGCTTCCAGGGCTTGGTTATATAATTCCGGGTCAGGCTTCACATGGGCCACATCGTCGGCTGTTCGAATCACTTCGAAGTAATCCTTCAGTTTCAGTTGTTCCAGGTGCTGTTCGACCCACTCCCGTTTGGAGCTTGAGGCAACGGCCAATTTTAATCCAGCCTCGCGTGCTGCTTCGAGGTAATTCTGGATGCCTGGTCTTACCTGCTCCTTGTTCATTAATGCAGCATGCTGCAGCTGAACCGATTCCCTGAACGCTTCCCGATCGATCGGAAGATTCAAATCTGTGATGAGGTACTCATAGGGATTGAATGTTTTCAGACTGGTACCGATGCATTGCGAATACATCTCCAGGGTCAAGTTCACGCCGTGTTCCTTGTAGGCATCACGAAAAGCGATATACCATGCTGTCTCCGTATCAATAATCGTTCCATCGAAATCAAAAACCAGTGCCTTAATCATAAATTTGTTCCTCCTGTTTCAGAATTTGTTTTGGGATGTAGCCAGAAAAGAAAATGAAAATCAAATTTTTCCTGTATTACTTTTGTTTGCGGTAGATTAGTTAACGCAGTTACATGTCCAGTAATATAAATTTGGAAAAAATGATGCGTTGAAGCTAATAAAACCGTAACATGGGACAAAGTGAGGGGTCAAGCGCGTCATGATTGTTTACATTGAAAATTTGCACATAAATGACGTGTTTTCAGAAAAAGGTGAACGAGGCAAAGTCTTATGACCTATGCATGTAAGCGGTATACTGAAAAAACGGTTTTCTCCGTTGTAAAAAAATAAACTTTTTTTTGCGATACGGAGAGATAACAATCGTTCCCCCTTTTTCGACACATTTATAATAGAAGAGAGCCCGTGGACATTTGTACGATTCGAAGAAGCCATGCTGCATCTTTTTAAAATTCTTTACGACAGAACAGCCCCTGTGGGAGAATGGAAGAGATATGTTGGAAATAAGAATGCGGAGGAGGGACCGGCGATGCTGGATAAGGATCGGTTCAATGGATGCTTACTTGGACTAGCGGCAGGAGATGCACTGGGAACGACAGTGGAGTTTAGCAGCCCAGGCACATTTGAGCCTGTAACTGATATTGTGGGGGGCGGTGTGTTTGGCCTGGCTCCCGGACAGTGGACGGATGACACGTCAATGGCGCTATGTCTGGCCGAAAGTCTGGTGAGAAAAGAACATTTTGATCCGGCGGATCAGATGCGCAGATACACGAATTGGTATGAGGTCGGCTACATGAGCAGTACCGGAACATGCTTTGATATCGGCGGGGCTACGCGAAATGCGCTGGAAAGGTTCAGGAAGACCGGAGAGCCTTACAGCGGATCTGTCGATCCAATGACGGCTGGTAACGGATCAATTATGCGGCTTGCGCCAGTCGCTATGGTGTATGCGGGCCATCCGCAGGATGCTGTGCATTATGCGAAGTTGAGCTCCCGCACTACCCATGCAGCCACGGAAAGCGTGGAAGCTTGCGAGGTGCTGGCGGCTATACTGGTTGCTGGACTGCGTGGAGCGGACAAGCGTACCATGCTGCTGCCGGAGACATGCCGTCAGTGGAGGAGTGAGGCTTCTTTTACCCCAGCCATTGAAGAGATTGTGCGTGGATCTTACTGCGATAAGGAGCCACCTGAAATTCAGGGGAGCGGCTATGTCGTCCGTTCGTTGGAGGCCGCATTGTGGGCGTTCCATAAATCTTCCACATTTGAAGAAGGTGCGCTCTTAGCTGTTAATCTCGGTGATGATGCAGATACAACCGGTGCGGTGTACGGACAGATAGCTGGTGCTTATTATGGTCGGAGCGGCATCCCGGCACAGTGGCAGAACAAGCTTGCGATGCTGGAAACGTTCGAGTCCTTAAACGAGGCGATGTGGCTAAAAGCAGCCCAAATGTCGTCCTGAAATCGTAACAAGGAATAACCAAAAAAAGAGACAGAAGATGGACAGGAGAAGAGAACATCATATGAACAAGACAGAACGACGTGCTTCAAAATCGGGAAAAGGAGGGGCATTTCCGTTATCCCTTCTATGCCTGACGGTAGGAGCATTCGCTATTGGGATGACTGAATTTATCATTATGGGATTGCTGCCGAATGTGGCTGCTGATCTGCATGTGAGCATTCCTCAAGCAGGGCAGTTGATTACGGGCTATGCCCTGGGTGTCGCGGTTGGCGCACCCATTCTGACCGTGTTTACCCATAAAATACCGCAGAAAAAACTGCTGATCCTGCTGATGTGCATTTTTATCATCGGTAACGCACTATCCGTCATTGCACCAACGTATGGCTTGCTAATTTCGGCACGCATTTTGACGGCATTTGCACACGGCACGTTTCTTGGTGTAGGGTCGCTCATGGCTACTCGTCTCGTTGCACCTGAGAGAAGGGCGGGTGCGGTGTCCGTTGTGCTTGCAGGGCTTACAATTGCGAATATCATTGGGGTACCCTTCGGTACGTTTATCGGCCAACAGCTTGGATGGAGATCCTCGTTTGGAGCCATCACCATTTTGGGCATCATCTCATTGATCGGCATCATTCGTTTCATTCCGGCTATTTCGCAAGGGGAGCCGGCGAACCTGGGACAGCAGTTCCGTAATCTTGTTCGTCCGCAGGTACTATTAATATTGCTCATTGGTGCCATGGGCTGTGGAAGCCTCTTCGCGGTATTTACGTATATTACACCCATGTTAGTGGATATCAGCGGTTTTGCGGAGCAGAGTGTAACGTGGATACTGGTACTGTTCGGGGTTGGTGTGACGCTCGGGAACATGCTGGGTGGACGCCTGGCCGACTGGAAACTGATGCCGTCCCTCATGGTCAACTTCGGCGTGCTGGCTGTACTTTTGGCTGCACTCACTTTGACGCTGGAGAATCCATATTTGGCGGTCATTACAATCTTCTGCTGGGGTGTTGCGGCGTTCGGGATTATGCCGGGTCTGCAGATTCGAATCATGAATATGACTCGCGAAGCACCGCTGCTTGCGACCACATCGAGCCACTCCGCGTTTAACCTGGGGAATGCAGGTGGAGCCTATATTGGCGGGTTTGCGATTACGCATACGGGACTTATTTCCGTACCATTGTACGCAGCAGTCATTGCGACTCTGGGTTTGCTTGGGCTTGTGATCAGTCTGGGGATGGAACGCAAACAGCGTTTGCCGGAAATCCCGGACGTTGTGGAGCCTGCGCCGCTCAGCTGAGTCTAGGCAGGAAGAATGGAAGGATACGGCCTCTGCTTCGCGTAATGTGGAGTGGAGGCTTCTTTGCAGTTTTAACTAGAAAAAGACAAACCATCCTGATTGAAGTATTATTGGTATAACATAACGGACACCATACAGGCTTGAAAGGATCATTACAGTGAGGAAAATCATTAATTTTATTCTTGTCTTGCTGATCATCTGGGTAGCACTTCTGTATCCTTTTCGTTTGGCTTGGTTTGAAGGTGTACTTCAGATTCCTGAAGATCTTCATGATGTTTTCTTGGTTTTTTTGTTCTTTGGATATTTGATTTGTTCCTCGGGCACAGGGCTTCTTATTGGTAAGATGTGTTTCAGACAAAAAGAGGAGTAGTTCAGGAAAGTTAAGTAAAGAAATGGACTATCACAAGAAACTTCGCTTCAAGGGAGGTACTTCAGCATGGAACATGGTTCCCTGAATAAGGCAAGGTTGCAGGTGAAAAAGTGGTCCCAAGATCCGATAGCAGCGGGGCGCCGTCATACCGTTGGCCTTACATCTGACGGTCTGGTGATGGCTGTGGGTGATAATAAAATGGGCCAATGTGAAGTAAGCGGCTGGCAGGATATCATTGCGGTCGCAGCAGGTAATGTACATATGGCGAAAAATACAGGCAATGTCCACACTATAGCACTGAAATTGGATGGCACCGTGTCAGCTGTGGGTTGGAATAAGGACCGCCAGTGCGAGGTAACCGACTGGTACGATATTGTAGCCATTGCGGCAGGTTGGCGCCACACCATCGGTCTTCAGTCGGATGGTATGGTGGTCGCCGTCGGTCGGCATCAAGAAGGTCAATGTCAGGTAAGTCATTGGAATGATATCGTGGCAGTAACTGCAGGAGACTGGCATACCCTCGGCCTGAAAGCTGACGGAACAGTGCTGGCTGTAGGGAATAACCGATATCGCCAATGTGAAGTCACTGGCTGGCGTAATGTTGTAATGGTCGCTGCGGGTTATCTCCATTCGGCTGGTCTGCAATCAGACGGCACAGTAATGGCTGTGGGTAGTAATAAACATGGTCAATGTGATGTAGGCAGCTGGCATGGGATGGTGGCAATAGCGGTGGGAAGTAATCATACGATTGGCCTGAAAGCAGACGGTACGGTTACAGCTGTAGGCTGGAATACGTATGGTCAGTGTAATGTAAGTGACTGGCATGATATCATCGCCATTGGCGCAGGTTGTGCCCATACCGTGGGACTTAAATCAGACGGTACGTTGGTTGCTGTCGGTGATAATACATATGGACAATGTGATGTAAGTGGATGGCGCGGCATTCGAATGCCGGGGAATCGTTTAACGAAGTAAAAACCGCTAACGTATCTTTCGTTAGCGGTTTTTGAGATGTTATAAGGCAGTTAAAAATAGATATTGGAAATGATGTCTAAACCGGCTTCCTTACTTCAAATTTTCCAATGACTCTTTGATGGCTGGACTTAAACGATAAGTCTTCAAAATGGTTTCAATTGCTTCTGCGCGCGTTGCTCCGCCGTTCGGGTCAAAGGAACGCTCATTTTTACCTTCGAAGATTCCCAGAGCAGCAGCTTTTCGGATGGCATCTGCACCAAATGCTCCATTTAAATCAGCAAATTGTACATTGGTTGTATCAATATTAAGGATAAGCGAATTTAATACACGTGTGATGATCAGAGCCATTTCCTGACGGGAAATGGTTTTATCCGGACGAATCGAACCGTCCTCGTATCCGTTTAATACGCCAACGGCTACAAGTCTTTTGAGGTCATTGGTAGACCAGCGATTGTTAATATCACGGTATGCTGCGAAATCCTCTTCATTCAGGCTCACTTCACGTGATGCCATATCCACAAACGCACGATTGATCATGGCTGCAAATTCTGCACGGGTAATCTGTTCATCTGGCTCGAACCCGCCAGTAGGGTAACCCTTGATTACGCGCAGCTTGGTCAATTTTTCGATAGACGGTATCGCCCAATGGTGTTGAACATCACCAAACTGTAAGGTTACGAATTCATCCCCTTTGCTGAGGATCTCAGCGATTCTGGATTGAACACCGGCAATTACGTTGCTATCTGCGTTCACCACCCGGCTTCTGAAAATATCGTTGGGATCCTGGTAATCCTCGGATTTTTCCGGCGTGCTTGGCTGCTCTGTTGTTGTTCCAGGTACAGCTGGTTCTTCCGGTTTAGAATTAACAGGAGAGGTTGGGGTCGAACCTGAACCTGAACTCGAACCTGTCGTTGGACTGGATGGAGTTGTGTCGCCACCTGGTACCGTAGGTGGATTGGACGGTGTTGTACTACCACCGCTTCCTTGGACAACTTGCACCATCACCTCAGAGGTGCTGTCAGCTACACTGTGTCTGGCATCGCCGTAATATTTAGCCGTGATCGGGTGATCTCCGACACTTAGATCACTTGTTGTGAAATAGGCTTTGGCCACACCATTCGCAACACCGTCCGGCCACATGGCAAGGGTAGCTAATTCCGTGTCGCCATCCATGAGGATTACAGATCCTGCAATATCACGGGATATTTGTGGTTTTGTCTCTGTTCTTACGTAAAAGGTTACCGCGTTTCCATACTTGGACGGGTTCAGATAACTGGTAACCTTCGTCACCGTCGGGTGTTCTGTTGCAGAAGCTGCTTCAGTTGTTATCGTTTGGGTTAGCGGAGCTGAAGTGCTGCCATTGAAGATGCGGTTTCCATTGTACTCCGCGGTAATTTGATGCTCTCCAGCACTTAAGCTTCTTACCGAATAAAATGCCAGATCCGGTTTGGTTACGTCTGTTCCGATCTCAGCAGTACCAAGCACGATATCTCCATCCTTGAAGGTAACCGTGCCTGTCGGCATGTCGTACGTATCCTTATAGTTTCTGCTGACTCTAGCCATAAACGCAATCGGCTCTCCTTCTGAAGCCGGGTTGCGTGTGCTTTCAATCGAAACGGTTGTATTAAACAGGTTTTCACTTCCCTCCGGAGGAGTTGTGCCTCCTCCATTTGGTGGTGTAGGGGTTGGCGTATTGATACCATTTCCTTCTGCCACTTGGAGCACTATATCTGAGACACTATCAGCAATACCGTATCTGGTATCACCATAATATTTAGCTGTAATGTGGTGTTCTCCAACACTTAGGTTGCTTATCGTATATGACGTTCTGGCATGACCATTGAAAACCCCTTTAGGAAACATCGGAAGCGCAGCTAATTCCTTGTCACCGTCCATAAGGATGACTGTTCCAGCGATATCTCGGGAGAATTGCGGGTCTGTTTTTGTACTTATATCAAGCGTAAACGGTTCCCCTGACCGAGGGGAATTGAGGTAAGTAACCTCCGTGACCGTCGGATGTTCCGAAGGAGGTGTCACCGTAGTGGATACCGTTTGTATAATTGGACTGGAAGTACTGCCGCTGAATGTGCTGTTGCCACTATACTCAGCTGTGATCTCATGTTCTCCAGCATCAAGACTTCTTACCGAAATCAGTGCTCTGCTAGGTATGGAATCATTCACTACACTTGCAGTGCCAATTACGGTGTCCCCGTCCTTAATTGTTACCGTACCTGTTGGGTCCTCCTGAACAGTAGAAGAGCGATCCCTAAAGACCGAGGCTACGAACGTTACTGGGTCGGTTTCTGAGGATGGATTGCGTGTGCTTTGAATCGTAATCGAGGTGCTTACAAGCGATGCACTGTCCCCTGGAGAATTTGTGCCTGCTTCTGCGTAAACAGCAGAGGCAGAAGTAACCGTCAGTACGGTTACAAGCAGAGTACTTACCATTTTTTTGAGCGTTGAGAACATTTTACATGACTTCCCCTTCGAAGTAATTTATCGTTTCTACATGTATGAAATAAAAACATGATCAAGTAAGAAACATAGATATTATCGTCTTAATTTGT